>JAEUHV010000226.1 GCA_016794485.1 Planctomycetota bacterium
GCGACATCGGCCGCCTGCTGCTCGGCCGCACCACCGACGACACGCTGCGCGAGAGCGAGTTCTGGGCGGTGCGCGACGTGTCGTTCACGCTGCGCGCAGGCCGTTCGATCGGCATCGTCGGCCACAACGGCAGCGGCAAGACCACCCTGTTGCGCATGGTCTGCGGCATCCTGCGGCCGTCGCTCGGCACGGTGCACGTCAGCGGCCGTATCGCGCCGATGCTGGCCCTGGGTGCAGGCTTCAAGCCGGTGCTGTCGGGGCGGCAGAACGTGTTCCTCAACCTCGCCCTGCTCGGCGTGTCCGAACGCGACGCGCGCGCCCGCTACGACGCGGTCGTCGACTTCGCCGAACTGCACGACGCGATGGACGCGCCGCTCGGCACCTACAGCTCGGGCATGCAAGCGCGGCTCGGGTTCGCCTGCGCGATCCACACCGAGCCGTCGATCCTGGTGGTCGACGAGGTCCTGTCGGTCGGCGACGCGCGCTTCCGCGTGAAGTGCCGCAACAAGATCAACGAACTGCGCCGCAGCGGCACGTCGCTGCTGCTGGTGTCGCACAGCCCGGTCCTGGTCGAGGCCCTGTCCGACGAGTGCCTGTGGTTGAAGGGCGGCAAGTCGCTCGGATTCGGGGCCGCCCGCGACGTGCTGAAGCTCTACGAAGACGACCAGCTGCAGATCGCCACCGCGGCGAACGCGAAGCAGGTTGCCGCCCTGCAGGAACGACCGGCGCGAACCGGCGGCCGCGTCGCCGTGCGTTCGGTCGGGCTCGCCGCCGGCGGGGCCACGGTGGACCACTGGCGCAGCGGGCAGGCGGCGGAACTGGCCGTGCACCTGCACGCCAGCGCCGCCACCGAGCCGGTCAGCGTCAACCTGATGGTGTTCGACCTGGTGCACCAGCCCGGCGAAACGGTGCAGATGCTGATGTCGTGCAAGGACCACGGCTGGTTGCGCGTGCCCGCCGGCGACAGCACGGTGACGCTCGCCCTGCCGCACGTCGGCCTGCGCCCGGGCACCTACCGCCTGAAGCTCAGCGTGTCGTGCGGTGCCCTGCACGACATCCTCGACGTCGTCGACGACGTGAAGCTGGTCGTGCGCGACGACGGCCGCGCGCAGCACTGCACCTACTTCCAGCCGCGGGCCTGGCGCAGCGACGGCGCCGAGCCGTGCGACGGGCCCGTGCCCGTCGACGAGGACCCGGCCACCGCGGACGAGGGCTGAACGATGTGCGGCATCTTCGGCCTGTTCGGCGCCCGCCCGTTCCCGGACCGCCCCGCCTGCGAACGCGCCCTCGCCCGCATCGCGCACCGCGGCCCCGACGCGCTCGGCCTCGTACATCGTCCGGACGACGGCCTCTGCCTCGGCCACGCGCGGCTGTCGATCCTCGACCTCGATGCGCGCAGCGACCAGCCGTTCCGCGGCCCCGACTGCACGTTGGTCTACAACGGCGAGGTCTTCAACTTCCGCGAACTGCGCGCCGAACTCGAACGCGACGGCGAGGTGTTCACCACCTCCGGCGACACCGAGGTGATCGCGCGCGGCTGGCGGCGCCACGGCGACGCGTTCTTCGACCGCTTGCGCGGCATGTTCGCGCTGGCGCTCTACGACGAACGGGAACGCGTGCTGCACCTCGCGCGCGACGAGTTCGGCATCAAGCCGCTCCTGCTGCTCGAACGCGACGGCGCGGTCTGGTTCGCCAGCGAGGTCAAGCCGATCGCCGCCCTGCAGCCGCTCGGCATCGATCCGGGCGTGCTCGTCGACGCCCTGCAGTGGGGCTTCCCGCTGGAAGACCGCTCGCTGTACGCCGACGTGCAGTTCCTGCCGCCCGGCACGGTGCGCACCTACCGCAAGCACGGCGCCGGTTCGCTGCAGAGCCGGTCGCGCGTGCTCTACCGCAAGGCCGCTGCGTTCGCCGCGACCGGCCCGGCCCCCGATGCCGCGGCCCTGCGCGCCACCGTCGAACGCGCCGTCGCCGACCACATGCTCGCCGACGTGCCGGTCGCGGTGGCCCTGAGCGGCGGCCTCGACTCCAGCATCGTCACCGTTGCAGCGGCGCGGCACGCGGCGGACCTGCACGCGCACACGTTCACGCTGGCCGCCGCGGGCGATCCCGAAGTCGAACACGCGACCTTGCTCAGCCGGCACCTCGGGCTCACCCACTACATCGCCCACCTCGACCACGGGGCCGTCGGCGAATGGCTGCGCGCGGTCGCGTGGCATCTCGAGGAGCCGATCGCCAACGTGAACGCGCTGCCGGGCTTCGCCCTCGCCGCGGCGGTGCATGCCGCCGGTTGCAAGGTCGTGCTGGTCGGCGAAGGCAGCGACGAACTGTTCGGCGGCTATCCGTGGCAGCGCCTGGCGATGGTGCCGGGCGCCGAACGCGACCCCGGAGCCGTGTTCGACGCCTACCGCCAGCGTCGCGCCCAGCGGGCGCTGCTGCCGTGCCTGCGCCCCGAAGTACAGAAGCTCGCCGAGGAACGCCTGCGCCGCCAGCGCGACGACTACGTGCAAAGCGCCGCCGGTGCGCCGACGGGCCTGGCGGCGTTCCAGTCGTTCGACCTCGACACGCAGCTGCAGTACAGCCAGCTGCTGCGCGTCGACCGCATGTTCATGGCGCACGGGGTCGAAGCCCGCGTGCCGTTCCTCTACCGGTCGGTACTCGAGGCGAGCGCCCTGCTGCGGCCGGAGCAGAAACTGCTGCCGGCCGAAGGCGATGGCCGCCGCGACAAGGTCGCCCTCGCCGCCGCGTTCGCCACCGCGCTGCCCGAGCGCATCACGCACCGGCCGAAGTTCGGCGCCGCCGGCACGGTGGACCTGTGGAGCACCTGGCTCGGGGCCGGACTCGTCGCCGTCTTCGACCGCTGCCTGCACTCCGCCGAGCTCGCCGCCGCCCGCAGCCGGTTGTCACCGTTGCTCGACTGGGCCACGGTCGCCCGCTCCAACCTGGCACCGAAGGACCGCTTCACGTTGGCGCTGCTGCTCGAAGCGACCGAAGGTGTCTTGTCCGGCCGCGATCGCCCCGATGCAATGCCGTCGCTGCCGCTGCGCGTGCTCCGTGGGCCGCGCCACGGAAACCCCACATGAGTCCGGAAGTCTTCGCCCGCTTCGAGGAGATCGTCACCCGCCGGCTGCCCGGGACCGCACGCCGCACCGCGCTCGAGGTCGGGGCCGGCGGCTGGACGCTGCTGTCGATCCCGACGTTCGCGCACGGGCCGCGCATAGCCCTCAACCTGCGGTTCGACCGACCCACCGAGCAACTGCGGGCGACGCGCCGGGTCGTGGCGAACGGCAACCACCTGCCGTTCGCGGACGCGACGTTCGACTGCGTGCTGAGCTGTTCGGCCCTCGAACACGATCGCTGGTTCTGGCGCAGCACGGCCGAGGTGCTGCGCGTGCTGCGCCCCGGCGGCTACTTCGTCGTCGGCGTCCCGATCTACATGACGCTGCCGGGCGACAAGGACTTCACCACCGTCACCTATGCCAGGCACGGCCTGGCCTACAACGCGGACTACTATCGGTTCAGCGAGCAGGCGGTGCGCGAGGTGTTCTTCGAGGGCTACGCCGAGGTCACCGACGAACTGATCGTGCGCAAGCAACCGAACCCCTACCTGGTCGCCGCCGGCCGCAAGTGACCGGAATGACCGACCACGGCGTCCCCGAGAGTCCGTACGGCGTGCTGACGCCGTACCCGATCCCCGACGAACTGCGCGGCCGCAAGGTGTGCAACCTCGGCGACGGCTTCATCCTGCGCGCCATCGAACGGCGACTCGGCCGCTTCGCCGCGGACCGCACGTTCTCGCCACGTGTGGCGTTGCCCGCCGCCGCGGAAGCAGTAATCGCCGCCACACCCGCCGTCGTGCTCGCCGGCGCCAACCAGCTGGCCGAGAACTGGACGATCTGGCCGGGCTTCACCGCCGCCCGCCTGCGCGCTTCGCCGCTGCGCCTCGTGCCGTTCGGCGTCGGCCTGCACGGCGCGCCCGGCCACAGCGAACGGCTCTCGCCCGCGACCAAGGAAGTGCTGCTGGCAGTGCACGAGCGCATCGCGTTCTCGTCGTGGCGCTGCCCACACACCGTCGACCTGCTGCGCCGCGAACTGCCGCAGCTCGCGCCGCAGCTGCTGATGACCGGTTGCCCGGTGGTGTTCGACGCACCGCTGCTCGACGGCCGGCCGTTCGGCACCCGGGTCGACCACGTGGCGGTGACCCCGACCGAACGCGACGACTTCTTCGCCCGCGAGACCGCGATCGTCGACCACGTCGTCGCGACCTGGCCGCGCGCCCGCCGCACCCTCGTGCTGCACCAGAACTGGTCGCCACCGACGCGCGGCGAACTGCTGCGCCACCGCTTCTGGCCGGCCCGGCCCGAACGGCTCGACCCGTTCCAGCGCCTGCGCCAGTACGCGGTCCGCCGCGGCTTCCGGGTCGCCGCCCCGGCCGACGCCGACGCCCTGCTGGCGTTCTACCGCTCCGTCGACGTGCACGTCGGCACCCGCCTGCACGCCCACCTGCATTGCCTGAGCCAGGCGAAGCGCAGCTGGCTGGTCCCGGTCGACGGCCGCGCCGCCGGGATCGCCGAGTCGCTCGACTTCCCGCTGTGCCGGCCCGACACTCTGGGTGCGCACGCCGAGTTCGACTTCGAACGGGTGCGTGGGCGCGTGCGCGCGCTGTTCCCCGTGTTGCGCCGGTTCGTCGACTCCCTGCCGCGATGACTCCACTGCTCCAACGCCTGCGGCGCCTGTTCGGCGGACGCAACGCCGACGACACGCCGATCGACGCGTCCCGGGTCGCCCAGTGGATCGCCGAGATCCGCGCCGCGCGCCTGTCGTACTGCGGCCCGCCGAAGCTCGAGAACCTGGCGGAGGCGGCCAACCACGTGCGCGCCGGCAAGGTCCGCGGCCGATGGCTCGAAGCCGGAGTCGCGCTCGGCGGTTCGGCGATCCTGCTGGCGAAGATGAAGCCGGCGGCGACGCCGCTCGATCTCTACGACGTATTCGGCCTGATCCCGCCGCCGTCACCGAGCGACGGCGAAGACGCCCACGCTCGTTACGCGGTGATCGCGTCGGGCGAGTCGCCGGGCATCGGCGGCGACCGCTACTACGGCTACGAGACCGACCTGCTCGCCAAGGTGAAGGCGAACCTGCGCACGTTCGACGTCGACTGCGAACACGGCACGGTCCGCTGCGTGCCCGGGTTGTTCGAGGACACCTTGCGGCCGCACGGGCCGGTGGCGCTCGCCCACATCGACTGCGACTGGTACGACTCGGTGCGCGTGTGCATCGAACGGCTCGAACCGAACCTGGTCCCGGGCGCGGTCGTCGTGTTCGACGACTGGTCGAGCTACTCCGGCTGCAAGCGCGCGGTCCAGGAATGGCGGACGCGCGACCCTCGCCTCCAGATCCTGTTCGAACGCCGCTCGCTCGGACTCGTGCGCGCCCGCTGAACGCGGCCGTCAGCGACGGAACGTCACGAGGGCCCAGGCGCGGTTCACGCCGTGCAGCAGCACGCGGCAGACGCGGTAGCACAGCGAACCGGTGACCGCCCGCAGTTGCGGCAGCACCTCCTCGGCCCGCGCATTGGCGTCGTCGAGCTTGCGCCATGTGGCGAGCTTCTGCAGCAGGTCGCGTTCGAGGAGGCCGTTCTCGGCCGTGACGACGTCGATCTGCTTCTGCAGCTCGGCCCGGCGCGCACGCAGCCGCGCGAGCTCCAGTTCGGTGCGATCGAGTTCGCCGCGCGTGTAGGCGACGCGCTCGCCCGGTTCGCGGGCTGCCGTGGCCGGCGGCTCTCCTTCGTCGCGCTGGGAGCGAGGCATGGGTTCATGCTGGTACTCGCACGGGGAAAAGTCAATCGAGCGTTCGGCCCATTGGCCGCGCGCGAGCAGAGCCGCGATTGCACGCCCCGCACGCAACGCCCAGAATCCGGCGATGCCATCGCTGCCCCGAACCCTCGTCGTCGTGTCGCACTACGACGCGCGGCCGCGGCAGGACCTCGACACGCTGCTCGACGATCTGGCGCGCGTGCCCGCCGGCGCCCCGTTCGACGTGCTCGTGGTGGTCAACCAGACGCGCCCCGAGCCGACCGCGATCTCCGCTGCGCTGCCGGGCTTGCGCGTCCTGCATCGCCCGAACTCGGGCTACAACATCGGCGCGTGGGAGCACGGCTGGCGTAGCGCATCCGGCTATGCCCACTACCTGTTCCTGCAGGACGAGTGCCGGCTGCGGCGCCCCGGCTGGCTGCTGCCGTTCGTGCTGCGGCTGCAGCGGCCGGAAGTCGGGCTCGTCGGCGAACGCATGAACCCGACCTGGGCCGCCGACTGGGCCACGCTGGAACGTCGCTTCGCCGGCCACACGCTCGACCACCACCACGTCGACGGCGAGCCGGCCGAACGGCTGCCGACCTACCGCGCGTTCTGGCAGCGGAACGGCATCGACCCGGGCCCGCGCGGCGACCACCTGCAGACGCTGGTGCTGGCTGTGCGCGCCGACGTGCTGCAGCGCATCGGCGGGTTCCCGCTCGGCAGCGACTACGGCGAAGCGATCGCCGCCGAGATCGGCGTCAGCAAGCGCGTGCAGATGCTCGGGCTGTCGGTCGAGGAGGTCGGGCCGCGGCCGTTCACGTGGATCACGCATCCGCAGTGGCAGGAGAAGGCGGACCGGCAGCCGCTGCGCGCGCCGCGGCTCGGGCTCGCGGCGTGGCTCGAACGCATTCGCGGGAAGCTCGAACTGGCCGACCTGCCCCGGCTGGAACTCCACACCGGAACGCTGTTCCCGACCGCTGCGGACGAACGCGGGGGACCGGCGACGATCGTGCACACCCGCGACGTAGACGCCGTCGGCGCATGCCGCGACGATCTGCTCGCCCATTGCCGATGGCTGCTGCTGCCGCGCATCCCGGACCATGGCGGCGCGCCGGGCGAGCGCCTGCTGGAAGATTGGTTCCCCGAAGTTCCGGAGTTGTTCGAACTGGAGGTACAGGGCCGGCTCGTGTGGTACGCAGACTCACCGGAGCATGCACGACGGTTTCCCGGGGGCACGGTCGCGGCCGATGCGTCCGCGACGCTGGCGACGGTGCTGCAGAACCTTGGCGTACGAACGCCGCCCACCTCGGGCGGGCAGCCACCGACCAAGGGGCGACTGCGTGCGTTCCTCGGTCGCCTGCTTCGCCGGGGCGGTTGATCGCCCCAAATCGCACCCTTGAAGTTCCGGCACATGCTGCGTCAGCTTGCGCAGCCGTCCCCCGAGCTCCTCATGCCCCACGCATTCACCGACGCTCAACTCGCCGAGTTCCAAGCCGCGCATCCTTGGAAGACCTCCCGTCCGCTGGCGGACGGCCGCGTGTTCGGCGAAGGGAAGGGAGCCTTCGGCAACGTTCCGACCGACCCGCGGGTCGAGCTCGTGCGCAAGAACCTCGGCGACGGCAAGCGTGTGCTGGAGATCGGCGCGTGCGAAGGCCAACACACGGTGCTGCTCGCCCAGTTCTGCAAGCAGGTCTGCGCCGTCGAAGTGCGGCCCCGCAACGTCGTCGGCGCGCTCATCCGCCAGTTCCTCTGGGGCGTGAAGAACGTCGACAACGTGGTCGTCGACGCACGCGGCCTCGACCCGGCTATTGGTCGCTTCGATCTCATCTTCCACGTCGGCGTCCTCTACCACCTGCTCAACCCGGTCGAGCACCTGCACTCGCTCAAGGACTTCGGCGACGCCTTGCTGCTGGACACGCACTACGCGACCGACGAATGCGTGAAGATGCCGAAGTCGACGGTCACCTGGCAGGGCCGCACCTGGCAGACGCGCAAGTTCCGCGAGAGCGGTTGGGGCGACGTGTTCAGTGGTGTCGACGACTGGTCGGAGTGGCTGTACCGGGACGACCTGCTCCAGCTCGTTCGCGACCTCGGATTCACCCGCATCGAGGTGTTCCGCGACGTGGTCGAACGCAACGGACCCCGCATCGGACTGTTCGCCCGCCGCTGAAGCGGAGCAGTTCAGTTCCCGGCGCCGAACATGGCGCGCACGGCCTTGCCGACTCGCTCGAACAAACCGGGAGTCGGCATCACCCGATCGCCCGTCTCGATCAGGGTCGTCGCCAGCACGGCATCGAGCGCACGCGCGGCCGCATCACCGGGCAACGACACTCGCTCGACGAACTGACGCCCGCTCGCGACCAGTTGCTCACGTTCCGAGGCGTTGCCTGCCTGCGCGGCGAAACGCTGCCAGTCGCGCGCTTCCAGGATCAACGGCAAGGGCGCATAGGGCGCCACGTCCTCGTCGTACCCGACGACCACGACGGGCACGCCGCAACGGGCCACGTCGAGCGCGACCGTCGACGGCGTAGTGACGACGAGGTCGGAAATCGCGAACAACTCCGGACCGTGCCAGCCCTGCCACTGCTCGGCTTTCGGGTCCGCGATGATCAGGTTGTCAGCGCGCGGCAGATCGCCGCGGAAGTGGGTCGTCAGGTAGCGACCCGCCGGATGCGGCCGTACGAACCACGTGGTGTCGGGCGTCGCGCGCACCGCCTGCTCGAGGTCGGCGAGGAAGCGCTGGCGATACGCATTGTCGAACCGGTGCCAGTGCAGGTTCTCGAGGACCGCCACGAACCGCGGTCGCGCCGCCGGACGCTGCAAGCGGCCCCGTGCTGGGATCAACTCCTTGAAGCAGCCGACCGGCATGCAGCGGGAACGCGTCACGACGTGCGCTTCCGGATGCAATTTGGTGTTGCCCCAGGTCAGGATGCGGTCCGACCGGAAGGCCGTGTTCGCCGGCGTGTGCACGTGGTCGAACCAGGTGAGTCCGACGTTCTCGAAGCCGTGCTGCAGGGTGATGCACGGGATCCCGTGGCGTTGCGCCAGCTTGACCAACGTGTGCGCTGCCAGATGCGGGCCGGCCGTCGACTCGGTCGCGGTCACCACGTGGGTGATGCCCTGCAGCGACGGGCCACGCCCGGCCTGCATCTCCTTCACGTTGGTGCGATAGAACATGAGCCCCCGCCGGTGCAACTGGTCGGCCAGCGTGGGCACCTTGGCAAGGATCGCATCGTCGACCACGAGGCGGGTGTCGACGCCTTCGCGGCGCCGCGCCTCCACCAGCAGGGGGACGAGCAGGTCGGTGTCCGTGATCAACTGCAGGAAGAACAGGACCGTCTGCTTGCTCGGCACCGGCGGCAACGGCGCCGGCGGCTTGGCCAGCGCGGCGCCCTTGGTCACGGGCGCCATGGTCCTGCCGACGAACCGCAGCAGATCGCGGTGCACGTAGCCCGCCTCGACCCCGATCTCGATGTCGTCGCGGGTGACGATGCCTTTGGCGATCGCCTCAGCCAGGTGCTGGTCCCAGACGGCGCCGTGCGGGTTGGTCCGACACTTCCATGGCTGCGTCGGCACGACGGTGTAGTGGATGTTCTTCGTCTTGCCAGCCTCGTAGTTCTC
Organism: Planctomycetota bacterium; assembly: GCA_016794485.1. Lineage (GTDB taxonomy): Bacteria > Planctomycetota > UBA1135 > UBA1135 > UBA2386 > UBA2386. Next base: position 9,411 of record JAEUHV010000226.1, read on the forward strand.
GAGGGAGTTCCACTCGGTTGCGAGGCGATGGTCGATCGCGTCCGGCGCGACGATGCACATGTCGTACATCAATTGCTGGTAGCTGTACCGATCCTCGTCGAGGCCCCGCACGATGTCGCGAACGTCCCAATGCAGGCGCTCGCAATCGAGCAGCATGACGGCGTAGTGCCGTCCGGTCTTGAACGACGGATTGTTGCGCCACGCCTCCGGCACCTCACCTTGCCACGTGCACAGAACGGTCTGGTCACCGAACGGAATGCGCCAGAGCTCGGCGATGTCGGTGAACACCAACATGTCCGCGTCCAGGTACAGCGCTCGGTCGCGGTAGCCGCAGCGCTGCGGAATCGTGAACCGGCAGAACGAGAACCCCGTGCGTGGCTTGTTCTTCTTGTCGCGCGGCACCGGCATTCGATCCGCGGTCATGCCATGGAACTCGACCGGCCCCGAGGCGTGCTTGCGGATCGAATACTCCAGGACCTTGGTGGCAACGACCTGGGAATCGTCGGTGCCGACGAACACGCGCATGGGCTTCTGCATGAGGCTTCCGACCGGGTTGAAGGCAGTCTTTCCGATCGCGGCAGAAGCTATCGACTGCGGCGACCGCATTCGATGGGCCGCCGGCCCCATTGCGTCACGGCAGAATCCCTAGCGGGACTTGTCCCGCTCACGGCACGATCGTCAAGCCGACCGGCGCAGACCACGTCTTGATCGAATACTGGTAGGCCGGGTCGACCGTGATGCCGGCGACGTACGACGTGATGCCCACCAGCCACGCTTCGTTCGGCACCAACAGCACGCTCTGCGACTGACCCGCCCCGTCCAGCGTCACCCAGGTCGGCGACAGCACCGGGTTGCCGGACAGCGCCAGGTCGAACAGGAAGTCGTGGTTCAGCGGCAGCACGCGCCCGCCGCCGAGCGCGATGCCCGGGTTCGTGCCGAGCGACCAGCCGACCAGCCCGCCCTTGCCCGCGTCGCCGGGGCTCGTGTAGGTGAACGTCGTCGCGGTGCCGAGGCTGCCCGTGCCGTTCTTCACCATCGTCGCCGAAGGCCCGGTCGTCTCGAGCAGCACGTCGAGGGAGATCGGGTTGTTCAGGCTCGCGACCGTGATCGGCACCGTGCGCGTCACGTGGCCTGGAGCCGCGAACGACACGTTCCACGTCCCGACCGGCAGCCACAGCCCGTAGCGACCGTCGCGCGCGCGGCTCTTCGTCACTTCGCCGTGGTTGAACACGTTCGGCGTGAACGTGACCGTCGCCGCCAGCGGTGCCGAGCCGAGCGCCGAACGCACGTGCCCGCGCAGGGCCGGCGCCCAGGTCGTGAACGCGCGGTGGATGCCCGGCCAGACCGTCGCCTCCTCGGCGACCGTCGACGTGAACACCGGCTGGAAGTCGAGCCCGACTTCGATCAGGAACGACAGCGTGCCGCCCGACGAGTAGTGGTCCTCGGGCGCCTCACCGGACGCCGACGGATCGCGCGTGTCGTAGCCCATCGGCGCGCGCAGGTCGTCGCAGTAGATCTGCTGGAACGCCTGCATGGTCGGGTTCACCGTCGCGCATGGCGCCCACAACCGCAGCACGTCGCGGCCGTAGCTGTGCACGTCGAGGTAGACCTCGGGCCGCTCGCGGGCGACCAGGTTGCGCAGCACGGCCACTTCCGGCTCGCTGCCGGCCGCCGGCCCCTTGTAGGTGTCGCTGCTGGCCGTCGCCGACGCGCCGCACATGCCCCACAGGAACGGGTAGTTGCGGTTCAGGTCGACGCCGAAGCTGCTGCCGTTGTTGCGGCGGTTCTTGCGCCACAGGTTGTTGGTGTTCCACACGTAGTCGACGCCGTCGGGATTGACCATCGGCACGAACCACACTTCGTGCGTGTCGACGAGCGCCTGGATCGCGGGGTCGGTCGCGTAGCCGGCCAGCGTGCGTTCGAGCGCGCGCAGCACCATGTGCGGCGTGTTCAGTTCGCGGCTGTGGTGTTGCGCCGCGATCACGATGGCCGGCTCGTCCTCGGCGGTGGCGGCGTTGTCGCTGACCTTCACCGCCCAGATCGCGCGGCCCTGGTGCGTGAGCACGCCGCCCGGCAGCGTGCTGAGGTTGACCTTCACCGCCCGCGTCGGGTGCAGCGCCACCTGCGTGTCGAGGAACGCTTCGGTCTCGGCGACCGTGTAGTAGCCGGCGTCGATGTCGATGCCGAGGGCTGCCGCCTGCTCGAGTTCGATCTCGTGGAACGGCCGCCCGGCGCCGACGCACGCCGCCGACGGCGCGATCGCCAGCAGCAGCGGCACCTGGGCGCGGTCGACGACGAGGTCGATCGGACCGCTCACCGCGGGGCCGCCGCAACACTGGCCGAGCACGTCGAAGTGCTGGTGCAGCTGCAGGCGCTGGGCCGGAGTCGGGTTCTTGACGAGATACCGCAACGCCTCGCCGTCCTGGGCGGTGAGGGTGGATGCGGACAAGGCGATGGCGAGCAGGTGGAAGCGCATGGCACGAGGTCGCGGGGGCAGGCGACGAGTGCGGCAATCATGCGGAGCCGGACGGCAATCGCCCAGCCCCGGCCGCCAATCCGCCGTTGGCTACGGTCTCGGGCCGGGATCCGCGCCGGGTTCGATCGGCGGCGGCGGCGGCAAGACAGGGTCACCACCAAGTTCCGCCGGCCAGATCGACAAGTCGTCCTGCGTGTTGAACATCGCATGCAGCCGGGTCAGTTCGCGTTCGCGTTCGGCCCGAGGCAAGCGTGCCCAATCCGCCGCGGCCTGACCCATCGTCCGGGCGATGTGCTCGTAGTAGGCCTCCGAGTAGACCGGGTCGTCCTTCATGGCAGCATCACCTCGGCGGCAGGGGCCACCAGCCGCACGACGTCCGTCGAAACGAACGCGATCGTTGCGGCGGCCGCGATCGCGCGCTCACGCAAGTCACCCGCATCCGTCGGCGGAACCGGCGCAACCGCCAGATCGCAGCGACTTGCTGCCGCGACGAGTCGGCGATGCTGCATGGCAAACGGTTCCGCGGTCGGCCAAACCCAATCCGGCTCCTTCCGCCATCGTCGATAGAAGTCCTTCCACGTCGTCTGGTAGCGACCGTGTCGCTCCCGATTCAGGCACTGCCAGACCAGCCGTTCCAGCCGCACCCAGCCTTCGAGTCGCAAATCGTCGGCTTCGGCGTCGATCCGACCGAGCAACGGACGCAGCGCCATCACCGCGCCGCGCAGACTCGCGGGCGATCGCCCCCACAGTGCGCGGAGACGACCCGAATCCTGAACGTGCTGCAGGGCGACTTCCAAGCCATCCTCGCTGTCGGCGATCTGCCAACCCAGGCCATCCACGATCGGCCAGTCACGATCGCGATCCGTCCGCTTCATCCTGGCGACGACATCGCGAGACACGAAACCATCTTCGTCCGCCTCCCATCGCACGACACGTGGCGGTCGCGCGAAGAAGTCGAGGTGATGGTCGAACCCCAGAGCATCCTCGCGAATCTCGATGTGGCTCGTCCAACCGTTCGCCATCCATCGCGGATCGAGCGGCGCGCCGAAGACCGTCCGATAGCGCACGATCCACGGCGGAAACTGCTTCTCCAGAGACTCCAGCACGCCGCGCAGGCGATCCAGGTGGTCGGGATCGATCAACCAATCCGTGTCCTTGGTGGTCTGCTGCAGACCATAGTGGACACATGCCATGCCCGAGGTGATCGCGCACCGCACTCCCGCTGCGCGCAGTAGATCGCGAAAGCGATGGACGAAGCCGATCGGCTCACTCATGGCAGTTGCCCATCCTACGTCGATGCCCGGCCCTACCGCCAGTTGCGCCCGACGCGTCGAGGCGTCAGCGCGTCGCACTCTGCGTCGACCATGCGGTCGCCACGTCGGCGGCAGCAGCGGCCCCGAGCCGAACGCGCAGCTCCGGATCGTCGACCGCCTCGCGCAGCGCCACGGCGAACTGGCCGGCATCGGCAGCGAGCCACCCGTTCAGGCGGTGGCGGATGCAGTCGCGGAACGGACCGACCGCGGCGGCGACCACGGGCCGCCGCACCAACGCGGCTTCGACCCACTTCAGTTCGCTCTTGCACGCGGTGAAGCGCGCGTCGACCAGCGGTACGAGATGCACGTCGGCGGTGCGCAGCAGCGCCGGCAGTTCGGGCCACGGCACCGCGGCGTGCCGACGCACGCGCTCGCCGAACGCCTGCAGCGGCGCCGGCACGTCGATCTCCCCCACCAACAGCAGCCGGGCCTGCGGCCGTTCGCGCAGCACCTCGGCGAGGGCGTCCACGACGGTGGCGAAGTCGGCGTTGTGCGTACGCGTGCCGGCGAAGTACCCGAACGTGACGCTGCCGTCGGCGGCGACGTCGGGGGCGGCCGCGAGCGCCTGCGTGCTGCGTTCGACCATCGCGCGGCTGGCGACGTTGCGCACGACCTCGACGCGCAGATGCGGGAACGTGGCGCGCAATTCGGCCGCGAGCGGCTCGGTCGCCGCGGTGGCGTGGTCGACGAGTGCCAGCACCTGGCCGATGCGGCGCAGCTGCTGCACGTAGAGTTCGCGCGCCAGCTCGGTGTAGCCGTGCAGGATCGGCAGTTCGGGCCCGTAGCGTTCGTGGATGACGAGGTCGTCGACGTCGACGACGACCTGCTTGCCAAGAGCCCGGGCCGCACGCACGAACGCCTCGACCGCGGGGTCGTGCGGCACACGCTGCAGCACGAAGCGTTCGTAGCAGCCGACGTAGTCGAGCAACGGTGCCGCGGGATGGTCGACGACGTCGCCGTCGCGGCCGGTGGCACGCAGCCGTTCCAGCGCGTGCTCGCAGCGCCAGCGGCGCGGGTGGCCCGGGCACCCGGCGACGAACAGCGTCTGCTTGCGGGTCGTGGTCTTTGGCAGCGGCGTCGCCGCGGCGGCCGCCACCGTGCCCATGTAGCTGCGCATGCGGCGCCACGTCGGACCGATCCCCTCGGCGCGCAGCGAGCGCCAGAACAAACCGAGCAGGGTCGTCAGTCGTTCGCCGCGCCGGGCGAACAGGAAGCGCAACGCCGCGGGGGCCATGGCGACGCGAGGCTAACGACGCGCGTCGGCGTTGGCCATGGCGCGTCCGCGCGGGGCGCACGGCGCCGCGTCGGACGCCTTGACCGGACCCGGCCGCGCATCGACCATCCGCGACTCGCGTGCAACCGCAACCGTCCTACGTCCTCCGCCTGAGCCGCGACGGCCAGCTCGCGCGCGAACTGGAGCTCACCGTCGCGCGTGCGATCATCGGCCGCGAGAACGGCGACGTCGTGCTGCACGACCCGGGTTGCTCGAGCCGCCACGCCGAACTCGTGTTCGACGGCCGGATCGTGGTGCTGCACGACCTCGACAGCAAGAACGGCTGCTGGCTCGGCACGCAGCGCATCACTTCGGAACGCATGGTGCCGGGGCGCGCGGTCACGCTCGGCGGCACCCGCCTCGAACTGGTGCTCGTGAAGGGCGACGACGGCAGCACGCTGGCGATGCCGCCGCCGACCGCGGCCAAGGCCCTGGAGCGGCCGACGGCGC
>JAEUHV010000233.1 GCA_016794485.1 Planctomycetota bacterium
ACCACAGGACCCGATCGAAGCGCACCGGCGGGAGTGCTTGCACGTGCTCCTGCGCCGCGGCGGTTGCGGCGACGAGCCCGACCAGCACGACGCGCCATCGGGGCCGTGCGTTCATACGATGCCGGAGTCCTTGAGCTTCTCCCACAGCACCTTGCGCGAGATGCCGAGCACCGAGGCCGCCTTGGTGCGGTGGCCGCCCACGGCGCGCAACACCGACTTGCAGTGTTCGCGCTCGGCGTCGACGAGCACTTCGCGCAACGATCGCAGGGCCGTCGGCGGCTCGAGCGCTGCCCGGCGCGAACGGTCGACCGGCAGCAGGTGCTCCTTCTTCAGGATGGTGGCGCCACCGGAAAGTGCGATCGCCTGGGCGACCCGGTTCTCGAGTTCGCGCACGTTGCCGGGCCACGAGTACTCGGCCATGGCCTCGAGCACGTCGGTCTTCACCGTGAACACACGGCCGGCCCCGCCCTTCTCGATGAAGTGCTGGACCAGCAGTGCGATGTCGCCTTCGCGCTCGCGCAACGGCGGCAGGCGCACCGGCACGACGTTGAGCCGGTAGAACAAGTCCTCGCGGAACTTGCCGGCGCGAACGTGCTCCATCAGCGGCACCTTGGTCGCCGTGACGACGCGGATGTTGACCTTCACCAACGTCTCGCCACCGACCCGTTCGAACTCGCGTTCCTGCAGCACGCGCAGGAGCTTGACCTGCACCGACAACGGCATGTCGTCGATGTCGTCGAGGAAGATCGTGCCGCCGTCGGCGACCTCGAAGCGGCCGCGCCGCAGCTTCTGCGCGTCGGTGAAGGCACCCTTCTCGTGGCCGAACAGCTCGGTCTCGAGCAGCGTGTCCGGCAGCGCCCCGCACGACAACGCCACGAACGGCTTGTCGGCCCGTGGACTCAGGGTGTGGATCGCACGCGCGATGCGCTCCTTGCCGGTGCCGCTCTCACCCTCGATGAGCACCGAGGCCTCGGTGCCGGCGACGGTGCGCACCGTCTTGACCACCGCCTGCATCGCCCGGCTCTGGCCGATGACGCCCGGCAGGCCTTGGCCGTCCTTCTGCTGCAGCTGCTCGCGCAGGCGCATGTTCTCGTGCAGGAGCGCGCGGAACTTGCCGATCCGCTTCAGCCGGTCGAGCACGTGCTCGTTCAGGAACGGCTTCTGGATGTAGTCGTCGGCGCCGTTGCGCATCGCCTCGACGGCGTGCTCCACGGTCGCATACGCAGTCATCACCAACACTTCGGTGTCGGGTCGGGCCCGTTTCGCCGCCGCCAGCACCTGCATGCCGTCGGCACCGGGCAGGCGCACGTCGGTGATCACGACGTCGTAGCTGGTGTGGGCGAGCTCGGCGATCGCGAGCTTGCCGTCGCCGACGTGCTTCACTTCGTAGCCGGCCCCTTCGAGGTCGTCCTGCAGCGTGACGGCGATGGTCTGTTCGTCCTCGACCAGCAGGATGCGCATGGCGGCGTCGGTCACGGCGTGCCCCCCTCGAGACGATCGGTCGCGCGACGACCGGAGCGCGGCGAGTCGGGCGCAGGCCCGGGCGGAGCCTCGCGCAGCTGCGCCTCGCCAAACGAAGCCACCTGGTTGCCGCCGTTGCGGGTGGCGAACTCCACCGCGGCCTCCGCCTGGGCCAGCATCGAATCGAAGAACATGGTCTTTTGGTCGTCGCAGGCGGTCACGCCGACACTGAGGGTCAGGGCGAGCGGCCGGCCGTCGACCGCGACTTCCACCGTGCGGAACAGGTCGAACAACCGTTGCGCGACCACCCTCGTCTGCTGCAGGTCGGTGTGTGGCAACACCAGCAGGTAGCGGTCGTCGGTGATCGCGCCGAGCAGATCCGAGCCGCGGGTCTTGTCGCGCACCAGGCCCGCCACAGCACCGCGCACCGCGACGCGAAGCTCGGCCCCGTGCAGGTCGACGAGCTGCGGCAACCGGTCCACCTGGAGCAACATGCAGCCGAGCGGCAGCCCATGCCGACGCGAGCGGGCAAACTCGTTCTTCATCAGGTGCATGATCTGCGCCTGGGAAAACAGCGAGCTGCCGAGGAAGCCTTCCCCGTCGCGCCCGCCGGCCGGCGACCCACCCGCCGACCGCCCTTTGCGGAAACCTGGTCTGCTCATCTCGTTCCGATATGGACCACGCCCGTTGCTGCGGGCGGGTTGGCAACCCTAGTGCGAACGTGGTTGCGGTGCCACTGCGCCGCCCCGATGCCGCGCGATCGCCACGGCAAAAAAATACGGGCCTCAGCCGGTCAGAACTGAGGCCCGTGAAAGCGGGTCAAGGCTGCGCAATGGAGAGGGCGGTTAGGGAGGGGGATACTGGTCTCCACCACACAGCCACGACCCGTCGGTGTCTGCTGGATCGGATCCGGCGAACCGGTTCCGGCTGGCCCGATGGTCAGTCAGGCCAACATGCAACCGAACAGTCAGAGAGCGTTTCGCTGCCAGCGATGGCCACAGCCACCACTCCGTCCCGCGCTTCGCGTCGGCCAGGCTAGCCAACGTTCGGCTCGGGGCAGGTGGATGATCATGCCCGGTCTCCACCAGATTTCAACACCCGCTCCACCAGAATTTCTACACCCCCATCCAGATCGCCCCCTTGAAGGGCCTGGCCCAGCGCAACCCGAACGCCGGTAACACCGCGCCAAGCCGCATGAAGCCTGGCTTGGCGGGCGACCCGAGCTGTCGACAGGACAACTGTCCACACTTGGGACGGACCGGTGGAAAGTCACCGAATCCTTGGCGCAGCAAAGGCGCCTGGCCGGACCGACGCCGCGGTCGACGGCACGCGGAAGCCACCCGGCGTCGGGCCGGGCGAGGCTCGCTCAGCCCTTCTGGGCCTTGGTGAACTGGCGGTTGCGGCCGCGCACCGCCTTGACGAGCGGGTACGACACGACGCGGTCGCCTTGCTTCAGGGTGATGATCCCCCGCTTGATGACCTTGGTCGACAGCTTGAGCGTCTTGACCTGGCCGTCCGGGGTCAGCACACGAACCGGCTGGATGTTCGGCTTGAAGGTCCGCTTGCTGCGGCCGGTGACGCGGCGGCCGACGCCGCCGTCCTTCTTCGCCAGACCACGGCGCTTGACTTGGTGACCAATGCGGGTGCGACGACCAGTGACTGCGCAGACTCGGGACATGGCGGCTCGTTGGGGAAAGGGGCGAGGAGGATAGCCAACAGCCGGCAGTTGGCAAGGGGGCGCCTGCCTTGCGGGCGAATCCGCCCCGCCGCTGGGCCGGACCCCACCCACCCACCCGCCCTCCCAGGGCCAGGTCAGCGCGGCGCCGGCGCAGCCGCCGCCTTGTAGCGATCGAGGCGCTCCCGGTACTCGGGGTTGTCCTTGCCGCCCTTCTCGAGGGCCGTCTCCTGGAGCGTCACGGCCTCGCCGAACCGGCCGCACAAGAACATCGCCAGGGCCGCCGTGTCGAACTCGAAGTAGTCCATGCCGTCCTTCTGCTCGAGCATGCGTTCGGCCAGCCCCGCCGCGAAGGCGTCGTAGCGCCCCATGGTCGCCAGTTCGGTCATCAGGTACCAGCAGTCGTTGTTGAGCGACACCCGCATCTCGGTGTCCTTCAGGTACTCGTCGAGCAGGCGCTTCTGCGTCTCGACGTCGTTGGCGCAGCGCGCGGCGACCACGTAGCGCGCGGCGGCCAGTTGCCGCAGATCCACCGCCAACGCAGCCGCCTTGTCGAGCGCCATCGAGGCGAGGTCGCGGTGCACCGGCGCGTTGCCGGCCTGGGCGAGGATCGAAGCGAAGTCGAGGCAGTCGGCCGCCGTGGCCGTGACTGCCTTGCGCAGCTTCATCGACTGACGACCGACCTCGCGGTCGTCGCCGGCCAGGACCAGCGCCCGCAGCCACGCGAGCTGGACGAACGTGTCCGCAGGTGCCGCGGCGGCCGCTGGCTTCAGCGCATCGCGCACGAATCCCGCGAGTCCCGCCCGGCGGGGATCGCCGCGCAGTGCGAGGTCGGCGAACGCCGCCAGCGGTAGCGGCTCGTCCGCGAGCGCCGCCAGCGACTCCTGCAGGAACTTCGCGGCCGCCGGACCGTCGTTCTTCTTCGTCGCGAGCACGAGGTAGAGCAGGCCACGCGCGAGCCCGTCGCGCGACGCATGCTGCACGACCTCGGCCAGCGGCTCCGCGGCGGCTGCGGTGCTGTCGTCGAACCCGGCGACGAGGTCGACGCGAAGAGCTGCCGCGGTGCGTTCGGCCGGGAGCGTGTCGCGACCGTCGAGCACGGCTTCGATCGCATCGACGAGCCCGGCTGCGGGAGTGCCCAGGAACCGCACCACCCCGCGCCGGTCCACCACGCCGATGGGCAGCGGCAGCGCCACCACGCCATGCCCCCCGTCCGCATCGTCGCCGAACCAGGAGCGCGTCACGGCTTGCCCTTCGTCGCAGACGATGCGACAGCCCTGCCACGCCGTCTGGCCCGCGGTCGGAGCAGCGGGAACCGCCGCCACGACGACCAGGCCACGCTCGGCGAAGCGCCGCTGCAGCAAGGCGAGGTAGTCACCTTGCTGTGCGAACGCCGGCAGGCCGCCGGTCCGCGTGTAGAACGCGTAGACCGTGCACTTCGGCGCCGCCTCCGCGGCGAACGCCACCGGATCGCCCTGCACCCAGGCCGACCACCTGGGCTCGGCCGGCACGCCGCCGAGTTCGAGCTGGGCCAGGGCCGGAACGGCTGCGAGCAGGACCGCGAACGGACGCAGGACTGTGGCGATCACGCGCATGCCATCGAACCTCCGGGCCTGGAATCCTGAGCCCGCAGCGATGCTACCGAGCCTGCTGCCGGCCGTCAGCGCGCAGGACCGGCGGCCGCCGGACCGTCCAGGGTCATGCGCTCCCGGCGGGCCTGCGCAAACAGGTCGAGCGCACGCATCTGCTGCACCACGCCTGCAGTCACCTGGGCGAGCCCGACCGACAGGGCCGCGACGATCGCGTCGTCGCCTTCACCGACGATCGCCGGCTCGGCTTCGAACTCGCTGCGGAACAACACCTGCTGGTCGCGCTCGAGCCACAACTCCAGGGCCACCCTGGCCCGCCGCGTGGCGCCGGCGCCGACCTGGACGAAGTCGACGATGCGGCCGCGCAAGGACCAGGTTTCGTCGCCTGGATCGGCGGCGCCCTTCACCAGTTCGCACACGCGTGCCCGCGCCAGGCCGAGCACCAGCGCATCGGTGACCAGGCGATCGAGCGGCGCCACCCACCGCGCCAGCGGCACCAGTTCGATGCGGTTGCCGTGCAGCCGCTGCAGATGGTCCGACGCGAGTCCGGTCTGCAGCTGCAGGTCCTGTACGCGCAAGACGCCACCGCAGTCGGCGGCCGTCGCCGCCGCAGCCGGCGGCTCCAACCGGTAGAACCGCTCGTCCGGCACCACCACGCTGCTGCAGGCCGGAAGGAACGTGCACGCAATCGCGAACGCGCGGCACAACGTCGTCGTCATCGTCGTCATCGGTCGCCTCCCGCCGGGGCCGCCGGCCGTTGCACACCGAACAACAGGCTGTCGGGCGCGAGCCGGAGTTGCCGCACGAGGCTGCGCAGTTCGTCGAGCGCCGTGCGCACGCCCGTCAAGGCCGTCTGCGACGGGCCGCGCAGGCCCGCGGCCAACGCCGTCGTCTCGCGCAGCAACCGCGCGCAGTCGCCTTCGAGCCGCTGCACGACCGCGAGCGCGTCCTGCGCGCGGGCCGCGACACCGCGCACGTCGCCGACGGCTCCGCGCGCGTCCGTGAACAAGGCCGTCGCCGCCGGCATCGTGCGGTCCGCGAGTTCGGCCGTGGCCCGTTCGCAGTTCGCCAGCGCCGCGGTCAGGTGCTGCTGGTTGGTCTCGCCGAGCA
>JAEUHV010000240.1 GCA_016794485.1 Planctomycetota bacterium
GGCGATGCGCTTGCCGCTCAGCGATCCGTACGGCAGCGTCAGGCCCGCGATCGGCGGCGCCTTCGCGTACGGCAGCGGCAACGGCGTGCCTTCGCCGAACGCGGTGCGCAGGTCCACTTCGCTGCCGTCGGGCAGGCGCACGAACGAGCGCACCGAATCGACGCCGGGCGCACGCAGCGCGGTCTTGTCGATCTGCTCGATCGCGTGTTCGCGCGAACAGCCCGCGGCGAGTTGCAGCAGCGTCGGGTCGAACACGAGCCGCACACAGCCGCCGTTCTGCGTCCATGCGAGCATCTGTGTGCCGGGGGGGAGATGGCTCGTGTAGCCGGCCGCCGCCTCGGCCGGGGTCGGGCCGGCGCACAGGCGAGCGATCGCGCTGCCGACGTCGCTGTGCACTGGGCCGAGTGCGGCGAGGTTCTGCTGCCGGAAGAACAGCACGTCCTGGGCCCTGGCGAAGCCGAGCAACACGACGGGAACGAGCGAACGGACGAGGGCGGACCGCATGGCGCCGGGAAGCGTACGCACCGCGGGCCGGTTGTCAGGTCCTGGACGCGCCAGCGCCCTTGCCGCCGGGCCTTCTTTTCGCGAAGACTGCCGCAATGACGAACGCTCGCACCCGGGCCGGCCAGCTGGCGGAAGCACTCGAAGCCGAACTGCGGCGCCTGCAGTGCTGGAGCGAGCCCGTGCCGACGTTCGATCCGGCCGCCGATGGCCCGTTCGGGATGCGACGCCTCGCGTTCGAGCAGTGGCTGCAGGCGGTGCTGGTGCCGGCCCTGCGCGAGATCGAGCGCGGGGAACGACCGGTGCCGCCGAGCAGCAACCTGTGCGGCCACGCCGTGCGCGAGTTCGACGGCCGGGACGACCGTCAGCCGCTGATCGACCTGCTGCGCGACGTGGACTCCCTCTCGGGTGGCGGCGGACCGCCGAGCTTGCGGCCGCGGCTCGACTCGGCGGCAGCGTGGCTGATCCTGGCCGTCGCCCTGCTGTGGGCGTTTCCGAGCGTGGCGTTGGCGCGCACCGTCGGCGAGATCGTGCTCGGTCGGTCCATCGAGTTCGGCGCCCTGAGCGGATCCCTGGCGCGCGATGGTGGTGCGTGGCACGGATTGCACGTGTCTGGAGTCGGCGCCGCGCGAGAGGCGTGCTACCACTTCGAGAGTGTCCAGCTCAGCCTGGGGGTCCGGCCGGGTGGCCCGGTGAGTCCCGCCGTGCACCACCTGCTGCTGGCCGACCGGGCCCAGATCGAGGCGACGGTGGCTTCCCTGGCCGCGGGCACCGGGCAAGCGCAGCCATTGCTCGAGTTCCTCATGGCGCTGCGGGCCGGAGTGGATCCAGGCGCCGCGAGGGCGAAGTTCGCCGCCGTGGGGCCGGTGGAGGCATTCACCATCGATCACCACCGCGGTTCGCGTGGCGACGGGGCATGGTTGTTCGGGTTCGTCGTGCTCTACCTGCCCGGCGCGGCGGCCGTGGTCGCGATCGCGATCGCCGCGCGCCAGCGCCGACGCCTGGCCTGAGCCCGGCGCAGTATCATGGGCCAATGGTGACGATGGTCGTGAGGTGGGCATCGCTCGTCGTGTTCGTCGCGACCGTGGCCCGCGCGCAGTGCACACCGCAGTGGCACGCCGGCTTCGGCAGGAACGGCACCGACGGGTTCGTCTTCGCCGCGACCTCGTGGGACCCCGACGGTCCGGGGCCCGCGGGCAGCGTGCTCGTGCTCGGCGGGCCGTTCGCGCACGCAGGCCACGTCGATGCGCCGCGGCTCGTCGTGTGGGATCCGGCGACGGGCATGTTCGCCCCGCTCGGCGGCGGCTTCGACGGCCCGCTCGACGACGTGTTGGCGCTGCCGAACGGCGATCTCGTCGCGACCGGTGCGTTCAGCACGGCGGGCGGCGTGCCGTGCGCCAACATCGCCCGGTGGAACGGCGCCGGGTGGACGCCGTTCGGCAGCGGGGTGCAGGGGCAGGTGCATTGCGTCGCCCGCCTCGCCAACGGTGACCTGGTCGTCGGTGGTGGGTTCGCGACGGCCGGTGGAGTTCCGTGCGCCAACGTCGCGCGTTGGAACGGCAGCGCCTGGAGCCCGTTGGGCGGCGGCACCGACGGCTTCGTGTCCGACCTCGAGCAGATGCCGAACGGCGACGTGATCGCGGCGGGGGCGTTCGCGACGGCGGACGGCCTGCCCGCCAGTGGCCTCGCCCGCTGGAACGGCGCGGCATGGTCGTCGCTCGGCGGCGGGGTCGCCGGCATCGCGGTCAACCTGCACGTCACCCCGGTTGGCGAACTGCTGGTCGGCGGCTACTTCACCGCGGCGGGCGGCGTACCGTGCGACAGT
>JAEUHV010000262.1 GCA_016794485.1 Planctomycetota bacterium
GGCTCGGCCGGACGCACGGTGCGGTGCTTTCGGCGCCGCGTTTGCTGGCGACCTTCCTGCTCGACCTCGGTCGGGTCGACGGCGTGGCGGCGGCACTGGCGACGCTGCGCGAACGGGCCGTGGGCTCGCCGCAACAGCAGACTGCGCTGCGCGCCGCCGACGAACTCGAGGAGCGGTTGCGGCTGCTGCAGCGGTAGCTGGCGCAGTCGGCGCGCCGTTGGCCAGGGGTGTCGACCGGGCGTATGGTGCGTGGCGATGTCGGACCCTGCGGCGATGGTGACCATGTTCCTGCAGCGCATGCAGAACGGCGACGCCGGGGCCGCCGACGAACTGCTGCCGCTGGTCTACGCCGAACTGCGCGCGATCGCCGGGCGCCTGCTGCGCGAAGGCAAGCCAGGCCACACGCTGCAACCGACCGCCCTCGTGCACGAAGCGTGGCTGAAGCTGGCCAGCGCGGTCGCCGGCGGCGGGGGCGGGTTCGTCGGCCGCGTGCACTTCCTCGCCGTGGCGGCGCGCGCGATGCGGCACGTGCTGATCGCGCACGCCCGCGAACGCAACGCCCAGAAGCGCGGCGGCGGCGGCGCGAAGGTGCCACTCGACCACTGCCTCGATCGGCTCGAGGCCGAAACCGGCGACGCGGTGGCGCTCGACGAGACGTTGGCGCGGCTGAAGCTCGAGAGCGAACGCGCGGCGCAGGTCGTGGAGATGCGCGTGTTCGGCGGGATGACGATCGAGGAAGCGGCCGAAGTGCTCGGGGTCGCGGCGACGACGGTGAAGGCCGACTGGCGGTTCGCACGCGCGTGGCTGCAGCGCGAACTCGAGGATCGGGCGTAGGCGTTCGGCCGCTCGCCGCTCACTTGTCCCGGCCGTGGTCCGGATTGGGGCTCGGCATCGGTGCTTCGATCGACTTCAGGTACGCGTCCAGGCGCCGCTCGAGTTCGGCCAGCCGGGCCGGCTCAGCGGCCGCGAGGTCGTGGTTCTCCTCCGGGTCGCGCACGATGTCGTAGAGCAGCTTCACGCCGTCTTCGTAGCGACGCACGAGCTTGTGGTCGCCGAGGAACAGGGCCGACGCCGGCGTGCTGCCGAGGTCGTAGTGCGGGAAGTGCACCACGATCTCTTCGCGCGGCCTGGCCACGGGGCCGGTGCCGCGGCCGCGCAGCACCGCGGCGAGGCTGCCGCCTTCGACGGCATCTGGCCACCTGGTGACGCCGGCGAGGTCGGCGATCGTCGGCAGCACGTCGGCGGTCGAGGCGCGCACGTGGCAGGAAACGTTGCCCGCCACCCCTGGACCCCGAACCAGGAACGGCACGCGGATGCCGCCTTCGTGCACGCTGCCCTTGCCGCCGCGCAACGGCGCGTTGGTGTTCCTGCCCGCGGCGCCGTGGTCGAACACCACGACGACGTAGGTGTCGTCGGCGAGATCCTGTTCGGCCAGGGCGGTGACGATGCGGCCGATCTGGTCGTCGAGGTCGCGCAGGATCGCCGCCTGCCACGCGCCCTTGCCGCGCAGCCCGCGCAGTTCGGCGGCCAGGGCCATGCGGGTTTCGGGGCGCGACTCGTCTTCGCTGCCGCCGCCGTAGTGCGACATCTGCAGGTAGAACGGCTGCTTCGCCGCGGCCCGCGCCCGAACGAACTCGAGGCCGCGGTCGGTGATCGCCGTGCCCTCCTCCGGGTTGGGCTTGTCGTTGCCGCCCGGACCGCGGTTGGTGTTGGCGCCGTCGTCGACGTCGAAACCGTGGCGGCTGGGCCGTTCGCGGCCGACGTGCCATTTGCCGAAGTGCGCGGTGGCGTAGCCGGCACCGCGCAGCAGTTCGGCGATCGTGGTGACGTCCGCAGCGAGTTCGGTGCGGCAGGTCGGCGGTACTAGCTTCGTCGCGGTGGTGGGCTCGCCCGCAGCTTCGCCGCCGCGGCCGCCGCGGCCGGCACCGCGCCGTTCGCGGCCGCCTTCGTTGACGTAGGTCATGCCGAGCTTCGCCGCGCTCATGCCGGTCAGCAGCGAGGCGCGGGCCGGCGTGCAGCGCGGTGCCGAGACGTAGAAGTCCGAGAACCGCATGCCGTCGCTGG
>JAEUHV010000273.1 GCA_016794485.1 Planctomycetota bacterium
ACGGCTCACCGGGCTCGGCACCGCGAACTCGGTCGGGCTGAAGTTGATGGGCCCGGAGTACGTGTTCTCGATGTGGAACGACAAGCGGTCGTTGCCCGACGACGAAGCCGTGCACCGCAACCTCGTGCACAGCGTCACGCACCTGCTGCTGAGCCAGATGAAGCCAGCACTGTTCCTCGGCAACCGCAAGCACGGCTGGATCGACGAAGGCGTCGCGCACTGGTTCGAGGACAAGCTGGTCGGCAAGTGCACGAACTTCTGCTTCGAGGAAGTGCTGCTGCAGCCGGGGACCGGCTTCAAGGGGGGGCAATGGCGGCCGGCGGTGCGCAAGCTCGTCGACGAGGGCAAGGTCGTCACGTTCGCCGAGCTGTCGAGCAAGAACACCGACCAGTTGACGTTCGTCGAGCATGCGCTCGCGTTCGCCTACGTCGATTTCCTCGTCGTCGGCCACGGTGGTCCGAAGTTCCGCGACCTGCTGCGCCTGGTGAAGGGCGGCACCGAGACCCGCGATGCGTTGACGAAGGTCTACGGTTGGAATCCGATCACGATCGATGCGCAATTCCTGCCATGGGTGAAGGCCAACTACTCGCCGCTGCCACGCTGATCGCCGTCGTCGCCGCCGCCGTTCCCGCCACGGGGGTGGCCCAGGGAGTCGCCTACCGCGAACGGTGGGGCTACCTGCATCTCGAGGAGCGCCGCGCCGAACTGTGGCGCGAGTGCGCGCGACGGTCGGACTCGGACCGCGCCGCCGTCGAGGCGCTGCTCGCGGCCCCGGACGACGGCCTGCCGTTCCGGCCGGTGGCGCGGGCGCTGGCGCACCTGCGGGCGGTCGATTGCGACGACGCCTTCCTGCTGCGCACGACCATGGGCATGTTCGTGCTGCCCGAAGTGTGCGATCCCGAGGGCGCGAACGAGATCTGCCGCTCGGTCGCGCTGTCGGCCTGCCTGCCGTTCACGGCGGCGTTGCCCGGCAAGGTCGCGCTGGACTTCCGCGTGCGCGACGTCGCCGGCAAGGTGGTGTGGTCGGCCGAGGTCGCCGACAAGACCGAGTTGAAGGACCTGCGCATGGGCACCACCGGCGTGCAGGTGCCAGGGGCGGCACTCGCCGACGGCACCTACACGGCCGAACTGCAGGTGGTGATCGACGGCGTGCAAGCGCCGGCGTCGGCGCCGCTGCGGACCTGGCCGTTCCACGTCCTGCGCGGCTACCAGAAACGGACCGAAGCAGCCCAGGCCGCTGCCAAGGCGCAGCTCGACTCGCTGCCGCCGGGCGAACGCGCGTGGCTCGCGGGTGCCTTGCAGCCGGTCGTTCGCGCCTACTACGGCGAAGCGTTCGTCGCGCGCAGCGCTGCGGTCGCCGAGCTGCAACACCTCGAGCTCGTGCTGGCAAACCTCGCGGCGAAGCGGCCGGCGGCGCACGGGGTCGACGGCGAACGGTTGCTGGCATTCGCCGGCACCGGCACCGATGCGTCGTTGCCGCCCCTGCAGTGTGTGTTGCGGCGCGGGCCCGACACCGCCACCGGCTTCGTCGTCATGGTCGCGGGGACCCCGAGCTACGACGGGGTTTCGCTGCGGCCGGCGGCACCGGCGACGCGCGAGCCCGGCTGGCTGGCGCGCGAGTTCGCCGACTTCGGACCCGCGGATGGACTGCACGTCGCGTTCCTCGAGTCGCCGGGCGGCGGCCGCGACTACGCGGGGGCGCTGCGCACGGCATTGCCGCTGCTGCAATCGATGCTGCCCGCAGCCGCGAAGAAGCCCTGGCTCGTGGCCGAACGCGAAGCCGCCGCGATCGCCGCGTTCCGTCTCGCGGACCTGCGGCCGCTGCTGTCCGGGCTGGTGCTGGTCGGCAGCGGGGCCGTGGCCGCGCCGATGCTGCAGCAACTCGGCGACTTTCCGGTGCGCGCGGTGCGCCAGGCGGGGCCCGGCGAAGCGAACCTCGTGCGCATGCTCGACTGGGTTGCGGTGCAGCAAGCGGGCACGTGGCAGGGCGACGTCGCCTGGCTCGGTGCGGAACGGTCGGCGTGGCAATTCGGCCTCGCGGCGCCGGCCCCGGCGTTGCGGGCGTTCCTGCGCGCGCGCGCGGCGAAGTGACCGCGCCGCGGCGCCGCGTCAGCGGTCGCGGTCCTTGACCAGGTCGCGCACGAGCAGCACGAGGTCCTTCGGCTTCACCGGCTTCAGCAGCCACGCGCCTGGCCAGAGTTCGGCGGCCGTGAGCTGCGATTGCCGCCGTTCGCTGCCGCTCACCACGAGCACCGGCAGGTCGACGTGGCCGGCCGCGCGCAGGTCGCGCACCACGTCGGCGCCCGACATGGTCGGCAGGCTCATGTCGAGCACCACGAGGCTCGGCGTCTGCTCGCGCAGCCGTCGCAGGGCTTGCAGGCCGTCGCGCGCCACGTCGACC
This sequence comes from Planctomycetota bacterium, assembly GCA_016794485.1. Taxonomy (GTDB): domain Bacteria; phylum Planctomycetota; class UBA1135; order UBA1135; family UBA2386; genus UBA2386. The sequence continues at coordinate 2,402 of JAEUHV010000273.1, forward strand.
ACATGGCCGTCGCGCAGCAGGGCGCGCGCGAACACTTCGGCGGTCAGTGGTTCGTCCTCGACCAGCAGGATGCGGGTGCTGCGCTGGGTACGGACCGGTTCGGTGACACGCTGCGGTGCGCCGATCGCACTCGGTACGGGGGGTAGGGTCTCGGTGGGCATGCGTTGGCTCTCCTCCAACGCCGACGCTATCGGCCGAACGGCTCCCCTACGTGAGGCGCGCTTCCGTCCGGCGCAGCAGGACCAGGGTCTGCTCGGCGACGAAGCGCCGCAGTGCGCGCACGGCGATCGGCTCGAGGCCGGCGGCCCGGCATTCGGCGAGGAAGCGCGCGCGGCCGACCGCGCTGCGCCCCGAACGCTTCTTGCCGAACAGCCGGCGAACGCGGCGCCGCAGGTGTTGCAGGCTGCACGCATCGAAGAACGACACGACGATCGGGCCACGGCCGACGCGGGCCAGTTCCTTCAGGATGGTGATTCGTTCGACAGGTGTCGGAATGTGCTGCAGCAGGCGATGGCACAGCACGCCGGCGAAGGTGCCGTCGGCGAACGGCAACGCGTGCACCGAGGCACAGGCGCGCGGGCGATCCGGGCCCGCCGCGGCCAGCATCGCGGCGTCGCGGTCGACGCGCACGACCGGGCCCGGCAGCTCGGCCGACATGCGGCCCGCTCCGGACGGCGCATCGAGCCATGGGCCGTCGGTGGCTCCGGTGAGCGCCAACAACTGGCGCAAGGCCGCGCGTTCGGCCCGGTCCGTCGACTCGCCCGAACCCGAATGGAAGCGGCGGTCGCGGTAACGTTCGGCGTAGCCCGGTTCGCGTTCGTAGGCCGTCTCGTGCACGCGATCCACAGTAGCGTGCGGCGCTTTGCGGTTCAGTCGCGCGGTGCGAACGGTCGATGCCACCGTCCGGAGCGAACCATGGACGAACTCAAGGCGACAGGCATCCAGGGACGGCAATCGCCGCGCGTCGACCTCGACGGCGACGTGCGCATCGAGTTCGACGGTGGCGCGATCGCCGGTTCGGGCCAGAACATCTCGGTGCAGGGCGTGTTCTTCACCGCCGATGCGTCGGTGCCGGTGACTGTGCACGTCGCCGGGCGCGGCCAGGTGCGCGGCCAGCTGGTGCGCCTCGAATCGATGGGCGACGGGCGCTTCGGCATCGCGGTGCGCTTCGACGAAGCGGTGCCGGCGATGGTCCCGAGCGCCAGCTGAGCCGTTCAGCGCGGCCGCCGGAACTCCAGCGCCCGCGTTTGCCCGACCACGCCGGTCTGCCACGGCCAGGCCGGTGCGAACAGGTCCTCGAGGCCGGACGGGTTCGTCGCCACGACGCGCACGCGCACGTTCTGTCCCGGCGTGCCGACATGGGTCGCGAGGCCAGGGCGCTGGATGCGCAGCAGCGTCGGGTCGCCGTCGATCTGGAACGCGAAGCGCGGGTGGACGCGTTCGGGGAAGGCTTCTGCTTCGAGCTCCGGCACCGTGAGTTCGAGGCACTGGTCGGCGGGCACGGTCGGCACGGTGACGTCGATGGCGAAGCGTTGGCCGGCCACCAGGGTCGCCGTCACCTTCGGCGGCGCGCGCCAGCGGCCCGAAGGCGGCACGAGGATCGAGTACTCCGCGGCCCCGGCGTCCGTGAACGTCGCGCAGCCGGCGTGGTCGGTGAACTGGTGCAGCGGGCTGGCCAGGCGCGGCGTTCCCGGCACCGGCGTCGTCAAGAAAGCCAGCACTTCCCGGTCGGGCAGCAGACGGCCCTGGTCGTCGAGCACGCGCACCACCAGCGTCGCTGCCGTGGGCATCACGACCGTCGTGTCGTTCCGGCCGGCGTATTCGAACGGCTCCATCTGGACCGTGGCTGCTCCCGGAGCGGCGATGCGCAGGAAGCCCGCATTCGGCCCGGGCACGGTGATGCGGCCCTGTGCGTCGGCGGGCAGCTCGCGCAGGTGGTCGCGGCCCGATTCGGTCGCGACGGCGCGGTCGCGTGGCTTGCCGTGTTCGTCGTGGACGTACACGACGTGGTCGCGGGTGGGCGCGGGCGGTGGCGTGGTGGTCGGAACGGGGGCGTGGGCTCCCAATTCGGTGCGCGCCACCGGGGAGTCCGGCGCGGCGGCGTCGGCGGTCGGAGTTGCCATCGCGCCGTCCGGTTGGACTTCGGCCGCCGGAGCACGACTGGGCGCGACGTCGGGTTCGTCCCGGCCGGCGAGGGCTACGACAGCGCCAAGGACGAGCACGCCGACGAGGAACCAGGCAGCCCGCATCGTCCGCACGCTAGCGGGCGAGGCGGTGGCTGTCACCCAGCCCTGCTGCCGACTACCATGCCGCGCACCATGAGCCTCCGCGACCAGCTCAAGAAGGCGAATCTGCTCTCCGACAAGGACAGCCGCCGGCTCGCGCACGAAGCGCGCGTCGAACGTTCCGAGAAGGGGCGCGACCAGATCGAGCAGGAAGCCGCCGCGCGCAAGCAGGAACTCGAGCAGGTGTCCGCGCGCGAGCGCGAGCGCATCCGCGCCGAGCAGGAGATCGCCGACAAGGCGAAGAAGCAGCGCGAGGAAGCCGCCGCGGTCGAGGCGCTGCTGGCCGATGCCAAGAAGCCGGGGCCGGGGGCGGTGAAGTACTACTTCGAGGCGGCCGACGGTTCGTTGCCGTGGCTCGAACTGCAGCCGCGCGAAGCCCAGGAAGTGCGCGCGGGCCAGCTGTGCATCGTCCGCGGCGGTCGGGCGTCGACGCACACCTACCGGTTGCTGTCGCTCGAAGCGACCCGTCGTGTCGCGCGGGTGCGGCCCGAGGTCGTGGTGTGGGCGCCGCGTGGCGTCGTGCAGTGATCAGCGGCCGCGGCGGCCGGCGCGCCGGGTCGGGCAGGCGACGACGCCGGTGGGCGTGAACACCGGGATCGGTCGGCGCAGCGCCCCGAACTGCCGCCGCAGCGTGCGGCTGCAGCCGGCGTAGAACGCGCGTTCGTCGGCGTCCAGTTCCAACATGCGGCTCCACATCGCGCAGCACTCGGCGATGAACTGCGGCGAGATGTCGTGGTCGCTGGTGATCAGCGGGCACAGGTGGGCCTGGTCGAACGCGAACACGATGCCGACGAAGCGGGCGTCGTGGTCGAGGTACGGTTCGAACGGAAACGTGCGGCACGCCAGCGAGCGGTTGTGCCGTTCGCACTGCGTGTGGCCCTTGCACACCGCGAAGACGTCGCAGGGCCGCGCCGCGGCGCGCAGCGGCGCGTCTTGGCCGCGCGGCACGTGCCGGCGCCACAGGTCGCTGCGCTTCTGCAGCAGCGCGAGCTCGGCCTTGTAGAGCACCGGCAGCACCTGCGCCGCGTTGCAGCACACGGGGACGCCGCCGTTGCCGGGCGCGCACAGGGTGCCGCAGTCGAAGTCGGTGACCGGCGCCTGCAGCGTGCGCAGCAGTTCCGCGATGTCGGCCGCGCGCAGCGCCATGGTGGTCAGAACTCGATCTGCGCCTCGTCGACGCCGAGCGCCTGGCGCCGCGACAGGCGCAGCCGGCCGCGGTCGTCGGCGCCGAGCACCGCGACGATCATCTCGTCGCCTTCGCGCGCGATGTCGCCGGCCGCGCGCACCGGTTGCCGGTCGAGTTCCTCGATCGGCACGAGGCCCTCGTTCACCGCGTTGATCTTCACGAACGCGCCGAAGTCCTTCACGCCGGTGACCGTGCCGCGGTAGCAGCGGCCGACCTGCAGCACGCCGGCGGAACGCTGCACCAGGGTGCGGGCCTTCTGTGCACTGTGCCGATCGGTCGCGTAGATCAGCACCTCGCCGTGGTCGTCGACCGACACGCGGGCCCCGGTGCTCTCGGTGATCGCCTTGATGTTGGCACCGCGCGCCCCGATCAAGGCGCCGATCGCGTCGGGCATGATCGCGAGGCGCATCGCCTGCGGCACGAACCGCGACGGTTGCGCCGGCGCCGCGATCGTCTTCTTCATCTCGGCGAGGATGTGCAGCCGGCCGGTCCGCGCCTGGTCGAACGCCTGCTGCAGCACCGCGTCGGGCAACCCGCCGAGCTTGTTGTCGAGCTGGATCGCGGTGATGCCCGCTTCGGTGCCGACGACCTTGAAGTCCATGTCGCCGAGGTGGTCCTCGTCGCCGAGGATGTCGCTGAGCACTGCGAAGCGCGCCCCGTCGGAGATCAGGCCCATCGCGATGCCGGCCACCGGTCGCGCGAGCGGCACCCCGGCGTGCAGCATCGCCATCGTGCCGCCACACACCGTCGCCATCGACGAGCTGCCGTTGCTCTCGGTGATCTCCGACTCGATCCGGATCGTGAACGGATACGCCGACAGTTCGGGCAGTACCGGCAGGAGCCCGCGTCGGGCCAGCGAACCGTGGCCGATCTCGCGGCGGCCGGGGCCGCGCAACGGACGGATCTCGCCGACCGAGTACGGCGGGAAGTTGTAGTGCAGCAGGAACGGCGTGGTCTCGCCGTTGGCGGCGATGCCGTCGAGGCGCTGCGCGTCGTCCGGGCTGCCGAGGGTGCACGTGACCAGGGCCTGGGTCTCGCCGCGCGTGAACAGCGCCGAACCATGCGCGCGCGGCAGCAGGCCGACTTCGCTCCAGATCGGCCGGATCTGCGTCGTGCTGCGGCCGTCGAGGCGCTTCTGGTGCGCCAGGGCGAGCTCGCGCGTCTCGGTCCACACCGCGTTGCCGTAGGCGGCCTTCGCTGCACCCTGCTGCTCCGGCGGCAGCGTCGCGAGCCAGGCGGCCTCGGCGGCGGCGATGCCGGCGCGCCGTTCGGTCTTCTGCACCACACGCAGGGCCGCTCGCAGGGCGTCGCGCGTCGCGCCCGGCAGGTCGGGCAGGGTGGGGGCGGTCGGCAGCGGCCACTTCGGCTGCCCGGCGCGTTCGCGCAGTTCGGCGAACGCCGTGTGGCAGCGGCGGATCCACTCGGTCGCGGTGGCGATCGCCGCCAGCGCATCGGCTTCGCCGACCTCGCGCGCTTCGCCCTCGAGCATCACGAGGCCGTCGGGCCCGACGCCGACCGAGAACTCGACGTCCTGCTGCGCCCGTTGGCCC
>JAEUHV010000276.1 GCA_016794485.1 Planctomycetota bacterium
TTCCAGTCGGTGCTCGCCGACGTCGGCGCGCGCCTGGCGACGAACCCGACCGACAAGGTCGTGCTCGCCAAACTGGGCTCGGTCGACACCGGCACGCGCATCGCCCTGTGCGGCCTGTTGCTCGCTGAAGGCAACGCCACCGAAGCCGACAAGCTCCTGACCAGCGTCACCATCAAGGACGACGACAAGCAGGCGCCGACGATCTGGGCGTTGCGCATCCGCAGCCTGCTCGTCGCCAAGAAGGGCGCCGAGGCCGCCGACGCGCTCGAGGCCGCGCTGGCCAAGGCCCCGGACGCGCGCGCGCTGATCCCGATCTGCCGCTCGATCGCCGCCGACCTCGACGCGCAAGCCGTCGAGCGCGACAAGAAGAAGGAGCGCACGGCCGCCAGCACCATCTGGCGCCGTTCGATTTCGTTCTATGTGAAGGGCGCCGCGGGTGCCAACGCGACCGAGACGACGCAGATCGCCGACCGCCTGCGCGTGATCGGCATGATCCTCAACAACATCAGCGAGAAGGCCGAGGGCTGGTTCGAAGTGACCGGCAACGCGCTGGTGGCGCCGCAGCCGTGGGAGGCAGCACTCGAGCTCTACACGCGCCTGCACGAGAACAACGAGGGCAACTACAAGACCTCGATCGGGCGCGCCCGCATCCTCGGCCTGATGGGCCGCTACAAGGAGTGCGAGGCCGAGCTGGCTGGCCTCTTCGCCAAGGAAAACGTCATCGGCGCGAACAACCGGCTCGACGCCGAGGCGATCAAGCGCAAGCCCGACCTGTTGCTGGCCTGGATGGAGTGGGGCTACGCCCTGCTCAACGTGAAGGGCGGCGAAGAGAAGGTCGCGCGCATCAAGTCGATCGAGACCCTGTCGCGCGTCGGCAACAGCGTTCCTGCCGGCGGCAAGTACTGGTGGTTCGCCCGATTCGGCCACCTCTCGGCGCTCGTCGAGGCCGGTCGCTACGAAGAAGCCGACGTCGCGTTCAGCTCGATCGAACGCACCAACCCCGAGCTCGACGGCAACCAGTTCGGCCTGCAGCTCAAGTTCCGTCAGCTGAAGACCCTCATCGCCAGCAAGAACCCACAGAAGAAGTGAAGGCAATGGTCCGCAATCCGATCAACCGTCCGTCGATGGCGCCGCTCGCCGGCATCCTGGCCTTGAGTCTCGTCGTCGCGGTTCCCGCCCAGGATTCGGTCAAGCTCAAGGATGGCACGGTCGAGACTGGCCGCGTCGAATCCGAGAACTACGACGCCCTGGTGTTCAAGGCGAAGAAGGGCAAGGAAGACAAGCAGCTGCGCCTGTCGTGGGGTGACGTCGAAGAAGTCCAGTACGGCGCCGCCAACGACTACTACAAGGCGACCAACGCGCTTTCGACCGGCGACATCGCCGGCGGCATGCAGCGCCTGCAGGCCCTCGCGACCAACGCTTCGCTGCGCAAGGAGCTGAAGCCGGCGGTGGCGTTGAACCTCGGCCTGGCGCAGCTCCGCAGTGGCAAGCCGGCCGACGGAGCCGCGACCCTGGCGGAGATGATCAAGGCGTCGCCGAACTCGCGCTACCTGCTGCAGGCCGCGCGCGGCCTCGCCGAGTGCTACATCGCCACGGGCGACGCGGCTGCCGGCTCTGCTGCGATCGACGCGGCTGCGGCCCAGGCCACCGAAGGCGGGGTCGATGCCAACGCGGCGGCTGCGTTCGACTACTTCCGCGGCCTCATGCTCGAGGCCAAGAAGGACTACGCCAACGCCAAGATCAAGTTCGGATTGGTCGCCAGCGCCCGCAGCGCGCCGGCCGGCTACCCCGCCCTCGGCAAGCTGGGCGCGGCCCGGTGCGCCGCCGCCGCTGGCCAGGTCGACCAGGCCAAGAAGGACTTCGACAGCCTGATCAACGAAGGCACGACCAACGAAGTGCTCGCCGGCGCCTGGAACGGCAAGGCCGAGTTGATGCTGGCCGACGGCATCAAGGGCAAGAACATGGAGCGCCTGCTCGATGCGAGCCTGATGTTCCTGCGCGGTGTCGTCGAGTTCGCGCCGGCAGCCGGCCAGAACAGCACCGAGTACGAACGGGCGATGGCCGGCGCCGCCGAGGCCTTCAAGCAGATGGCCGAGGTCGAGTCCGACGCCAACCTCAAGAAGCAGCACGCCGCCCGTTCGCGCGCGCGTTTGGAGCAGCTCAAGAAGGAGTACCCGCACTCCGCGTTCTTGCCCAAGTGACCTGCCCGTGCCGGCCGCGCGCCTCCCGCGCGGTCCGGCGACACGAACCAACTTCCTCCCCTCCCGAACCCCCTCCTAGTTGAACCAAGGAACGTCCCCAATGAACCTCAGCCCGAAGAAGATCCTCTGGATCCTCGCCGCGATCGCTCTGACGAGCGGTTCGCTGTTCGCCAACGACGGAGCCGCCCACCCGCCCGGCAAGTCCTGGCTCGAACTGTTCGAAGCGACCGGCATCGTCGGTTACCTGCTGCTCGGCGTGTCGATCGCCGGCTCGGCGCTCGTGTTCGAACACGTCGGCAGCATCCGCCGCGAGAAGATCGCGCCGCCGGACCTGGTCGACGAGCTCGAGGCCCTCATCGAGGCCGAGCAGTACCAGGAGGCGATCAACCTGTGCGACGACGAGCAGGGCTACCTGTCGAACCTGATCGGCAGCGCGCTGCGCATGCGCCACGCGGGCTACGAGGAAATGGTCGGCGTGCTCGAGCAGGCGGCCGCCGAGGAGACGTTCAAGCTGCAGGCGAAGATCTCCTACCTGTCGCTGCTCGGCAACGTCGCGCCGCTGCTCGGCCTGCTGGGCACGGTGACGGGCATGATTTCGTCCTTCCAGGTCATCGAGACCTTGAAGGCGCCGACGCCGAAGGACCTGGCAGTCGGCGTGTACGAGTCGCTCGTGAACACGACCCTCGGCCTGTTCATCGCGATTCTCTTCCTGGTGTCCTACTTCGTGTTCAAGAACAAGGTCACCAAGATGACCCTGTCGGTCACGTTGCAGGGCGTCGAAATGCTGAAGAGCATGGTCGGCAAGATGACCGGCCACGGCTCCAAGCACGCGGCCGGGTGAGGTGACCCATGGGTCGTCTCAAGATGGTCGAGGCTGAGGAGAACGTCGCCTGCAACCTCATCCCGATGATCGACATCATGTTCTTGCTGCTGCTGTTCTTCATGTTGAGTGCCGACATGACGCAGCGGGTGGCCGAGGACATGGTGTTGCCGATCGCCGACCAGGCCGAAGAGGATTCCGCGAAGAAAGAGGCTGTCGACCACACGGTCGTCAACATCGTCGCGGAGGGCGCCGGTTACGTCGTCAAGATCGCGGGCAACGCCTACACCTTCGAGGATTCCCTGAAGCCGATGCTCAAGGAACTCGCGGAGTTGTCGCCGGAGCCGCCGGATCCCGCCAACCCTGCCGGCAAGTTCTCGTCGCGCGAGATCATGGTCCGTGCAGAAGCCGATGCGCCCTACAAGGAAGTGCAGCGGTTCATCCAGATGTGCGGTGCGGCCGACGTCGGTCTCTACAAGATCGAGCTGGTCGCGGTGAATCCGAACGCGAACCCGAACAAGCCCTGAGTTCGCGAACCAACCGGCAAGGCCGCCGTTCTCCCCGGCGGCCTTGACCTGACAGAGCCTGATAGCTTCGCCTGCACAGTACCCCTCACCGAGTTTGAGCCATGGCCGGTAGCCAAGATCCCAACGACAACCCGGTTGCCATCAACGTCGTGCCGATGGTCGACGTCATCTTCTGCCTCTGCGTGTTCTTCATGTGCTCCATGAAGTTCAAGGAGATGGAAGGCAAGTTCAGTTCGTGGCTGCCCAAGAACAAGGGACAGGCCCAGCCGATGACCGAGCAGACGCCGATCGAAGAGATCCGCGTTGCCCTGTTCTGGGATGCGAACGAGAAGAAGACGTTGCGCCAGTTCGGCAACGCGCGCATCCGCGACGACGAGCACCTGACCGGACTGCTGCGCGACGCCTACGCCGGCTGGGAGCGGCTGGGCAAGATCGACACGCCGTGCATCATCGACGGCGCCGAGTTGGTGCCGTGGAAGGAGATCGTCAACGTCGTGAACCTGGCGAAGAAGGTGAAGATCCAGAAGATCGAGTTCGCCGCCGGCAAGAACTACGAGAAGAAGTGATCCCATGGCTTCGCGCGCGCAGCGCATGCAGAGTGAGCTGCGGCACCGGCTAGCCACCGAAGGTCCCGCGGCCTTCGGCTCGAGCCAGGTGTTCTCGCTCGTGCTCGCGCTGCTGACGATCGTGATGGTGGGGTTGTTCTTCCGCGGGCAGGCGCCCGCTGCGCTCGAGAAGGTGTTCGCGCAGCAGGGGCAGGAAGTCCAACCCAAGCCGCCCGTCGACCCGGCCGAACGGCGCCGCCTCGTCGCGGAAAAGCTGCACGGCGCCTGGCACGACGTCCCGGACGGTTCGGACTTCACCGAGTCCGAAGGCTACCGCAAGCTGGTCTCGACGCTGATCGACCACGTGCGACCTGGCGACGTGGTGGAGAATCCGCCGCCCTTCGACCGCGCGGCTGCGATGCGCACGCCCGAGTTGCTGCGCAGCGACACGTTCGTGGTGAGTGGTGTCGTCGCCGACCACCGGGCCATGAAGCTCGACTCGAAGGTCTTCCAGCTCGGCGATGTGTGGCGCGTCTTCGTCACCGACTGGGAAGGCGACAACGCCGTCGTCGTCGACGTCGTCGAGCAGCCGCCGCCGCTGGACTTCCGCCGCGACCGCGTCGAGATCGACGCCCAGTTCTATCGCCTCGTCACCTACGCCAGCGAAACCGCTCGGCCGACGATTCCCTACCTGATCGCCCGGTCGGTGCGCGTGGTGCCCGGCCAGAAGCGTTCCTTGTTCGACCTGTCCGATCCCATGAACCTCATCATGGTCATCACCCTTGGCACCGTGGTGCTTTGGGCCGTGGTCCGGATAGTCTCGTCTCGCAAGGCCCCCCGCGCGCAGTGGCGCGCGCCGCGTACCCTCTGAGCCCTCCCTAGATTCACGTCCAATGTCCCAATCCAAGGTTTCGTGCGAGAAGTGTGGGGTGCTGTTCACCCAATCCGACGAAGTGGCCTCGACCAAGGTCCTGTGCCCGACGTGCCTGGCGGAACGGCGCGCGCAGTTGCGAGCCCAGAAGCAGGGCGCTGCGGCCCCTGCGGCTGCGGCTGCAGCCCCGGCCGCGGCGGCCCGTCCAGGGCGGGTTGCCGGCGGCGGCGCCGCTCCCGCCAAGAAGGAGCGCGCGGCCCAACGTGATCACCTCGACGTGCGCAAGCTGAAGGAAGCCGAGTCGCAGAAGCTGATGAAGATCGCCTGGGGCGTGACCGGCGGCATCGGGCTGATCATGGGCATCATCCTGTTGTTCGTGAAGATGTCGCACACTTCCAAGGCCGAGCACGACGCGGCCCGCGCCAAGTGGATCAACGACTTCAAGAGCTACCTCGCAGCGGTCAACCAGGAGAACGTCGACGCGATCGACGCGGCCCACAAGCGCATCGAGAACGAGAAGCGGCCGAACCCGGCCAACCCTGACGACGTCTCTGGGTGGCTCGGCTCCGAAATCGACTCCTACGTCAAGACCGTGTCGCGCACGATGGCGTCGAACAAGGACAAGGTCCTGAAGGTCGCCGGTCTCGTCACGAAGCTCGGTGACTACGAACGGCAGCTCAATGCCTCGCCGTCGGGCGAAGCGCTTGCCAAGCTGTACAACGAGCTGCGCGCCGCAGAACTGCAGGGGCAGGCGACCGATGCCGGTCCCAGCCACAAGACTCGCTACGAGGAGTTGCGGCGCAAGGCGTCGAACCTCTACATCGACGCGCTGCGCAGCGACGCCGACAAGGCGCTCGCGTCCGCCACTTCGGGCGAAGGCCTGGCCGTGGTCGGGTTGCTCGAGCAGACCTTGCAGCAGATCCGCGCCGAGGCGGGCGCCGATGCCGAACTCTCGGCCCGCGTCAGCAGCATGCTGGTGAAGCTGATGACCGAGTCGGACACCAAGGTGACGGCCCTGTTCGACGAGGCCTACATCCAGAAGCAGCCCTGGATCGACCTGTTCGCCGACAAGAACAGCTGGCTGCTCGCCAACTCCGGCAGCTCGTTCAACCACACCTTCGGCGCCGGTCTCGTGCTGAAGAACCCGAAGGGCGAAGATTCGAAGTCCGGCGGCCTCAGCTACACCCCGGCCGACAAGTGGTTCGACTACGTGCTCGAGATCGAGTTCACCGTCGAGTCGGGCGTGGTGAACTTCTACACCCGCGTCGGCGACGCGATGGACACCAAGATGTGCCCAGCGTTCACCGTCGGCAACACGGGCAAGAACAACCTGAGCATCGAACTCGGCAAACAGTACACGCTGACGGTCACGGTGATCGGCAACGCGATCCGGGTCACCGGTGGCGAAGCGGTCGTGCCCTACGAGGACACCACCATCGGCCGCACGAAGTCGCGTTGGGGTGAGCCAGGCGTGGTCGCCCAAGCCAACGTAGAGATCGGTACCAACGCGACGATCACGAAGATGCGGGCGCGCAAGCTGCGCTGACCGCGGCTGGAAACGGGTGATCGCCGGGTTTTTTGCTGCCCGGAGCGAGCCGGCTCGCCATAGTGCTCGCCCGTTTTCGTATGCCATCGCTCACGCTCACCATCACCATCGCCGGCGGCGTCGTCCTGCTTGCCGCCCTGTTCCTGTTGAAGCGCCTGGTGCGTCACCCCGGTGGTGACGCGCTGCCCCAATCGATCGCCCAATCGATCGAGCAAGGCGCGATGACGTTCCTGCGCAGCCAGTACCTGGTGCTCACGCCAGTGCTGGTGGGCATCGCGGTCCTGTTGACGCTCGGCCTCGATTGGCACAGTGGCGCCGCCTTCGTGTTCGGCGGCTTCTGTTCCATCGCCGCCGGCTACCTGGGCATGCGGGCCGCCACCAAGGCGAACGTGCGCACCGCCGAGGCCGCGCGCCAGCATGGGCGTCGCACGGCCCTGATGGTGGCGTTCGAAGGTGGCTCGGTGATGGGGTTTGCCGTCGCTGGCCTGGGGCTGCTCGGCATGGGTTCGCTGGCGATGCTGATGCACATCGGCGACGGCACGAGCCCGGCGGTCCTCGCCCAATTCGGCGAGATCGCCGCCAGCTACGCGATGGGCGCTTCGTCGATCGCGCTGTTCGCGCGCATCGGTGGCGGCATC
>JAEUHV010000282.1 GCA_016794485.1 Planctomycetota bacterium
AGCTCGGCCATGTACTCGATGCCCGACTTGACGATGCGCGCGTCGCACTCACCGGTCTTGACGTGTGAAGCGAAGATGTTGCCGAAAGTCGAGTCCTCGTGGCCGGGCACGACGATCGGCAGGTTCGCCTTCGCCGCCGCCAGCAGCCAGCACTCGTCGGGATCGCCTTCCATGTGCTTGGGCTGCAGACGCAGCACGAGCTCGTAGAAGTACTCGTGCCAGAACCGTCGCTCGCCGTTCTTGGTCGCCTGCTTCCACATCGGCACCAGGATCTTCTCGACCGCCCGGAACGCTTCGTCCTCGGGGATGCTGGTGTCGGTCACGCGCCGCATGCGCTGCTGCAGGATCTCGGTGTCGTCCTGCTTGGTGAAGTAGCGGTAGTCGGGGAAGTCCTTGTACGAATGGTGCGCGACCAGGCGGAACAGCGACTCCTCGAGGTTGGCGCCGGTCACCGACAGGCCGTGCACGAGACCCGCACGGATCGCGGGTGCGAGCGTGATGCCGAGCTGCGCCGACGACATCGCCCCCGCCATCGCCCAATACATGCGCCCACCGGAACGGATGTGGTCCCAATAGGCGAACAGGGCGTCGCGCGTGCTGCGCGCGTTGAAGTTCTTGTAGTTGCGGGCGACGAACCCGAGGAACGGCAGTCCAGACGTGGCCATGTGGCGGCAACCAGATACCACACCGGCGCGCACGAGTCGCCGGCATGTTGGTCGTGGTGCCGCACAAATGTGCGCCCCGTCGGACGACGGCTCTCGCTCACCAGCGCGACCGCACCACGACGCGGTCGCGACCGGTCCAGACGGCGGACAACGCCACGTCGAGGCCGAGGCGCCGCGCTTCGATGCGCATCCGCTTGGCCAGGTCGAGCGCCGGCCCGACCCAGGGCATCACGTCGTCGTCGATCTCCGCCTCGGCGAGCGTGGTCGCAGCCAGTTCGAAGTTGCCCACGACGCCGTCGAGGATCTCCTCCAGCGACCCGACGTCGATCGACGCCCAGCCGTCCGCCCAGCCCTTCATCTTGGCGAGCACTTCGGGCCGCAGGTCGACCTTGGCCTGGCCCTTGGCTCGCAGGGCCACGGCGTCGAGCACGCCACGCAGGTTCTGCTTCGTGGCTTCGCCGTCGCCGACACCGAGCACGAACACGTCGCCCGAGAACGCGTACTCGATCGGCATCGAGCCCAGCAGCAGCAACCGGTAGACCTTCGTGCCGGCGTACTCCTCCGACTTGCGTCCGGCGTGCATGCCGCGCGCGCGCAGGGCCTTCTCGACGTTCAGCGCCAGCTTCGCCCCATCGCGCAGCTGCAGCACGAAGACGCTGTCGCCGGCCCGTTCGTCGAGCTTCTCCAGTTGTTCGGGCATCTCGGTCTCCAGGTCGGCCACTGCCGCCAGGTCCTGGACGACCAGATACTCGCCGCCGACGTGCGCCAGCAGGTCTTCGACGAGGCGCACCTTCGTCAGCTCGGTGAACTTGTGTTCGATCTCCTGCCGGCTCATCGGCAGCACATCGGCGAACAACTCGAAGCCGCGCGCGTACAGCCGCAGCGCCGCCTCGGCGTCGATCAAGCCCGTGTTCCAGTTGCGGGCTCCCGCCGGCACCAGATCGAGGATCTGCGGGCGCTCGGACCGGGCGGGCAGCACCACGCCGAACAGTCCTCGTTCCGCCCCCCGCCATTCGAGATGGGCCTCGTTGGCGAAGTACTCGCCATCGGCCCGGATGGACATCCCGACCCGTTCGATCGCCGACAAGCCGATCAGTTCGACCAGCGGTCCGACCGGCACGTTCGCGGCTTCTTCGCCGGCGATGTCCACGATCGTCCGCAGCAACCCGACGAGCGGTTGCACCTCGACCCGCGCCGCGAACACCCCTTGCTGCAGTTCGGCGGCGGCGGGATGCGGCTCGCTGCGCTCGCGGAGGAACTTCGGGATCGTGCGGTCGAGCCCATGGCCGAGGAACACGAACGACGCGCCGCCGTGCCGCCAGGGCGCGGTGATTTCACAGTCGTCCAACGCGTGCACGACGAACGCCTCGCCGTCGATGCGGCGCTCCTTGCCGTCCTCGCCCAGGACCTCGCGCAGGGCACGTTCGATGGTGGTCAACTCCTCGTCACTGCCCGCGACCGCGAACAGGACGGCGAAGTCGGGCATCGAATCGGCCGTCGCCGAGGCCACGTCGCAGACCGCGGCGACGACGACTTCGCCCCGGTGCTCCTTCAGTTCCACGGCCAGCTCGCCGAGCCGATCGACCGACTCGGACTCGACCCCGACTTCGGCCAGCAACCCCTTCAGCAAGGCCGCCGCCGGCTCGTGCAGCGATGGCGCCGCGAACATCCGGCCGACCCCCGTGGCGCCGAGTCCTTTGCCCCAGCCACCGAGGCCCACCGTGCGCACCACCGCGATCGCGTCGTCGGGCACGTGGCGCAGCAGATCCGGTGCCACTTGGGCCGACACCAAGGAACCGAGCAGCAGGACGGGGAGGCAGCGTGGCATCGCCACCTTGAAAGCGAACTGCGGCAGCGCCGCAAGCCCGGACATGCCGTCGTTCGCCCGGCCTTCGGCGCGAGGGCCAGGCGGTCGACCAGGCCGGCTGGTCCCCCGTCGCCCGTGGAATCGGCGCGAATGCCGAGGCCCGAAACGCGCGCGGCCGCGCCACCCGGAGTCCGGATGGCGCGGCCGCAGCGCGTTCGATCAACCAGCGGCGATCAGAAGTCGCCCATCAAGCCGTCGATGCCGTTGCTGGTGATCGCGCCGAACGCGTTCACCGGCGCGAAGGCCGCCGACGACGCATACAGGTGCAGGTTCAGCAGCGCGATGTTGTTCGGGATCGCGAAGCTCCACGCGTGGGTCGGAGCCGCGACCACGGCCGCGTTCAGCAGGTCCAGGTTCGCGCGCAGGCCGCACCCGGGGGCGCCGATGAAGAACAGGTCGTTGATGCCCGGGTCGGACAAGCCGATGATTTCGACGACGATCGTCGGAGCCGGGATGTTCGACGTGGTCATGCCCCACGACGTGCCGATGATCGGACGGCTCGACGCCGACAGGGCCAGCGGCAGGACGTCGGCGGCGCCGAGGACCGTGGCCGAGGTGGCCGACCAGTCGGTGTTGCCCGGATCAGCCGACGCGCCAGCGGGCGAGTAACCGACCAGGAAGCCGGTGCCGCTCGTGCCGACCAGCGACACACTGCCGAAGGCCACGACGACATCGCCGTTCGGGTAGAATTGGAATTGCATCGTGCTGGCATCGCCAGCGCCCGTGCCACCGTAGTCCCAGACGCCGTCCCAGGTGATGCTGGTGACGGTCGCGCTCTCTTCCCACTTGACCGTGCCGCTGCCGACGAGCGTCGGGTTGAAGTCGTGCCAGCAACGGAACGAGGCGGCCGGATCGCTGAGGAACGTCGCGACGGTCGGCGTGTAGCCCGTGCCGTTGCCGGTGTTGGTCGACACGAAACCGTTCGAGCAGACGGTCAAAGCCGTCGAGCCCGGGAACGACCCGGTCGTGAAGGCCTGGGTCACTGCGGTGTCGTCACCGAGGCCAAGCACCGTCGGCGTCGCCTGCACCGAACCGACCGGCAGGAACGAGCCGCCGGGGATGATCGTGTAGCCACCGCCGGTGGAGATGAACTGCCACGACGTGTTCGACAGGTCGAAACCCGCCGCGGTCGCGAAGTTCTCGTAGACCGACGCGTACGACGCGACGCAGCCAGCACCGATCGAAGTGTTGGTCGCGAGCACGGTGCCCGAGCCGCCGCTGACGTAGACGAGGACGCGGCCGAGCTGGCCAGCGCCAGACGCCAGCCAGCCCGTGCCTGGAACCCACGCCGGATTGCCGATGTCGTTCTGCACGCCGATGCGATTCAGCGTGTGCGGCACACCGAGGATCGTCGTTGCGTACGGGCCAGCGCCGCTGCCGGCGGTGGCAGAGCCGTAGGAGTTGTGCGCCGTGAACGTGCCCGGAGCCGCGGGAGATCAGTTGCCGACGATGTCGACGATGTCGTTCGGGACGACCGGCAGGCTGACCGCGACCGGCCCGGCATTGCCGAAGCTGTTGTAGACGGAGACGCCGTTGATTCGCACCGCGTAGGCAGCGGTGTCACCGGCTTGGAACGCGTCCATCGGCAAGTCGAGGCCGCTGATCGTGAAGGCCGACTGCGCAGTGAAGTTGAAGCCGCGCGTGTAGCCGACGTAGACGTTGTTGTGGGCGGGGATACCGATCTGGGCCGCTGCGACACTCGTCAGCAGGGCCATCGCGAGCATGGTCAGGCGCATGGGATTCTCGATTTCAGGAGACAGGGAAGGGGCGGCGCGATGCCGCGCCATCCACTTGGACAACCAAACCTCCGGAAAGGTTCGGTCGAGGCCGAAAATCACCTGCGCACCGACGCACTTCGCCCTGCGCCATGGCGGTCACCCGAAAACCAAGCCGCTGCGAGGTGCACGGAAGTGATCCGCCGCACAGCCTCCGTATGCTGCTCGGCCCGCTTCGCTCCCCCACCACGCCGCACGATGTCCCTCCGCCGCGAAGGCCCCGTCACCGAGCGCCTGCTCGACCTGCTGCGCCGGCACCCGGGCGCCGATCCCGATCGCTCCGGCCCCCTCGACGAACCGATCGCCACCCATTCGCCGATGACCCGCCGCCAGGCGGTCGCAATCTGGGAATCCGCGATCCAGTCGCGCCTGCAAGATCTGCTATCGCGCGAGATGAAGGACAAGGGCCTCAGCTACTACACGATCGGCAGCAGCGGCCACGAAGCGAACGCGATCGTCGCCAGCCTGCTCCGCCCCACCGACACCGCTTTCCTGCACTACCGCAGCGGCGCGTTCATGGCGGCGCGGCTGCGCCAGGGCCGCGGCGAGACGCCGTTCTTCGACGCGATGCTGTCGTTCTGCGCGTCGGCCGAGGACCCGATCAGCGGCGGCCGGCACAAGGTGCTCGGTTCGCCGACGCTGCACGTGCCGCCGCAGACCAGCACGATCGCCAGCCACCTGCCGAAGGCGGTCGGGTTCGCGATGGCGCTGCAACGGCTCGAACGCCACGGCGTGCCGATCGAAGGCGGCGTCCCGTACGACGCGATCGTGTGGTGCAACTTCGGCGACGCGTCGATGAACCACGCCACGGCGCAGGCCGGTTTCCACGCCGCGGGTGCAGCGGTGCTGCACCGCCAGCCGTGTCCGATCCTGTTCGGCTGCGAGGACAACGGCATCGGGATCAGCGTCCGCACGCCCGACGGCTTCGTGGCGCAGATGATGCGCGACCGGCCCGGCATCCGGTACTTCGCGTGCGACAGCCAGGACTTCCCTGGCGTGTGGGCGACGACGCAGGCGGCGATCGCCTACGTGCGCGAGCAGCGCAAACCGGCGTTCCTGCACACGAAGACGGTGCGGTTGATGGGCCACGCCGGCAGCGACATCGAGGCGAACCACATCCCGCTCGAACAGATCGAGGCGAACGAGGCGCGCGACCCGTTGCTGGCGTTCGCGGACCTGCTGCTGGCGAGCGGCGCGATCGCGCCCGACGCGATGCTGGCCCTCTACGCCGACACCGACCGACGGTTGCGCCGCGCGGCGGAAGAAGCGAGCCGGCGCCGCAAACTGACCTCGGTCACCGAGATCACTGCCCCACTGCAGAAACCGAGCGGCCACCTCACCTGCCGCGTCGCCGACCGCGACGTCCGGTTGCGCGTGTTCCACGGCAAGCTGCCGGAGGACGACGCGCGGCCGCGACACCTCGCCTACCGCATCCCGCAGGCACTCACCGACCTGTTCGCGGCGTACCCGAACGCGTTCCTGTTCGGCGAAGACGTCGCCAGGAAGGGCGGCGTCTACAACGCGACCCAGGGTCTGCAGGCGACGTTCGGCAACGGGCGGGTGTTCAACACGATCCTCGACGAAACGACGATCCTCGGCCTCGCGCAGGGCATGGCGACCGCCGGCGCACTGCCGTTCCCCGAGATCCAGTACCTCGCCTACATCCACAACGCGCTCGACCAGATCCGCGGCGAAGCGGCGTCGCTCGAGTTCTTCAGCACCGGCCAGGGCATGCGCGACCTGCCCGGCCAGTTCCCGGCGTACCGCAATCCGATGGTGGTGCGCGTCGCCGGACTCGCCTACCAGAAGGGCTTCGGCGGCCACTTCCACAACGACAACTCGGTCGGTGCCCTGCTCGACATCCCGGGCATCCTGCTCGGCGTGCCGGCGCGCGCCGACGACGCGGTGACGATGCTGCGCGCGATGACGGCGGCGGCGGCCGAACGCGGCAAGGTCTGCCTGTTCCTGGAGCCGATCGCGCTCTACATGCAGAAGGACCTGCACGCCGCCAACGACGGCGCGTGGCAGTTCGGCTATCCGCCGCCCGACGAGACGATGGCCATCGGCGAAGGGCGGGTCTACGACGCCGGCGACGACGACCAGCTGACGATCGTGACGTTCGGCAACGGCCTGTGGATGTCGCTGCGCGTGGCGAAACGGCTGCGCGAACGCGGCGTGAAGACGCGCGTGTTCGACCTGCGCTGGCTGTCGCCGCTGCCGATCGCGCAGATCAAGGAGCACGTGAAGGCGACCGGACGCTGCCTCGTCGTCGACGAGTGTCGCCACACCCACGGCGGCCCGAGCCCGATGATCCTCACCGAACTCTGCCAGGACCCGGACCTCGCCGGCTGCGTGCTGCGGCGCGTCGCCGCGGTCGACAGCTACGTACCGCTGGCGGCGGCCGCCAACCTCGTGCTGGTGCAGGAGCCCGACATCGAACGCGCCGCCTTGTCGCTGTGCGAGGAGCGGGTGCGATGAGCAAGCCCACTGCGGTGCTGTTCTGTCCGGGGCGCGGCTCGTACGGCAAGGACGAGCTCGGCTTCGTCGGCCGCACGCTGCGTCCGGGGCCACTGACCGAAGCGCTCGACGCCTGCGACGCATGGCGCCGTTCGCAGGGCCGGCCGACGCTGCGCGAGATCGACGGCGCCGACAAGTTCCGGCCCGGCTTGCACCTCGACGGCGAGAACGCCGCCGAGCTGATCTGGTTCGGCACGCTGGCGCACATGGAGCAGCTGGCCGAGCGCTACGAGATCGTCGCGGTCGCCGGCAATTCGATGGGCTGGTACACCGCGCTGCCGGCGAGTGGCGCGCTCGATCCGGTGTCCGGCTGGCGCCTCGTCGCGACGATGGCGGCCCTGCAGAAGCAGGTGAAGGGCGGCCAGGTGCTGATGACCAACGTCGACGACGAATGGCGCGCCAGCATGGAGCTCAAGGTGGCGACCCTGGCGGTGCTCGACGCCCTGCGCGACCGCGGTGCCGAGACGTTCTGCGACTACAGCATCCGGCTCGGCGGACACGTCGTGCTCGCCGGCACCGAAGCCGCGATCACCGAAATGCTGACGCGCCTGCCCAAGGCGAAGCTCGGCGATCGCGAGTTCCCGTTCCGGCTGGCCGGCCACGGACCGTTCCACACGCCGTTGTGCCAGCCGGTGTCCGAACAGGCCCAGGCGATGCTCGCCGACCTGCCGGTCGCGATGCCGCGCTGCCACCTGATCGACGGCTTCGGCAACGTGCATTCGCCATGGTCGGCCGACCCGCGCGAGCTGCTGCGCTACACGTTGCGCGAGCAGGTCACCGAGACCTTCGACTTCACGGCCTGCGTGCGCACGGCGATGCGCGAATTCCAGCCGGACGTGCTGCTGTGTGCGGGGCCTGGCGCGTCGCTGCGGGCACCCGTGGGCCACACCGTGCTGGCCGAAGGCTGGCGCGGGATCACCGACAAGCAGGCCTTGATCGCGGCCCAGGTCGTCGCCACCGCCTGAACGAGGCCCGCGGCCCGCTACCGGACCGTGAACTCGCCCGTGGTGCCCAACTTCAGGACCTGCTGGGCATCGTCTCCGACCGCCTGCAGCGCCAGCGTCACACCGACCAGGCTGGCGTTGTTCGGCGTCGACAGCATCACGTCGATCCGACCGTGGCGTTCGATGTGCCCGGCGACCCAGGTGTAGGTGGTGGCAGGGTCGAGCCAGAACGTACCGTACGACGTCGGCAAGCCGGACGTGACCGAGCCGGCGGCGAGGATGCCCCCGAAGCCACCAGCCGAGGCGATCGACACGCGCACCGTGCGCCCCAGGCGCGGCTGCATGTCGCTCCACACGAGCGGCTCGGCGAACTCGGCGTCACAGCTCGTGAAGTTCGCGGCGGCTCGCGCCCGCGGGCCGATGCAACGTTCGAGCCCGGTCGGGTCGGCCGCGAGGAAGCTGCGGAAGAAGCCCGCCGCGACTGCGCTCGCACTGACAAATGCCGCATCGCCGGCGACACCGAGGCCGGCGACGTTCATGTGGTCGCAGGTCTGGTCGAGCACGTGGCAGAACTTGAGGCCGGTCGTCGGCGCCAGCGACTGGAAGAACGGCACGGAGAACATCTGCCACGGCGTGATGGTGTCGCCTTCGCCGACCACGATGCCGAAGGGCACGTCGATGGCCGCCGCGACCGTCGGGGACGGCGCAACCGGAGCGAATCCGAACCCGCAGCGATAGCCGGGGTTGTTGGCGAGCACGAGGCCGGCCACCCCGCCGCCCATCGAGTGCCCCGCGAGCCCGATCCGCGCAGTGTCGAACGCGTCGTGGAAGAAATCGTCTGCGCTCGCGTTGGCGGCGACCAAGGCGGGCAGCGCAGCGCGCGCATCCGCCTCGAGGGTCAGGTAGTTCCAGATGCCGGTGTCGAGCTGCATCACCACGAACCCGGACCTCGCCAAGGCCTCGCCGAGGTTCACGTAGTGCTGCCCCCAGAACGAGAACCCGTGCAACAGCACGATCACCGGCCAACCGCCGGTCTTCGGCGCCACCGGCGCGGAGTTGCCGCCGACATGCGATGGATAGAGCACCCTCGAAAACAGGTAGGGCGTTCCAGCGTCGGAGGTGTTCGGCCAGGCCACATCGCGGTAGCCGGGCACCAGGGGAGCCTGGGCCGAGCAAATCGCCGCGAACGCTGCTATCGCAAGGTGTCGGAACATGAAGCGAGGAGGCGGGAAGATAGCAACGGACCAGCAACCGACAAGGCGGTCCACCGACGCTTCTCGCGATCTTGCATGCGCCTTGGCGCATGCGAAAAGCGCGCATCTATCCGATCCCGTACCGATCGCGCAGCACGGCCAGGTGGTGCAACTCGTGCCCCGCCAGGATCCAGAGCAAGCTGAGCACGCTCGCCGGCTTGCCATTGGCGATGCCGCGCCGACGCCAGGCCACGTCGTCGAACCCCTGGAACAACGGAATCGTCGCGGCCCGCACCGCGGCGAACTCGGCGAGAATCGCCGCCAGGCTGCGCCCGCTGGAGCCGTCGTTCGCCGCGTACGTCGCCTCGTCGAAGGCCGGCAACGAAGCCTGTTCGCCGCGCGCGATGCACATGGCGCGGTAGCAGAACAACCGTTCGCCATCGACGACGTGCTGCAGCAGCCGCTTCACCGTCCACTTGCCGGGCGCATACGCGTGTTCGCCCTTCGCTTCGGGCAGCCCAACGAGCAGGGCGACGGTGGCGCGGCCCTGCCGTTCGAGGTGCGCGAGCACGTCCCCGTCCGGAACGCGGTCCACGTAGGCTCGGAAGCCAGGCGAATACTCGGCGGGATCGGGACGTTGCACGTTCATGGTTCGCGGCGCTCGGCCTTGGCGACGATCTCGGGCTTCTTCTCCACGGCGTCGTAGTAGCCGACGAACCGCTTGGGTTCGGGGGCATCGATGCCGCGCAGCGCGTCGACCCACGCCGGCGGCACCGTCTGGTAGCACAAAGTCGCGCGCACCGTCGCCGGCCCCGTCGCGTCGGCCGGCACCGCGATCCGGAACGTGACGGTGTCACCTCCGGCGGTGAACGACGCATCCCCGGCCGTGCCGACGGGCGCCGTGTCGCCGACGTGCGGTCCATCGGCGAGCCAACCGCGCGGCAGCAGCCGGTTGTCCTTCAGCCGCTGTGCCATGCGGGTCAGGTACGTCGTCGGCGCGCCATCCGCATCGGCGGCCACCGCCTCGTAGACCACGACCTGGCCCGGCTGCTCGACGACGTCGCGGTGCGGCAGCCGCATTTCGTCTTCGACGCCGACCAGGCGCCCGCGTTCGTCCATCTGGCCGCACGCGAACACGATCTTGCCGCCGATCTCGACTTCGGCCGCGAGCCAGGCGCGACGAGCCGGATAGCCCGTCGGGAACTTGTGGCCGGTGAGGTTCTCGATCCGCACCGCGAACTGCAGCACGCCGTCGCTGCGGCGCGGCTCGTCGATGGCGATGCGCGCGGTCGCCTCGGCGAGCTGCCGACGCGTCGCCGCGATCGTGCGATCGAACGCCGCCGGCTCGACCGTCACGTCGAGTTCGTCGCGATGCCGCTGCAGGATCTCGAGCATGAACGCGTTGCCGCCGACGAACTCGTGCAGGCGGTAGTCCTCGCGCTCGGGGATCGCGAAGTCGAACCCCATCGGATTGCGCGCAATCCGCGTCTTGTCGCTGCGCGCCATGTGGCACTGCTGGCAGGTGCGGGTCTTCTTCGGGTCCGCGTCCGCGCGTTCGTCGCTGAACTCGCTGTTGCGCCACTCGAGATACGGCGTCTGCTCGGGGAACGGCGTGCCGTGGTGTTCGGTGAACAACGTGTGGCAGCTGCCGCACAACGCCGACTTCTGCACGTGCGGGCCGTGCACCGGCGTGTAGCGCACCATGTTCTGCATCGGCCGCGTGGCGACGTCGGCGTACGGGCCGAAGATGCGGCGCTCGCGATTGAACGACGGCTTGCCCGAGAACGAGCCGAGCTCGCCGAAGTTCTTGCCATCCATCATGTGGCACACGGTGCACGACACGCTGTCGTCCGCGAACGGATCGCCTTCGGCGTCGGCGAGCCGCGGCGCGGGCTTGCCGTCGAGCATCGCCTGGTGGTGCACCATCGGCGCGTGGCAGCGCAGGCAGAGCTCCTGCACCTCGTCGCCCGCCGCGATCGACTCCTTGCGCAGCTGGGCGCGGAAGTACGGATCGCGGAACGCGTTCGCCATCATCGTCGCCTGCCACGTGGTGTACGGCGAAACGTCCTCGCCGGCCGCGTCCTTCATCGCCTTCGCGCCTGGGGCGGCGATGTGGCAGACGGCGCACTGCTCCGACGAGGTGAACGTGTCGACGCGGTGCGGATGGTTCGGGGCGACGACGGCAATCGGCCACGACGCCACGACGATCGACAGGGCTCCGACTCCAGACGCGAGACGCAACATGGGCCGCGCACTCTACCGCGGCCGGGTCCCGAACACCGCTCGCGCAACCGCCCGCCCGACCCCGTCCAGGAACGGATCCGCGATCTCGTCGTAGCCATACGCGTCGTCGTTCAGGACCCCGTCGGGATTGGTGTAGAGCACGATCGCCAGGAAGAAGCCCTTGCCAGTGCGGGTGTCTTCGATCCACGCGTTCTCGATCGAGAAGCCGTAGGCGCGGCCGATCTTGTCGTAGATGCGCAGGTGCTCGGCGGGAACCACGTCGCGCACGCCGCGCAGCACGAACTTGCAGTGGTGGTCCGGCACCTTCGCCGGGTCGAACTTCGGGTTCGCCGACTCGCGCGGCAGCTCACCGAGTGCGTGCACGAGGAACGCACGCTGCTCGGTGGTGAGTTCGGGGAAGCCGCGCGAGCCGGTGGTGAACTCCGGCCGGACGACTTCGACCAGCGCGTCCTGCAGGTCGCGCAGCCGGATCGCGTTCTTCTGCACGAACGACAGCGGCCGGTCGACCTTCTTGCCGCCGGTGACGTGGGCATCGCCGACGTCGTAGCCGAGCATGGGTTCGTTCTGCAGCTTCGCGTCCGCGTCGCGCGCCGGGAACGAGACGCCGTCGACGAGCACGGTGCGCGTCACGGCGCTCTCGGCGGGCGTGCGGTTCTCGCTCAGCCGATGCCAAAGTCGCACCGACGGCAGACCCGCCTGCCACATGGCGCGGTTGACGCCGTCCTGGCCGCACAGGTCGAAGCAGTGGTTGTAGGCGGCGTTGTCGCTGACCAGGAACAGCTTGCGCAACGCGTGCGCGACCGTCAGCGAACCGTCGACGACGTTGGTCGGGTCGGCGTCGACACGCACGTCGCCGGCGAAGCGCGGCTCGACGACGAGTTTCGAATGCAGGCCGAGCGACGTGCCGTTCTCGCGGTTGTACGCGTTCAGCTTCAGCAGCACCGCGACGGCGCCACACAGCTTGATGGCACTCGCCGGATAGAAGTACTGCGCCGGATCGCCCAGCTTGCTGTACCGCAGCTCGATGACGCCGTGTTCCTTCTCGACCGGCTCGGCGAGCAGGATCTGCAGGCGGTGCTCCTTCGCCCGATCCAGGACGGCGATGCACGCGGGCTCGGCGCGCAGCAGCGCTTCGAGGTCGCGCGACGGTGGCGCGGTGGACGGGGACTGCGGAGCGAGCAGGAGCGCGCAGGTCGCCAGCAACATCCCGGCACGCTACGTGGTCATGCCGTCGGCGCCAGAGCGGTTCCTCGAGCCTCCAGCAACCAGCGCCACACCGGAACGACCGGGACGTCGCTGTCGCCGACACGTTCGACGCCTTCGTTCGCCATCGTGACGATGATCGCATCCACACCGGGGATCTCGACCATGGCCTCGGCCAAGGCCCGCACCTCACGGGCCCGAGTCTCAGGATCTTCGATCGCCGCACAGACCTGGACGAGCCGACGCCGCCCTTCCCCGTCCTGGAACAGGAAGTCGACCTCGTAGCCGCCAGCCGTCACGTGGTAGCCGAGCACCTGGCCGCGACGCCGCAGTTCGAGATAGACGATGTTCTCCAGAGCATGGCCGTGGTTGCCGTCCTCGGTCATGGCCGCGGCACGCGCCAGTGCGTGGTCGACGATGTACACCTTTCGCGGGTGCACTTGTCGCCGCCGTTCCGACTGGGTGTCCACCGGCAGCAGGCTTGCGAGGAACGCATCCTCGACGTGGTCGATGAGCTCGTAGATCAAGTCTTTGCCGAACGCGAAGCCCTGCGACTTCAAGTCGTTGACCAGCCCGTGCACGCTGGCGAGGCAGCCGACGCTGCGCACGAGGCGCCGCACGAGCCCGCGCAACAACGGCACGTTGCGGACCGAGTGCCGTTCGACGATGTCTCGGAGGATCGCCACGTCGGTGCAGTTCTGCAGGATCGCGCGTCTGATGTCGGTGGAAACATCGAGAACCTCGGGGAAGCCACCCGTCGCGTAGTAGCGATCGAACTCCGCCTGCAGCCTGGCCCGCACCGCCGCCGACGGCGGCCAGGTCGATGGGACCTCGACCCCTCGATGCCGCAGAACTTCACGGAACGAGAACGGCCACAGTTCGGTCGTCAGCGACCGGCCACGCATCGCCGTCGCGATCTCGGAACTCAGCAACCGCGCCGACGAGCCGGTGATCGCGATCTGCCGCCGCGGATCGGCGAGCAATCGCCGTACGTACTGCTCCCACCCGACCACGTTCTGGATCTCGTCGAAGAAGTACCAGCACGGCTGGCCATGACTCTCGGGGTGACGATGGAAGAACGCGTCCTCGATGAACTGCAGGTGTTCGACCGTGAGCCCAGCGAGGCGCTCGTCCTCGAAGTCGATGTGGAGCAACCGCGATCGTGGAATGCCGGCATCGAGCAGTTCGCGCATGCGCGCGAGCAGGAGCCACGACTTGCCGACGCGGCGCATGCCGATCACCGCGTCGACCTTGCCGTTCATCGACACGAGGCGGCGGTCGCGCACGGTCGGGCGCGGCGTCGGGCGGGACTCGGCTTCGGCCAAGTAGCTCGCGAGGGCAGACCGGACTTTGTCCTCCATTCGAGGACATCTTCGGTCGGATTTGTCCTTAGATCAAGGACATAGTCGCAATGACCTACAGATGGGTCACTTACACCGTCGTCACGGCACGAAGTGGCCTAGGCGGCGCAGCGCTTCCTGGAATGTCGCGTACTCGCGCTCGGCGATCTGCAGATCCATCGCCTCCCGGTTCGCGTCGACGTTGCTGCGTTCGAGCATGCCTTGCTTCAGCAGGCCGAGGCCCGTGTTGCCCGGCGTGTTCGTGATCGGGGCTCCAGACGCCTCGGTCGTCCGCCACACCGGGCCGTCGACGCGCAGGCCGGACGGGTTGATGAACCGGTGCAGGTGCAACTGGCCTAGCGACGTCGAGCAGTCGGGGCTGCCGGCGGTGCAAACGTTCACACGCCCCTCGGGATCGATCGAGATCTCGAGCGTATCCGTGGGCATCGTGATCTCCGGCAGCACGACGAAGCCGTCGTTGGACACCAGCTTGCCGTCCGCGTTGATCTGCATGCTGCCCGCGCGCGTGTAGCCCGTCCTCCCATCGGGAGTGACCACCGCGAAGAACCCGTCGCCGTCGATCGCGAGGTCGAGGTTGCGTTCGGTGATGTCGAGCGCGCCGGTGCCGAACACGGGCTCCGTGCCGACGAGCACGGGCAACGTGTAGACGGTGCCATCGAGTCCCGTGATCGGTTGCGTGGTCGAACGCACGATGCGCCGCTTCCAGCCGCAGGTGCCGACGTTGGCGAGGTTCTCGACCGCGACGCGGCAGCGCTGCTGGTGCACGGTCGCCGCGGCCTGCGCGATCCGGGCCAGGACCTGGTCATTCCCGTTCTGGCCGATCCGCGGCGGCATGGTCTCGCCGTCCGGTCGTGCAAACGCGGCCTCGACCGCAGTGCCGTTCGGCGCAGGCGAAGTCACGACGATGGGAGCGGGCAGGGTGAAACAGCCGGCCGACAGGACACAGCCGAACGTCACGAACGGAACGCGCACGGGGACTCCTGGGTGTCGGGGGACGGCACGCGTGGGCACGTGCCGTCGGCCCCATCGACACTTCCCGTCCCGGACTGGAGCACAAGTGCCTTGGACTGTCGTGAACGCCAACGATCGCGAGCGTCCGGCCCGGCAACCGCCGACGCACGTCAGCCGAGCCTGGCCAGGTAGCCCTCGAGCTGCTCGAACGTGCCGCCCCAGCCTCCGGTCATCGACGCGTGCCCGTCGTCGAACACCTTCTGCTCCGCGGCGTCGGCCCCGAGCGCCGTGGTCTGCAGCGCGACCACCGTGCCCTTGCCCTTGCCCGCGTGCGGCTCGAACGTCACCACCGACAGCATCTCGAGCGGCCATTGGTCGGCGAACGGTGCTCGCACCGTCTCGCCGTTCGCGCCAGCAAACGACGTCACGAACACGAGCCGCTCCGGAGACTGCACTTCGCGGATCGTCCACTTGCCGCGCATCGCGCCGGCGCCCTTCCAGTGCATCGTGTAGAGCACCCGGCCTCCCGGCCGCAGGTCGAACTCCTCGACGGTCAGCGTGCAGCCCTTCGGCCCGAACCACTGCGCGAGGTGCTCGCGGTCGGTCCACACCTGCCACACCAGCTCGCGCGGCGCGCGCACCACGCGCGCGATCCGGAACGGCGCGCTGGCGCCCGCCGTCGCATTCGTCGCAAGCGCCTCGACGTGCGCCGCGAGCCGGCCGAGCGTCTGCTTGCCGCCCTCCGCCGCGTCGTAGGTGCGGATCACGAACTCGCGCGCGTTCGCGTTCGGGAACACCGCGCGCAGCGTCACCCTGGTCTTGCCCGGCTCGCCCGGCACGGGCTCGAACGACACGGTGCTGGTGAAGTCGATCGGCTCGACGTCCTTGCCGCCGCCGTGCCGGTAGACCAGCCGCGCGGGTGCTTCGACCGCGAGGAACGTGACCCGGTTCTCGTAGTCGTGGCCGTCGGGGCCGTGCATCGTGAAGCGCCACTGCCCCCCGACGCGCAGGTCGAATTCCTTCGTCGTCGTGGTGAAGCCGGTCGGGCCCCACCACTGCGCGAGGTGCTGCGGGTCGCTCCACACCTGCCACACCAGCTCACGTGGTGCGGCGACGATGCGGGTGGTCTCGATCAGGCGGTCGGCGGGAACGTCGTCGGGTCGGGTCATCGGAGCCATCGGGGTCGGCGGAACGGATCAGGGCTTGCGACGGGTGCGGGTGCGGGTTGCCTTGGCCTTCGCGGCCGGCCCGGCCTCTCGGCGGGCGAGGTCCTCGACGTAGGCCTGCATGCGGTCGAGGCGCGCTTCCCAGAGGGCGCGGAAGTCCTCGACCCAATCGGCGACGGTGCGCAGCGCTTCGGGGCGAAGGCTGCACGGCCGCCACTGCGCCTCGCGACTGCGCTCGAGCAGGCCGGCACGTTCGAGCACCTTGAGGTGCTTGCTGATCGCCGGCAGCGACATCGCGAACGGCGCGGCGAGCTCGCCGACGCTCGCCGCGCCGCTGCGCAGCCGCGAGAGGATCGCGCGGCGCGTCGGGTCGGCGACCGCGGCGAGCGTGGCGCTCAGGGTGTCGTTCGGGGCCATGCCTCGTATTTAACCGATCGGTTACATAACGTCAACCCACTCCGTTCGTCGGGATCGCCGGTTGGCTTCGTTCCGGCGACCACGTGGTCGCGATTTCCTCGGGCGCCGTGTAGCACAGGTCGGCCGCCACCGGAAGGACGCCCGATGCCGTTCCCGTTCGCCAGCCCCGACCGCCTGCTCGCGTCCTACCGACGCACGGGCGATCCACGCACCCTTGGGCGCCTGTTCGACAAGACGGCCGGCGAACTGCTGCGCATCGCCGCGTGGCTCTGCGGCAACCGCGCCGACGCCGAGGACCTGCTGCAGCGCACGTTCCTCACCGTGCTCGAGTCGCGCACCAGCTACGACCCATCGCGCCGCGCCATGCCCTGGCTGTGCGGCGTACTCGGCAACCATGCGAGAAAGCTGCACGAACAGCGGCAGCGGCGGGCCCTGGTGACCCTGCCCGCGGCAGAGGAACAGGCACCCGACCCGCTCGCGGCCGCCGCGGCGGCGGAGTTCGCGACCACGGTCGCGCGCCTGCGCGCCGAACTCGGCCCTCCCTACGCGGAGGTGCTCGACCTGCACCTTCGCGATGGCCTCGACGCGAATGGCATCGCCGAACGGCTCGGGCGACCCGCCGGCACGGTGCGCACGCAGATCGTGCGCGGGCTGGCGTTGCTGCGGCGACGCCTGCCGCACGGGTTCGGCGCCGGCCTCGTGCTCGGCGCAAGTGTCCAGGCAGCGAGCCTCACCTCGGTGCGAGCCGCGGTGATGGCACACGCGTCGGCGCACGCCAACGCGATCGCGTCGAGTGCCGGCGCAGCCGTGATGACGTTCGGAGGAATCGCCATGGGAAAGAAGCTCGTGTGGCTCGTGCCGATCCTGGCCCTGGTCCTCGGCAGCGGCGCGTTCTGGTGGCAGCAGCGGAACGCCGACGCCATCGCACCGCAGGAGCCAACCGACCCGGCCACGGCAACCCTGCCGGCTGACGAACTGCGCAGTCCGAAAACGACGACGAGCAATGCAGCCCTGGCCGCAACCGAGCGAGCAGCAGCGACTACCGGAACGCCGCCTGCGGATCGCGACTTCGCGACCGTGGTCGTTCACCTGCGATGGGCCGACGACCACACCCCCGCCGCGAACGTCGGTGTAGTGGCCATGCCACAACCCGGCAGCTTGTTGACCGAACGCGAAGGCGTTACCGACGCACAGGGCCGGCTTGTTCTCGAGCGGATCCGGCCCGGGTCGTGCTGGATCACGTCGTCGTTCACCGAGGTGCAGAAGATGGAACTGGCCGCCGCGACGGAGACAACCTTGGACATCGAGGCAAGCAGGGTCGGGACGATCTCCGGCGCCGTGGTCGACCGTACGCAACGCCCCGTGCCGGACGCGCGACTCTGGATGTCGGCTGGAGGCTTCCGCGGTTTCGAGGTCGCGCGAAGCGATGCCGCCGGCCGCTTCCAACTGCCGTTCGTGGCGATGCAGGGTGTCGGCGCACGCAAGACCGGATTCGCCCCGTCGCAGGTCGTCCTGCTCTCCAACACGAGCCGAGAGGTTACGCTCGTGCTCGCCGAAGCCGGAGGGACGATCCAAGGCCGCGTCGTCGACGGGAACAACCTTCCCGTACCAGGCGCTCGAATCGAAATTGGTCCGCCAGGCGGCAGAGCCATTCCCGGTTCCACACTTGCAGACCGACTCCTCGAGCCCACGGCCGCGAGTCTCGTCGCCGACGACGCGGGTGCGTTCACGTGCGAAGGTGTCGCCGTCGGCGCCGTCACCGTGCAAGCGTGGGCATATGGGTTCGGACCGACTTCGGCCGAGGTCGTGGTCGACTCGGGACGGCGCAGTGAGGTCGTCGTGGTGCTTTCGCCGGGCGCCGTGGTCACCGGCAGGGTCCTCGACGCGACTGGCCTGCCGGTGGCGGGAGCCGTCGTGGCCCGGGTGGGCAGGTACTTCGAGTTCGCCCGACCCCGAACGGAAAGCGGTCCCGATGGCGTATTCCGCCTCGAGCATCTGCCGTCGGGATCGGTGACGTTGAGCGTGGACTGTGACGTGGGCGGACTGCAGGAGACGGTGGCCACGAGCGCCGGCAGCGTCACTTCGTGGAACCCGGTGATCCCCGCCGAATCGGCGCCGTTGCACGGACGCGTCATCGACGTCGACGGCAAGCCGATGCCCAACCTGCACGTCGGCATCCTGCCGCCGGAATCACCTCACATCGGCGCGGTGGTCAGAACGGATGCCGAGGGCACCTTCGCCTTGCGCGGCGCCGATCCTGGCACGCACACGCTGCAGATCGAGTTCGAGCGGGTCTGCCTTGCTCGGCGCGAAATCACCGTTCCGGCCGCAGCGCCGTTGCTCGTCAAACTCACGGGGCACGAGATGCCGACCAGCCGCATCCAAGGTCGCGTCGTCGACGAAACCGGGGCCGGGATCGTGGCTGTGCTCACGATCCGCTTGCCGAACTGGCGCTCCGCGCCATCGATCGACGCCGACGTCGACGGCAGCTTCGGCAGCAGTCCCCTGCCTGAGGGCCGCTACCTGGTCGAGGTGACGGCACGAGGCTTCGGTACGACGAACCTCGGCGTCGTCCAGCTTGCGCGAGACGAAGTGCGATCCCTGCCGGACATCGTGCTCGCACGCGCGGGTAACGTCGACATCGAGCTGGCGGATGGTGCGTCGCCGCGCGGCGCCATCCTGGAGATCGCCAGAATCGACGGCGTCGTCACGACGAGCACGCTGCTGGACGGCAACCGCGCGAGCGCCGAACTGCAGCCGGGTGATTATCTGGCTCTGCTGCATGCGGACCACGCACGCGCCGCGACGACCTTCACGGTTCGCAGCGGCGAACGAACGCGCGCAATTCTCACGTTCGTTCCGGCGATCCGCGTCACCCTGTCCTGTGCGCGAGGCGATGCCGATCCAGACGACCTGCTGCGTCTGGCCGTGCGTGACGCCGCCGGCGAACTGCTCGACTGCGTGCAGTTGCATCCCGGCATCGAGCCCGCGGCCTGGACCACGCTGCTGCCACCCGGCCCATGCACCGCGACCGTGCACGCCACCAATGGCCGCACGGCGACCACGACGTTCGTCGTCCGCTCGGGCAACGACGACCAGCGCTTCGCTCTCGACCTGCCGCCGCGCTGAACGCGTTCCTCCGTACGGACTACAGCGGCGCAACGTCGGCGAGCAGGCGCTGCGCGGCCACGGCCTCGATCCCGTCGCCGAGCGCAAAGGTGTCGGCGCCAGCGTGCACCACGACGAGCCGGTCGAGCTTCAGGTCGTCGATGGCGACCCGCATGCTCTTCGTCGGTGCCGGCTGCGACGTGTGCTTGAACTCGAAGCCGAGCCGACGCTTGCCGCGCACCACGAGCAGGTCCAGTTCGACGCCGGAGTGCGTCGCCCAGAAGAAACACTCCTCCGGGAGGGCGCCGAGGTGGTCGCGCACCTGCTGCAGCAGGAACCCCTCCCACGACGCGCCGACGCGCGGATTGCCGAGCAGTTCGTCGCGGTTGCGCACCTGCAGCAGGGAATGCAGCACGCCGCTGTCGGTGAGGTAGACCTTCGGCGATCGCACCTGGCGCTTGGACAGGTTCTCGTGCCACGGCTGCAGCTGCTCCGCCAGCATCGCGTCGCAGAACACGTCGAGATAGCGGCGTACTGCCGTGTGCGACAAGCCGAACGCACTGCCGAACTGAGACCCGTTCCAGACCTGCCCGTGCCAGTGCGCCAGCATCGACCAGAATCGGCGCATCGTGGCCGCAGGCATGCGCACACCGAGCTGCGGCAGGTCGCGTTCGAGCAGCGTCGTCACGTAGTCGCGACGCCACGAGCAACTCTCGTCGTCGCCGCGGGCGAGGAAGGACCGCGGCAGCCCGCCACGTACCCAACGAGTCTCCAGCCGCTCGGCTCCGACCTCCGTCACCGTGAACCCACCCATCCGCACGTACGCGATCCGGCCGGCGAGACTCTCGGCGGTCTGGTGCAACAGGTCGCCGGAAGCACTGCCGAGCACCAGGAACCGCGCCGGCTTGCCCGGACGATCCGCCAGCACGCGCAGGCTGCGGAACACGTCCGGCAACCTCTGCACCTCGTCGAGCACGACCAGCCCGCGCAACGGATCGAGCGCGGCCATCGGCTCGCGCAGACGCGCCAACTGGCGATCGTCTTCGAGGTCGAAGAAGTGGGTGGGACCGCGTCGTCGGGCGAGGATGTCCCGGGCCAGGCTGCTCTTGCCGACCTGGCGCATGCCGAGCAGGGCGACCACCGGTGAACGTCGCAAGGCCGTTTCGACCTCGCCGCGTAGCCCGTCGCGCTCCATTGCCATCCTTGCAATTTGAACGCGTCGCGTTCAATTTTCAAGGATCGTGTTCCTGGCGGACGACGGCCCGGGTCGTAGGATCCTCACCGTGCCGCGCCCCCTCCGCCCCGCTCCCACGCCCGACGCCACCCCGCAGTGCCGCCACTTCGGCACCTGCGGCGGCTGCTCGCTGCTCGACCAGCCGATCGCGTGGCAGGTCAACGACAAGGTGCGCGCGGCCGAAGCGCTGCTGGCGCCACACCTCGGCGGCGTGAAACTCGCGTTCACGGTGCCCGGCCACGCGCCGACACACTTCCGCACCCGCCTGCTCTATCCGGTGCGCTCCGGCCGCGACCGCGAACCGATCGTCGGCATCTACGAGTTCCGCAGCCACCGCGTCGTGCGCATCGAGGAGTGCCGGACGCAGGACCTGTGGCTGACGCAGTTCGGCCGCGCGCTCGAACGCATCCTGCGCGACCTGCGGCTCGAACCGTTCGTGCCGGTCCGCGGCACGGGCCTCGTGAAGGGCATCCACGCGCGGCTCGCCAGCGGCACCGGCGAAGTCTGCGCCGGCATCGTCACCCGGCCCGGCGAACTGCCGCAGGCCGCGGCGTTCACCGACGCCGTGTTCGCCGCCGCCGCGCGCATGCCGAACGACAAGAACCGCCGCCAGCTGGTCGGCCTCGTGCACTCGATCAGCGATCGCGACGACGAGTTCCTGCTGGGCGATCGGCACACGCTGCTGCGCGGCCGCGACCACGTCGTCGACCGCCGCGACGGTCTCGAGTTCCGGATCAGCGCTGGCAGCTTCTACCAGGTGCACGCCGGCGCCTACGCGCTGCTCTACGGCGCGGCGCTGGCGATGTGCGGCGACGTGCGCGGCCAGCGGATCGTCGACGGCTACGGCGGTGTCGGCGGGTTCGGCCTGCGTCTGGCCAAGGCCGGCGCCGCCGAGGTCACGATCGTCGAGGACAACGCCGCCGCGTGTGCCGACGCCGAACACAACGCCAAGGTGAACGGCCTCGCCAACGTTCGCGTGGTGGTGCAGCCGTTCCCGCGCGCAAAGCTGCCCGATGCAATCGATCTGCTGGTCGTCGACCCGCCGCGGTCGGGGCTCGGCCAGGACGGTGTCACCCGTGCGCTCACGGCGCGGCCGGCGCGCCTGCTCTACGTCGCCTGCGCCGCCGATTCGCTGGCGCGCGATCTCGGCGCATTGACCGCGAACGGCTACCGCGTCACCGCGGCGCGCCTGTGCGACCTGTTCCCGCACACCGAGCACGTCGAACTGGTCGTGTTGCTGCAGCGGGGCTGATGCCACGCTGCTGCAGCGGCATGACCGTGCGCCGTATCGGTGCGGGATCCGTGCCATCGGGCCCAGGCGAACCGGGTCCTCGGGACCAGAAACAAGTTCCCGGGGGTGAACTACTCTTCCGCTAGTCTCGACCGCCCTGCCCGGCCCACTGCTCCCCTGACGATGCGTCTCGCCTCCTCTTCCCACATGTTGTTCGGCACGGCGTCGCTCGCCGTCCTGCTCACCAACGTGGCGCCGTTCTTCGCGCCACCAACCGACGTCCAGATGCCCGGAACCCAGTCGCTGCAGGCGCCCCTGCTCGGGGCCTTGCCGAACTGCGACGGCTGCCACGGCTACTACGACCAGGCGGTCGAGCCGGTCGAGAACTGGATGGGCAGCATGATGGCCCAGGCCGGACGCGACCCGATCTTCTGGGCGGCTCTGGCGGTCGCCGAGGGCGACTTCCCCGGCGCCGGCAACTTCTGCATCCGTTGCCACTCGCCGCGCGGCTGGCACGAAGGTCGCGCGAGCACGACCGACGGCTCGGGGCTCAATACCGTCAGCGATGCGAACGGCATCGAATGCGCGATCTGCCACAACATGGTGAACCCGAACACGCAGGAACACGCCGGCGTGCAGACGGCACCCTACCTGGCCCACGACGGCGGCACGCCGCCGACCGGTTGGTACGGCAGCGGCATGCAGGTGCTGGCCGGCAACAACACGCGCTACGGCCCGTACGGCAACTCCGCCGCCGGCCACTCCTGGGCGCAGTCGCTGTTCCACCGCTCGTCGGACCTGTGCGGCACGTGCCACGACGTGAGCAATCCGGTGACCGGTGACCTCGCGCCGAACAATGGTGCGCACACCCCACTGCCGCCCGGCCAGTTCAGCGGCGTGCCCGGCTCGCCCGTGAACGGCAAGGCCGCGTTCAAGAACGCGCCGTTCGCCTACGGCATCGTCGAACGCACCTTCAGCGAGCACAAGTCGACGCCGCTCACGACGACGCCGATGACCGCCTACGCGACGCTGCCCGCCGATCTCAAGCGCGGCGCGATCAAGCGCGCCTACGAACACTCCCTGTTGGCGGGCACGGGTGGCAACCACGAAGACGGCACGCCGCGCTACTTCACCTGCCA
>JAEUHV010000314.1 GCA_016794485.1 Planctomycetota bacterium
CGACCAGGATCGGACCCGTGGTCAGCACCGCGAGGTATCGCACTTCGTAGGCGCCGGTCGGGAACAGCTCGAGCTGGACCGAATTGACCGCCAGCGGGTTGCCCTTCTGCGGCACGTTCAGCCAGGTGATGACGGGATTGCCGAGGATCACCTCCGTCAGCACGCTGCCGCCCGCCGACGGATCCAGGTCCGTCCACAGGGGCGCGATGCGCGGGCCGTTGCGCACGAACTCGCGTGGCGTGGGCGAAGGATCCACGTCGACCTGGTTGGTGAACCAGATGCTGCCGTTCGACTCGACGCGGAAGAACCGGGCGTGGTCCGGAAGGTTGGGGCACATGCCCGTGGTGCACAGCAGCGGCGGCAGCGGAAACGAGAACGGCAGCGCCACCGCGCCCGACAACGCGTCGTCCGCGAGCACGTGCGTCGTCGGCGACGTGTGGTTCTTCCAGGCTGTGCCCGGGGCCGCAGTCCAGCCCGGCGCCAACGGCGAAAACACGATCGAACTGCCGGACAGGTCGAACGCATTGTTGGCGTCGAAATACTCGTGCAGGCCTGTCGGCCGGTTCGAGCAACCGAAGCCGAACCGGTCGGCGCGGGCGCGCGTGGCCGGCACGACGTCGTAGTCGATGTTCAGCACGGGCACGGTGCCGACGATGGCGCCGGCGACGGCATCGGGTCCGCCGGTGCAACTCGTTCCCGCGTTGACCGCGTCCACGGCGATGCCGAGTCCGGTCGGGCAGCCGTGTGGCACGACGATGTCGACGACGAGCGCGTCGCCGAGCGACGGGTCGTACTGGAACGGACGCACGGGAACGCTAAGCACCCAGTTGTTCGGCGAGGTCCCCCACGCCGGAGTCACCCACAGGTCGCCGGACCAGGCGTTGATCACGTTGGTGCCGTGGTTGGTGGCGAAGCCAGGAGTCGGCGCCGCGGTGCGCGTCGACAGGAACACCGAGACGTCGTGCAGGCAGCCGTAGTTGCCCCACGCGAAGCCCTCGGCTCGGAAGTGCAGCTGGCGCAGTTCGATCGGCGTGGTGATGGACTGGCTGGTCCACCACGCCGCGGGGTAGAAGAACTGGGCCCGGCAACCACCGGGTCCGGTGGCGAGTGGCTGGGTCATCGCCGCGGCCTGCTCGGCGGCGCCGAGCGGGGGCAGGATTTGGGCACGGCAAGGTGTCGTGAGCAGGAACGCGGCGAGCGCCGCGAGGCGGAGAGGGAAACGGAACATCGTCAGGTCCTCGGTTCGAAGCCGGGCGGTGGTGCCCGGCCGATCGGGATGACCCGACGGGGCCGAAGGTGGACATTCGGCGGCGAAATCGCGGGCGGCTGCCGGGCGAGGCCGAGGTCAGCCGAAGTAGCGGTTGGGATTCGCGAGCGCGTCGAGAGCGAACAGCACCGCGACGATCCCGAACAGCACGCCCATCAGCACGGCCATCGGGGTCACCCGGCTCTCGAGCGAGTCTTCCACCTGGGTGACGCGGTGCCGCAGCCGCGCGCCCCACTTCGCCTTCGATGCGTTCGCCTTCGGCTCGTTCGCCTGCGGTGGCGTGGCCTCAGCCGGCATGCTCGACCTTGATCACCTCGACCGGGCAGTCGCGCGCCGCCTGTTCGATGTCTTCGCGCATCGGCCCGAAGTGCACGCCGGCGTCGACCTTGACCACGCATTCGGCGTCGTCGGCGACGAGGAACACCTTCGGCGCGATGTCCTGGCACAGCTTGCACGAGATGCAGCCTGCTTCGATCCAGACCTTGCGGATGGTCGGCACCCGTGCATGGTGGAACACGTCGTGCGCTGCGGCAAGCTCCGTGTCGCACTGGCGAGGGCGTCGCGCCGGCGACGGGGATTCCCCTTCGGTCGCCGTGGCCGCATGCGGGGGGGCGTTGCCCGGCTTCCGATCCCTTGCTACGAGGATCGCCAAGGAAGGAACGAACCACATGCCACGCACACTGCTCGCACTCCTGGCCGTCGCACCCCTTGCCATCGCACAGACGACCACCGCGGTCACGGTGACCAACGCCAACATGGTCTACCGGCAAGGACCATTGCCGATCGCGACCTCGAACTCGTTTCCGTTCGCCGATCTGAGGAACGCAGGGGCCGCGAGCACGGACCTGCTGTGGAGCCTTTGGTGGTACTACCGCATCGCCGGCGACTCGATGGAGTTCTCGCTGCGCAACGACAGTGCGCCGAATGCGCCGACGCGCACGGTGAGTGGTTCCGTCATCACCACGACCTGGCCGAACGTCGCCGGACGCGGCCTGTTCGCCGCGACCCTGGTGGAGACCCTGGTCAGCACGGGCGTCGACCGCGGTTACGTGCAAGCCCAGCTGACCTTGACGAACCTCACGACGTCCCCGTTGGCGATCGACGTGTTCTCGCTCAGCGACCTGGAGGCGGGCGGGTCGTCGGTCGGCTACGCCACGAACGTCGTCTACGGTGGCTTGCGTTCGCAGTACGCGGAGCAACAGGGCTCTTCGGGGCCGGGCATCGAGTACTACTGTCCCGCGGCCGATGCGGTGCAGGTGAGCGTCTACCAGCCGTCGACTCCCGGAATGGTCCCGTATGTCCTGACCAACACCACGGTCGACAATCTCACCGGCTGGAACGGCTCGTTCGGCCCAGGCGACCACAACGGTGCGTTCCAATGGACACGCACGATCGCGCCGTCGGGCTCGGAGTCCTTCACCGCCTACTCGGCGATCACGACGCAGCGTCCGTCGCAGACCCTGTATGGCACCGCCGGCGCCGGAGCGACCGGGCTGCCGGTGATCGCGACGAACGAGCGTGCGATCCTCGACCCGACCGTCGTGGAGCCGCGCAGCTACGACGTGTCGTTGGGGAATGCCCTGGCGAACTCGATCGCTCTGTTGGCGAGCAGCACGGCATCGGCGAACATCCTGTTGCCCGAACTGCACGCCTACGTCGATCCGGCCACGGTCGTGACGTTCGCCGCCATCATCGACGGGACCGGCGCCGCGAGCTGGTCCATCGTGCTGCCACCGAACCCGGCGCTGGTCGGGGTGAGCCTCTACCACCAGTGTTTCGCCCTGGATGCGGCATCGCCCGGTGGGCTCGTGTCGTGGACGGTGGGACTGCAGCAGGTCATCGGTTCGTGGTGAGCCGGACGCTGCGTTCCGCCAGCCGGGTCACGACGGGTCGACGAAACGCTCCGGCCGGATCCCGTCGCCGCGCAGCAGGTCGCGCAGCCGTTCGCACAGGCCCGAATTGCGGTGGCCGTCGTCGTCGTTCTTCACGGCCATCTCGAGCGCCTTCTTCGTGCCGACCAGCACGACCAGCTTCTTGCCGCGCGTGATGCCGGTGTAGAGCACGCTGCGCTTCAGCATCAGGAAGTGGTCGGTGGTCACCGGCATGACCACCGCCGGATACTCGCTGCCCTGCGAACGGTGCACGCTGATCGCGTGCGCCGGCACCAGGTCGCCGAGGTCCTCGAAGCGGTACTCGTGCTCGCGTTCGGGAAAACGCACGAACGCCTTCGCGGCGCCGGTGTCGAGGTGCGTGATGCGGCCGACGTCGCCGTTCCAGACCTCGCGGTCGTAGTCGTTCTTGATCTGCATCACGCGGTCACCGATCCGGTAGCGCTTGCCGGCGCGTTCGATCTCGACCTGTCCGGGATTGAGCAGGTCCTGCAGGTCGCGGTTGAGCGTGTCGGCGCCGATCTCGCCGCGGTACATCGGACACAGCACCTGCACCTCGGACTGCGGGTCGAGGTGGAAGCGGCGCGGGATGCGCTGCGTGACGATCTCGCGGATCAGCAGCCGCGCGTGCGCGCCGTCCTTGGCCTCGACGAAGTAGAAATCGCTGCCGTCGCCGCCGCTCTGCGGCAGTTCGCCGGCCAGGATGCCGTGTGCAACCCGCACGATGTCGCTGCCTTGTTGCTGCCGGAAGATCTGGGTCAGCGCCGTCGTCGCGACCCGGCCCGAAGCGAGCACGTCGGCCAGCACGCTGCCCGGCCCGACCGACGGCAGCTGGTTGCGGTCGCCGACCAGCACGAGGCTCATGCCGACCGGAACGGCGGCGAGCAGCGAATGCGCGAGCTGCACGTCGAGCATCGACGCTTCGTCGACGACGAGCAGGCGGCCTTCGAGCGGGTTCTCGGCGTTGCGCGCGAACGCGCCGCCCATCGGGTTCCATTCGAGCAGGCGATGCAGCGTCGTCGCGGCGTGGCCGGTCGACTCCTCGAGCCGTTTCGCGGCGCGGCCGGTCGGTGCGGCGAGCAGCAGCGGTTGCTGCTTCATCGCCAGGATCTGCACCAGCGCCCGCACGATCGTGGTCTTGCCGACACCGGGGCCGCCGGTCACCACCGACACCGATTCGGACAGCGCGCGCACCAGCGCCTGCCGCTGGCCGTCGGGCAACGCCATGCCGGAGGTTCGTTCGAACCACGCCACGGCCGCTTCGGCCTTGATGCCGAGCGTGCCGGGGCGCGCCAGCAGGCGATGCAGCGAACGCGCGGCGCCGTCTTCGGCCAGCGCGAGGGCGACCGGATAGACGATCGGCCGCGGGTCGTCGTGCAGCAGCACCGGCCCCGGCGGCAGCTGGCGCACGATGCGGCCGTTCGCGGCGAGTTCCGGCAGCCGCGGCGCGAGCGCTTCCTCGCGGCACGCGAGCAGTTCGGCGGTGCGGCGCACGAGTTCCTCCTCGGCGAGGAAGCAGTGCCCGTCCTTGGCGGCCTGCGCCAGCACGAACTCGAGCGCGGCGTCGAGCCGTTCCGGAGCTTCGGGGGCGATGCCGAGCTGGCCCGCGAGCCGGTCCGCGATCTTGAAGCCGACCCCGATCACGTCGTCGGCCAGGCGGTACGGATTGGCCTGCACCAGGGCCGAGGCCGCGACGCCGTAGCGCCGCACGATGCGCGCGGCCAACGCACCGCCGAGGCCGTGCGCGCGCAGGAACACCAGCACGTTCTGCAGCTCCTTCTGCCCCTTCACGGCGGTCGCGAGCTCGTCGACCTTCTTCGGCCCGAGCCCGCGGATGCTGCGCAACCGTTCGGGCTCGTGCTCGATGACGCGCAGCGTGTCGGTGCCGAACGCGGCGACGATCTTCTCGGCGGTCGCCGGGCCGATGCCCTTGACGAGGCCCGAGCCGAGGTAGGCCTCGATGCCGGCTTCGGTCGACGGCGCGATCGCCTCGTACGTCTCGACCTTGACCTGGGGCCCGAACCGGGCGTGCACGCTGGCCTTGCCGGAGATCACAAGCCGCTGGCCTTCCTTGAGTTCGGCGAGCGGACCGACCGCTGTCACCGGCCCTTTGGTGGCCTCGTCGACGAGCTTCACGACCGCGTAGCCGGTGTCCGGGTTGCGGAACGTGAAGCGTTCGATCGTGCCCTGCAGGGTCACGTCGCGTTCGACGGGTTCCTTGGTCATGGGTGCGGATGCCGCAGCGGCGGTGAAATCTCGGGCAACGGCGGCATTGCCCTCGCGGCGGGGATCGGTATGGTGTCCCGCCCTTTCGCCCGTCCAGGCAGAGCCGCGTCACGTTACGCGACCCGGCTCGCTGGTGCCAACCGGCCGTCTGGCGTGCTTCCGTCTGTTCCGAGCGATCCTCCCTTTCGCATGATCCGAGTCCAGGTCCGTCCGAACGAGCCGTTGGAGGCTGCCCTGCGTCGCTTCAAGCGCCAGTGCAACTACGCCGGCATCTTCCGTCTCGCCAAGAAGCACGCCTACCACGAGAAGACGAGCGACCGTCGCCGTCGCGAGGAGCGTGAGCGTCTGCGCAACATCGTCCTGGCGGAACGCAAGCGTGGTGGCGGCGCCCCGGTCGGCCGTTCGAACAAGAAGCGCCG
Source organism: Planctomycetota bacterium (assembly GCA_016794485.1). Classification (GTDB taxonomy): domain Bacteria; phylum Planctomycetota; class UBA1135; order UBA1135; family UBA2386; genus UBA2386. Next base: position 5,802 of record JAEUHV010000314.1, read on the forward strand.
CGCCAAGCCGGGCAAGAACCAGGACCGTCGCAACAACGACCAGCCGGATTTCGATCCGTTGACGGCCGACACGACGATCCAGAAGTCGGAAGGGTAGTCGTCGTCGGGCGATGGCGGTGACGGCACCGCCGCGCTGCGCGCAAGCCACCGATGCTCCCCAAGGTCCCGGGAGAAGGTCCGCGCGACCTGAGCAAGCCGCTCGAGTCGATCAGGATCCTCGTCGACCAGCGTCTCGACGGGCAGCGTCTCGACGTGGCGCTGGCCACGGTCCTCACGTGGCGTTCGCGGTCGAGCATCCACCGGCTTCTGGACGCCGGGTTGGTGCGGGTCGACGGCCGCGAGCCGTCGGCGTCGCGCCGCGTTCGTCTCGGCAGCGTGATCGTGGTCGAGTTGCCGCCGCGGCCTGTGCCAGCGCCGTCGCCCGATGCGCCGACGACGTTCGGCGTGCTCTACGAAGACCAGTGGATGGTCGCCGTCGACAAGCCGCCGGGCATGGCGGTGCATCCGTCGGGCCGGCACCTCGACGGCACGCTGATGCAGGACCTGCATCGGCGCTACCGCAACACCGACGATCCCGAGAAGGACGTCGTGCCGCGCCTGCTGCACCGCATCGACCTGGAGACCTCAGGACTGGTCGGGGTCGGCCTCGACGAGCAGTTCCACCAGCTGGTGTCGCGCCAGTTCGAGGACCGCCTGGTGCAGAAGAGCTACCTGGCGGTCGTGCGCGGCGTGCCGGCCGCCGCCGAAGGCACTATCGACTTGTCGATCGTGCCCGACAAGACGTCGGCGGTGCGGTTGAAGCTGACCACCAGCAACCGCGGGGACGGGCTGTCGGCGGTGACGCACTGGCGCGTCGTGCGCGGCAACGGCCGGCACACGCTGCTCGAAGTGCGGCCCAAGACCGGACGCACGCACCAGATCCGCGTGCACATGGCGGCCATCGGGTGCCCGCTGGTCGGCGACAAGCTCTACGGCGGCGACGAGCAGCTGTTCTTGCGCCAGGTCGAAGGCACGCTCGACGATGCGCAGCGCGCTTCGCTCGGGCTGGACCGGCATGCGCTGCACTCGCACACGCTGACGTTCTTCCACCCGATGCTGGGACGCGAGTGCACGCTCGAGGCGCCGCTGCCGGCGGACATGGCGCGGTTGCTCGAGTGAGGCGGACGGCGACGCGTCAGGCCAGCGGCTGTTTCTCGACGGCGCGCAGCACTTCGTCGAGGAACGCGAGCTCGGTGCCGGAGCAGCTCGTCCAGTCGAGGCCGACTTCGTAGAAGTTGCCCTTGCCGGGGACGACCCGCGTGGTGCGGGTCTTCAGTTCGTGCAGGTCGTCGCCGTAGGCGATCCGCAGGACGACGCCCTGGCCGACCATCGGCGGTTGACCGGTCTCGAGACCGATGCCGGTGCGCGACACGTTGCGCACGCTGCCGAGCGCCTGGTTGTTGGCGTTGAGCGTGCCCTTGGTTTCGATCGCGGCCATGGCGGCGATCCGGACGCGCGGTGCGCGGCGACGGTTGTCTTCCCCGGTCATGGGCGCCGAATCGACCAAGACGGGGGGATGCCCTGAGTCGGCGGCGACTTCGTGGGCCCGGAACGAGGCTGCGTCTCAGAAGCGGTCGGACCAGGGGCGCACGAGGCGGTAGCGATCGGTCCGTCGCATCGGGTCCTCGCTGACGCGAGCGGCGGCGGCGGCGCGCACCGGCCGGTCGTCGCGGTCCCGGTCGACGCTGCGGCGCGCTTCGGTCGCACTCGGCGGCTGCAGCATGGGCTGCGTGGCGGAAGCCGTCTTCACCTCGGGATTCGAGTTCATTGGGCAGGCCTCGGTGAGAACGTGCCAACGGTAGCGAGCCCCGCGGCCGCGACAACCCGCGGGGCTAGGCAGCGAAGACCGTGCCGACCAGGTACGGCAGCACGGACAGGATCACGTACAGGGTCGCGATGGCGCGCAGTTCGCCGCGCAACGACGGTTTGACGCGGGACGCGGCAGCGGTCGGATCCTCCGGCTCCGCCACGGCTTCGGGCTCCGGCGCGCCGTCGTTCGGGCCGGCTTCCGACGGCGGTCCGTCGGCCGCGAGACCCAGCACCGGCGTGGTTCCGGACTGGGGCGGGCGCGACAACGAATATCCGGCCGCGACCAGGGCCGCAGCGGCGACGGGCCAATGCAGGCTGCCCGGCAGCGCCACGGCAAAGGCGAGGCTCAGCCCGCCGAGCACCGCCGCTCCGCCGAACAGGGTGCCGAGGTCCAGGGTGCCGTCGGGTTCGTTCGCCTGGGTGAACGGCATCGTCGTCAACGTTCGCACCTGCCGCCGTGCGGCCAGCACGGCGACGCCCGCGGCGAACACGGCTGCGGGCAGGAGCGCTACGCCGCTCGCACCGCTCGCGGCGACGAATCCGGCCACCAGCAGGTGCACCGGCAGCAGGACGTGGGTCACCAGCGCGCGCCAGGTGGCGTCGTGCAGCAGTTCGCGCGACAGGCCGGGGGCGAGGCCGAAGATCCACGCCGTGCCCGGCTGGTCGCCGCGCGGCAGGAACGCGATCACGAACGGCAGGTAGATCGCCGGCAATTGCAGCAGCACGCACGCGAGCGTGAAGCCGTCGCGGTCGCTGCCGCCGCGGTTGCGCAACTGCAGCAGCAGCATCGCCGCCGGGATGCCGAGCAGCGGCAGCACCCGCGCGCGGAACGCCGCGCTGCGCCACATCGACGCGGCGACGAACTCGGCGAGGCCGCGATGCCGGCCCGGCGCGCTGAGTCGCCGCAGCAGCCAGGCCGCTGGATTGCGCCCGCGCACCCGCTGGCCGTGCGGTGACGGCTGGCCGGCGACCGCGACCGCCAGCAGCAACAAGCCGACCCCGGCCCCGAGCAACTCGGCGAGGCGCGGCCATTCCGTCGCGGGTGCCGCGAGCCAGCGTGCGATCGCGTACGGCGGCAGCGCCGACACCAGGGAGCCGCCGAACGGCAGGGAATCGACCGTGCCGCGCAGCAACGGCAGCAGCGTCGCGAACGCGACCAGGCCCGAGCCGAGCAGTACGGCCTTCACCGTTCCGGTCAGCAGCGCCGTTCGGGCCGGACCGAGCCAGCGCGACGCGGCGCGGGCCACGACGCCGAGCGTCCCGGTGGCGAGGCCGCTGCACACGCACGCGCCGCCGATGTAGGCGGGCACCTGCAGCCCGTCGCCGGTGAGTTGCGCCAGCAGGATCGCCGGCGCCAGCGCCATGCCGATGGTCACCAGCATCACGGCGAATGCGGCATGGGAGGCGCGCGCCCATGCGATCGCCCCGCGCGACACCGGGGCGGTGTGCAGCAGGTGGTCGTCGGCGGCGCGCCGTTCGGGCCGGCTCTCGTCGCCGAGTGCGCCGATCGCCACGAGCAGCGTCGACAGGCAAAGGTTCGCCGCCGCGAACGGCACCGGCGGCGTGTCCGGATACAGCAGGGCCGCGAACACGAGGCCGAAGAACGACTGCGCGAAGATCGTCGTGGTGAGGCTGCTGCCGTGGCCCTTGCCGGTGCGCCGTGCGTCGCCGAAGAAGTCGAGCACGAGCCACGTGCGCACGAGGGCGAGCGGCTTGTTCACGCTTCGCCTCGCCGATGGAACAGGGCGTACACCGCGGAGAACGCGTGCAGGTGGGTCTGTCCGCCGGTCGGCGCGATCTCGCCGTTGCAGTGGAATCCGGCCAGCGGCACGCCGGGGCACGCTTGTGCGAACGCGGCGTGGTCGGGGCCCTGGCGGCCGAGGCAACGGAACTGCAGCGCTCCGGCGTGCCGGTGCACGTGCGGCCGCAGGCGGGCGCGCAGGTCGTCGACCGTGCCGCTCTCGTCGCGCAGCAGCAGGCGGAACGTGCGCCCCGCGGGCAGGTGTTCGGCCACGACGAGTTCGCCGTGCTGGTCGACGCCCAGGATGTTGCACACCAGGAACTCGCCGTCGCCGGGGTCGCTCGTCGCGAACGGGTCGGGCGTGATCGCCAGCAGCAGCGGGCTCTGGTGCACGGCGTCGCGTTCGGATTCACTGAGGCCGTCGAGTTGTTCCTCGATGAAGGCCCGCGCCGGCCGATCGTCGATCTGCAGCAGCCGGTTCCTGCCGGCGGCGGTGACGCGCCCCACACGGCCGAACGGCCGGCAGCCCTGGCTCGACACCGTGGTCAGCCCGACGTCGCCCGACAGCGCCACCAGCACCGCACCCGCGCGATGCGTGGTCCGGCCGCAGAACAACGCGTGCCCGTCGGGATGCCGGCTGCCGCTGGCGATGCCGCCGATCTTCGGCACGCCGGGAAAGCCGAAGTCGAGCCCGCCGATCAGGGCGCGCGTGTCGAAGTGGAACGGTTCGGTCAACACCACGAAACCGGTGTGCGGCGACGGTGTCGTCGGCAGCAAGGCGCGCCACTGCGCCGGCGGTGCATCCGGACTCGGCAGGTCGGCGGTGGCCAAGGCGACCGTGTGGATGGTGGCCCCGGGCATGCGGCCGGCGAGCACGGCGATGCCGTGGCGGTTGCCTTCGAGCACCTGGACTTCGTCGCCCATCGCGGCGGCGCTGCAGCCGACGATGGCGCGCGCGCCGAGCAGGTCCTGCAGCAGCACCGGCACCCGGTCGATCGCGAGGCCGTAGCGCGGCGCGGCGAACACGAACGCGAGATCGATCGGGCCTGGTCCGAGCGCCGCACGCAGCGACGCGGCGACCTCGCGGCACGCGGCCTCCGGGTCGGCGCCGGTGGCGAGCGCGCGGTGGAACTGCATCCGCGTAGCGTAGGGAGTCGCCGCCCCGCAGCAATCGCGAGCGTTGGTCGCGGCCGCATCGCGGCGCATACTCGCGTCGATGACCCTCGACCGGCTGCTGCTGCGGGTGCGCGCCTGCCACTCGCTCGACGCCGCGGCGTTCGTGCCGTGGTTCGTCGACGATCGCGCGGTCGGTCGCGTGCACCGCGATCGGGTCGCGGCGCTGCTGGCCGCTCCGTCGCCGTTCGCCCGGGTGGGTGGTCGCATCGAGTGGGTGGCGGGGCACGACTTCGCGACACGCTCGGCGGCGCTGGCGCAGTGGGCCGCGGCCGGGGTTGCGGCTGGTCGCTTCCGTTCGCCGCTCGGCGAGTGTTACCCGGTGCCGGCGGCAGGCGCTGCGGCGCCGGCACTGCAGGTCGATCGTTCGCTCGTGACCTGGCTCGGCGTGCGCGCGCGGGGGGTGCACTTGAACGGTTGGTTCCGGTCCGCGGCGGGGCCCATGCTCTGGATCGCCCGCCGGGCGCGCGGCAAGCGCACGTATCCAGGCCATCTCGACAACCTGGTCGCCGGCGGCCAGCCGATCGGCTACGACGCCCGCGCCACCCTGGTGAAGGAGTGCGCCGAGGAAGCAGGGCTGCCGGCCGACCTCGCCAGCCGGGCCGAAGCGCACGGCGAGCTCACCTATGCGTGGCAGGAGGGCCTGGACTGCAAGGACGACGTGCTGGCGTGCTTCGATCTGGAACTGCCGGCGCAGTTCACGCCCGTGCCGGTCGACGGCGAGGTCGAGTCGTTCGCCGCGTGGTCGGTGCCCGAGGTGGTGGCCGCGTTGGTCGGCGACTCGCCGTGGAAGCCGAACTGCGCGCTCGTCGCGATCGACTTCCTGCTGCGGCACGGTCTGCTCGACGACAGGCTCGGCGCGAACGGGTGCGCGGTGCTGCGGCGCGAACTTCGCCCGGGAGCGGGCTGATGCACGTCGTGTTCGTCAGTTCCCCGGGGCCAGGGTCGGAGCCGGAGCACTGGAGCCGCCCGTTCACCGCGACGATGGCCGCAATGGCGACGGCGGCGGGCGCGACGGTGCTCTGGCTCGAGCCGGCGCGGGCAGCGACGGCGGCGGCCGACGTTCCGCCCGGGGTGGCGCATCGCCGGGTGCCGTTCGCCGAGGGTGGTGCCGTGCATCGCGTCGCCGCCGGCAATCGCCATCTCGCGGTGGAACTCGAGCTCACGCGCGAATTGCGGGCGCGGCCGACGGCGGTGGTCGTGCACGTCGGTGTCGGGGCCCGGGGATCGCCGAACGTGGGCTGGCTCGCGGAGCGCCTCGGCAGCCGGTCGTTCGCGGTCGCGCGCGGCGCCGAAGTCGTGTGCCATCGCGGCGACCTGAGATTTCGCGACGGGACCTCGTGTGCGGTGGTGGACGACGCCGCACGCTGCCGCCGGTGTTGCGCGGCCGGCCTGTTCCGGCGGCCGCACGCGGACGACTTCCGCAACCGGGGCGACCTGCTGGTCGCGAGCCTGCAGGCGGCGGCGGCGGTGTTCGTCCCCGAGCGCGGCGATGCCGACCGCCTGCGCGCGTTCGGGCTGAACGGGGTGGTGTTCGTCGAAGCAGGGGATCCGGCGGCGATCGTCGCGCGCCTGGGCCAGGGCTGACGCATCCGGCCGATGGCATCGGCTGGACGCCGGGGGTGAATTCCCGGCTCGTGCGAACGCGATGCTGCGTAGCGGACCGTGGTTATGCTCCGCGGCTCCATGCGCGTTCCCCTCGTCGCCGCCGCGTTGACGGCAACCGCGCTGACCGCCCTGCCGGCCCAGGGCTGCCTCCGGCCGGTGCCGCCGCCCGGAGGCCATGCGACTGCGGTCGACCTGCTCGTGCCTGTCGTCTACGGCGACGGCTACCAGACGTTCGGTTCGATGATCCTGCCGACCACGCCGGCGCCGAGCTGTGGCTGGCCGCTGGTCGTGTTCGTGCATCCGTTCGGCAATTCGCGCGGCTTCGACCTGTCGCTGCAGCTGGAACTCGGCGCCGCCGGCTTCGCGGTTTGGAGCTACGACGTGCGGGCGCACGGCCAGGCGCAGGCGGTCAACGTCGGTCATGCGCACGAAGGCACGACGATGTGGGGGCCGATCGAACGCTACGACCTCGCCGAGCAGATCCAGTTCGTCGGCGCCCAGCCGCAGTGGAACGGCATCGTCGATGCGACCCGCGTCGCGATCGTCGGCAACAGCCAGGGTGGCGGCCACGCGTGGCAGGCGGCGGCGTGGAGCGGGCAGCCGATCGCGGCTCCGGGGCGCGTGGGCACGGTGTTCCCGCCGATCGCCTGCAGCGTCGCGATCGATCTCGTCGCCGACCATGTCGACGACTGGCTGCGCGGTGGGACGATGTTCAGTTCGTGGTTCGTCGAGGCGATCGCGGGCGGCTTCACCGGCGTGCCGTTCGCGCCGGGTTTCGTGCAGACGTGCCGGAATGCGTTCGTGGCGCAGGATCCGGCGGTGTTGGTGGCCGCGTTCGCGGCGGAGCAGCGCGGTGTCGGCAGCCTGCTGGCGACGAGCCCGGTGCCGGTGCTGCATTCGCACGCCTACCACGACAACGTGTGCGACCCGTCGAGTGCGGTCGTGCGCAGCGAAGCCCGCGCGGGCCTGCAACGCGAGCTGCTCGGCACGCTCGGGCACGGCGTGCCGACGAACACGCACGAAGTCGCGGCCCGCACCGCGGCGGTGGTGCGCTGGTGCAACCGGTTTCTCTGGGCGGTGCCGAACGAAGTCGATCTCGAGGCGCGCAGCGTGCTGGCCGAACTGCCCCTGGCCGCGGCCGAACGGCTGGATCCGGGCCACCTGTGGAGCCACGCCGTGGCGGGTGCGCTGGCTCCGGCGCAGAACGCGACGCGTTTGTTCCTGCACGACGACGCCACGATGCAGGTGGTCGCGCCGACGACGCCGCAGACCGATGCGATGATCCAGCAGACGGTGGACCCGTTCGCCACCGACTTCACGGCCCTCGACTACCTGACGCAGCCGCCGCTGCGCACGCTGCCGGCGGTGCTGGCGCGTTGTCCGCTGCAGCAGCGCACGTGGACGTTCGTGGTCGGAGCCGAGTCGCAGCTCGTGCGCAGTGCAGGCCTGCACCTGCGCGTCGTGCCGTGGTCGCCACGGTGGATGCTGGCGGCGTTGTTGACGGTGGAGGCGCCCGGGACCGGCGAGGAGGTCATGCTCGGCGGTGCGGCGACGGTCGGGCAGGCGAGCACACCGGGCTTCGCCGAGGATCGCGTCTTGCGCCTGCCGCCGGTCGCGGCCAGGTTGCCCGCGGGCACGGTGGTGCGGCTGCGGCTGCGCAACCTGTGGCAGCGCGAGGCGCCGATGACGCCATCGCTGGAAGTGGCGCCGTTGTTCCACGACTTCCGGGTCGACGTCGTGCACGCCGACTCGCCGGCCGGTTCGTGGCTCGACCTGCCGCTCGAACCGGTGGCGCCGAGGCTCGCCGTGGCACCGGCGATCCTCGACCTGGCGGCGCCGGTGCCGTTGGCCGCGACCGTGCGCGGCGGCACCTCGCGCGGCGGCTACCCGTACTTCGGCCTCGTGGGTTTGTCCGGACAGGGGCCCGGCGTGCCGTACCTCAACGACGTGATCCCGGTCGACGGCGACTGGCTGGCGATCACGTCCGCGGCGAGCAACACGTCGATGTTCGCGGGCTTCCTCGGGTTCCTCGACGGCGCCGGCACGGCGACGATGACCTTCGACCTGGTGCCCGTGGGCACGATCCCGGCGGTGCTGAACGGGTTGTCGTTCACGTTCGCCGCGTTCGTATGGGACGGCCCCTGGGCGCCGACCGGGGCCGCGTCGGCGCCGGGTGACGTCTGGCTGCGGTGAGCGCGGCTACTGCAGCACGACGCGCAGCGCGTTGGTGAAGCCGAACGACTGCGGCAGGGCCGGGTCGTACCACGCCAGTTGGGTGAAGACGTCGGGCAGCGGCAGCGGCGGCGTGGTCAGGGCGTTCGGCCAGCGCCAGGTGCCCTGGCCGTCGAACGTCACGAGGTCGAGCCAGAACGTCGGCAGCGGCACCGCGGTTCCGCCGAGCAGCGGAGTCGGGTTGTTGGCGGCGCCGAACGCGAGCACGCCGATGCCGTTCGGCAGCGCTCCGGTGACGCGCAGTTCGGCGAGGCTGCCCGGCACGTTCAGATGGCCACCGCAGATCTGGAAGGTCGCGTTGCCCGGGCCGGCGAAGCCGAGGTTCGCCTGGCAGGTGGTGTTGGCGCGCACCGCGTCGACGTGCGCGATCAGTTCGCGCAGCGACACTTCGGCCGCCTGCCGCGCGATCACGAACGAGATGTTCGTGCCGACGTGGATGTGGCCGCCGGCGATGCACCAGGCCGGGTCGCCGGGCCACTTGTGCACGTCCTGGTACCAGACGCCGTGGTAGGCGATGAACTCGGACAGGAAACCGCCGCCGTTGCCGCTGGCGCAGATCGCGGGAGCCACCGAGAGCCCCGACGCGAGCACGGCGTTGACGATGCCCTGCACCGGCAGGGTGCTGGGACGCAGGAAGTCGGGTGGCACGCTGTTGTCCGGCGGCGACGGCGTCGGCTGCAACGGCGGCACGTAGTCGTCGATCCAGCTCGTGCGGTTGTACTGGTTCATCTCGACTTCCCACGAGTTGCCGACGGCGCCGCGCGAGAACGTCATCACCGCGATCGGCTGCACGGTGTTCGCGATCTGCCAGAAGTCCTGGCTGGTGTTCTGGTAGTCGACGATGAGCTGGCCTTGGCCGGTGCCGCAGTTCGTGCACGTCGGCGGATTGAACGTCGGGAAGAACGAGTGGATGTCGTAGCCGCGGTTCTCCCAGTTGCCGCCCTGCCAGCCGCCGGGGTTGAGCAGCGGGTCCGTGCTGAACTGCCGCACGGCTTCGTTGCTCGGCGGCCAGTAGCCGGTCAGCATGATGCGCGGCAGTTGGGCCGCGGCGGTTGAGGCGAACAGGAACGGCGCAGAGGTCAACAGCAGCAGGCGTGGCGTCATCGAGGGGCTCCCGAGGTGCCGTAGCGTAGCGAGCGGCCCACCGGTCGGGGGAGGGGCGCTATGGTTGTCGCCGATGAGTCCGTTCCGCCTCGGTTGTCTCCTCTCGTCCGGCATGGCCTCGCTGGTGGCGCAGTCGTTCAGCTATCCCGACTTCGCCAATCCGGCGCAGTTGCAGATGCTCGGCAATGCCAGCCTGGTGGCCGGGGCGCTGCGCCTCGTGCCGAACGCGCCGTTCCAGGGCGGTTGGGCGTGGCGGCAGACGCCGGTGTCGCTCACGTTCGGCTTCTCGACGACGTTCACGTTCCGGATCGCGCCGTCGGCTGCAGGCACGCGCGGCGAAGGTCTCGCGTTCGTGCTGCACGGCGATCCGCTCGGCGCGCAGGCCACGGGCGGTGCGGCGTGGGGGCTCGGTTACGGCAGCGGCTCGAACGCCGCGATCGGCATCCGGCGGTCCCTGGTCGTCGAGATCGACACCTACCGCGACGTGTTCCTCGGCGACACCAGCGCCAACGAAGTGTCGCTGCACTCGGCCGGCGTCAACGGCAACAGCGAACTGGAGAGCGCCTCGCTGGTGCGCGCGACGCCGGCGACGCTGCTGGCCGACGGCTTGCCGCACACGCTGCAGATCGCCTATGTGCCCGGACTCGTCGAGGTGTTCCTCGACGGCGCTTCGACGCCGCTGCTGTCGCGCGCGTGGAACCACGCGAACGGCGGCACGCTGGCCAGCGGCGGCGCGGTCGGCGGACTCGGCCTGGCCAACGACCAGGCCTGGCTCGGCTTCTGTGCGACCACCGGGTCCGGCGGACTCACGCAACTGGTCGAGATCGCGTCGTGGTCGTGTGTCGTCGATCCGGGGCCGGACCCGTGTTACCAGGGCACGTTTCCCGCGAACCTGCTGACCGTGCAGGGCCAGTCCGGCGGCGCCACGCGCACGGTGCGGCTCGGTGCGGGCCAGTCGTTCGCCATCGGCGTCGGCGCGCCCGCGGGCGGCAGCGGTCTGCCCTACGTGTTGTTCGCATCGCTGGCGCCGCAGCCGGGTGCGTTCGGTACGCAACTCGGCTTCGGCCAGACGTGTTTCCCCGTGTTGCCGGCCAGTGCGAACGAACTCGTCGTCGTCGACACGTTCGGGGTGTTGCCGGGCCTGCTCGGCGGCGCGCCCGCGCCGTATTCGATCGGGTTGCCGCCGGGCCTCGGTTTGACGCCGCTCGACTTCACGCTGCAGGCGGTGCTCGCCTCGTCGCTGGCGCCGTTCACGCTCGGCGTCACCAACGCGATCGACGTCGAGTTCCGGCCGGTGCCGGCACCCACGGCGACGGGGGTCGTGCCGACCAGCGCTGCCACGGGGGCCACCTGCAGCATCAGCGGGAGCGGGTTCCTGCCCGGGCTGACCTTGTCGGTCGGGAGCCTGTCGATCGCGCCGATCCAGGTGACGCCGACGCAGGTGACGTTCGCGTATCCGGGCGGCCTCGCCTGCAACAGCACGATGCTGGTGCGCAACCCGGACGGCCAGCAGGCGACGATCGGGATCAACCCGCAAGCGGCGATCACGAACATGTCGGTGGCGTCGGGGCCTGCAGCGGGTGGATCGTTGGTGGTGCTGCAAGGAAGCGGGTTCGCCGCCGGCACGACGGTGACCGTCGGCGGAGCGCCCGCGAACCTCTTGGCGGTGAGCACCGGCGTGGTGGTCTTCAACACGCCGCCGGGAACGCCCGGCCCGAAGCCCGTGGTGGTCACGCCGCCGGGCGGCTGCGCGGCGCAGTCGACGTTCACCTACCTCTGAACGTCACGCATCGCCGGCGGCTTGCATGCGCCGTTGCCGCCGTTCGTCGGCGGTCAGCTCGCTCTCGAGTCGTCCCAGGAACGCCGCCCCTTCCTTGGCGCGGATGAACTGCGCGAACAACGGCGAGACGAGGCGTACGTGCGCCAGCATGTCGAGCGCGACCTGCCGGTACGAGAAGTGGCCTTCGGGACCGCTGCGCAGTTCGACGAAGTAGGCGACCTGGCGCGGGTCGAACACGATGCGCACGCGCTGCAGGAACGCGAACGGCGTCACGTAGCCCGCCGCGTGCGGGAAGCGCTGCGCCAGGCGTTGCTGGCGTTCGGCCGCGCGTTCGAGCGTGGCCGTGTATTCGCCGGCGAGGCCGGCTTCGTGCATCAGCGGCGGCACCGCGAACCCGTGCACCGTGGTCAGCAGCTGCTGCTGCTGCAGTCCCTTCCGGTGCCGGCCGATGTCGCGGTAGGCGCCGAAGTCGAGCACGGTCTCGAACTCGAACGGGGCCGCGCCTTCGAACGCGGCCGGCCACGCATCGTGGCTGCCGCGCGCCGCCATGACCTTGTCCATCAGGTCTTGGCGTTGGCCCGCGGTCAGCGCCTTGACGCGCTGCACGAGGGCTGCGAACGGCTGCTGCGCATGCTCGAACAGCAGCGATGCGAGCAGGCGGTCGTCGAGCTCGCGATCCCAGGCCAGGAGCTCGGTGTGCCCGGTCGCCGGCCCGGCGTGCGTCTTCGTCGCGGCGAGGCCGAGATCGCGCACGATCTGCGGCACCAGTTGCTGTAGCGATTGCGCGAACGAGTTCGGGCGCGCGTGCTTGAGCAGCGTCGGCAGCGCCTTCTCGGCCTCTTGCTGCATGCGTTCGCCGACCAGGCGAAACTCGGCGAGCGGGTGGCTCTTCAGTTCGGTCACCACGTCGGCCAGCGTGCGCGCGTCGACGACCATCCCCCACTTGGTGAAGATCGCCGGCGTCAGCAGGTAACGCGCTGCGTCGAACGCCTCGGCGCGCAGCGTGCGCAACCACGGCGCTTCCTTCTCGCCGGCCTGCAGCGGACGCACCTTCTGCAGGTGCGCGAGCAGCCGTTCGGTCGCGGTCGTGTAGAGCCCGAACGTCTCGGCCAACGTGGCTTCGTAGGCGGCGGCGAGGTCGCCGCCGGCCGCCGTCACGTCCGGATCGCGCCAGTGCATCTCGGCGGTGAACGGGATGTAGCGCGTCGACGACTCCTCGAACGAGCAGCGGCGTTCGCGCTGCACGAAGCGCGTCACCAGCTGCGACACGCGTTCGACCGCGAGGTGCACCATGGATCCCTCGCGCAGCGAGTTGTGGCCGTGGTCGATCGCGTAGGTCTTGAGGAACTGGCCCGACTTGTCGGCCATCACCGACGACAGCGCATCGACCGCGGCCGGCGGCGGCCCGAGCGACTCCAGCGTGCGGCCCTGCGCCTCGAGGCCCTGGCGCAGGCGGTCGAGGAACTGGTCGCGCATCGACTTGCTCGACCGCGAGTAGACGCCGTTCAACGTCGCCGCGACCTCGGCCGGCAGGTTGCGGACGAGGTAGACGTCGGCGTGCTGCGGCCCGTCGACCACCGAGAAGTAGGTCTGCAGCAGCGCCCGTTCGAAGTCGCTGTAGGCCATCGTCGGCTAGCCGCGCTGCGCCGCGCGGCGGTGCATGACGAACCAGGTGGCGAACGCGCCGAGGGCGACGCCGGCGGCGAAGGCGAACCAGACGATCGGGGCTTCCAGCGGGGTGATGTGCGCGAGCATCTGCGCATGGGAGCCTGCTGGCGGGGCCGGGGCAAGCGTCGACGCGTGGGCTTCGCGCCGAATCCGCACCCGGCGGCGGGTCGATTTGTCCCCCTGTCCGCGCACCTATGGGCATGGCGATCTCGGAACGATGGTGGCGTGCGTCCGGCACGGGGTTCTTCACGGCTTGTCTGTTGGCGGGAGCTCCCGGCCAGGACTGGGTTTGGCAGGTGCCGGCCCTCGGTGCGGTCGAGTTCCGTCGCGACGACGACGCCAAGGCGAGCGAGCCGCAGCGCACGGCGGCGTTGGCGAAGTCCGCCCCGTTGGCCGGTCGGCCGCCCGACAAGTTCTTGCAGCGGTGTGCCCCCGCCCCGTGGTTGTGCGCCGGCGAACTGCGGCCCGACGGCAAGGCCCTGGCGGGGCCGGTGCGCGACCTGCGCGATGCGCTGCGCACGATCGCCTGCGACCTGCAGAGCCGTTCCTCGGTGCGCACCAGGTTCCTGCGGCTCGTCCCGTACGGCGACGTGGTGCTGAGCGGCAGCTGGTCACCGCCCGGGCCCGACGGCACACAGACGTTGCGTGGCACGATGGCGGCGAGTGCGCCGGCTGCACTCGCCGGCGAAACGCGCGAGCAGCTGGCCCGACTGCAGCCCTTCCTGTGCGTCGACGCCTCCGGCACGTTGGCGATGGCGCGCACCGTCGATGCGGCGCGCGGCGTGGTCACGCAGTGGAACGGCACGCTCGACCTCGTCGTCGAGGAGGCGGACAAGTCGTTTCGCCGCGTCCAGGTCGCCGACCGCTGGACGCTGGTCGCGGTGCATCCGAACCAGGACGGCGAGTTCCGCACGCGCGTGCGTCAGGCGATCGAAGCCGGCACGCAGTGGATCCGCGATGCGATCGACGAGCAGAAGTCGTTCCTGGTCGACAAGGGCGGCGACGAACGCAACTACGGCAGCGGACGGCTGGCGCTCGGGCTGCTCGCGTTGCTGCACGGCGGCGTGCCGGCGGCCGACCCGGTGGTGCAGAAGGGCTTCACCGAACTGCGCAAGCGGAAGCACGAGGACAGCTACACGCTGGCGACGGCGTTGATGGCGTTGGCGGCGCTGCACACGCCACCCGGCGAGGCCTCCCGGTTGCGCGAAGGGTCGCTGACGACGCTGCCGAGACGCGAACTGCCGGCGAAGGACCGCGACCTCGCGGCGAAGTGGCTGAAGCAGTTGCTCGGCAACGTCGACCCGCGCGGCGACGGGCTCGGCGTGCTGCGCTTCAACTACACCGCGGGTCCGCGCTACGACACCTCGCTGCAGCAGTACGGGCTGCTCGGCATGTGGGCCGCGCACGGCTGCGGGCTCGACGTTCCGGCGGGGGCGTTCGGGCGCGCCGGCAAGCACCTGCTCGACGTGCAGGGCAAGGCGCGTGGGGCGCTGACGCTGCGCACCGCGACCTATGCGCAGATGCGCGATGCGGTGTGGACCGACGGCGTGCCGGAGGAGGACGAACGTCGCGCGCAGCCGCGTGGCTTCGCCTACGAGGAAGCGGACGAGCCGCCGTTCGGGTCGATGACCGCGGCCGGCGTCAGCGGGCTCTTGCTCGCGCGCGCCGGCATGGTGGCGCGCGGCGAGGACGACAAGGCGCTCGGCAAGGCGATCGACGATGCGATCCGCGACGGCTACGCGTGGCTCGGCGCCGAGTTCTCGGTGCGCTGCAATCCCGGCTGGGCCGAACGCGCCGACAACCACTGGTACTACTGGCTCTACTGCCTGGAGCGCTCGTGCGAACTCGGCGGCGTCGCGCGACTGCAGGGCCGCGACTGGTACTTCGAAGGCGGCCTGCAGCTCATGGCCCAGCAGCAGCCGAACGGCTCGTTCCGCGCCGAGCACTCGTCGACGCTGCTGCTCGACAGCACGTCGTTCGCGGTGCTGTTCCTCGCCAAGGCGACCGCCGCCGCGGTCACCGGGAAATAGGCCGCTGCCGCACCTGGCCGCCGCGCGGGCCTAGTGACCGCCCTGTCCTTCGAGGAAGCGCTCGACCTCGATCGCCGCCATGCAGCCCGAACCCGCCGCGGTCACCGCTTGCCGGTAGTAGCTGTCCTGGCAGTCGCCGGCCGCGAACACGCCTTCGATGTTGGTCGCGGTCTTGCCGGGCACGGTCTTGATGTAGCCCTTGTCGTCCATGGTCAGCAGGCCCTTGAACAGCTGCGTGTTCGGCTGGTGGCCGATCGCCAGGAACAGGCCGTCCGCGGGCACCTGCTTCTTCTTGCCGTCGAGCGTGCCGGTCAGTTCGACGCCCGTCACCTTGCCTTTGCTCACGTCGAGCACGTCGGTGACGTTGCTGTTCCACAGCACTTCGACCTTCGGGTTCTTCAGCGCGCGGTCCTGCATGATCTTCGAGGCGCGCAGCGCGTCGCGTCGCACGACCAGGAACACCTTGCTGGCGTACTTGGTCAGGAAGTTCGCTTCCTCGCACGCCGAGTCGCCGCCGCCGACGACGTAGACGACCTTGTTCTTGAAGAAGAACCCGTCGCAGGTGGCGCACGCCGACACGCCGCGGCCCTGCAGCGCCTTCTCGTTCGGCAGGCCGAGGTAGAGCGCCGACGCGCCGGTCGACACGATCAGGGTCTGCGTCTTCCACACCGTGCCCGATTCGCTGGTCACCGTGAACGGCCGCTGCTTCAAGTCGACCGCGACGCCGACTTCGTCGAGCACCTGCGTGCCGAAGCGCGCCGCCTGGTGGCGGAACTTCTCCATCATCTCCGGCCCCATCACGCCTTCGGGGAAGCCGGGGTAGTTCTCGACTTCACTGGTGATGGTGAGTTGGCCGCCGGGTTGGCGGCCGGTCAGCAGGACCGGGGCGAGGTTGGCGCGCGCGGCGTAGATCGCGGCGGTATAGCCCGCGGGGCCGGAACCGAGGATGAGCGTCTTCAGGGGTTCGGTCATGGGAGGAACGGCCGCATGCTACGAGACAGGCGAGCTTCGTTCCGTCCGATTCTGTCGGAGCCGTGGGTCAGCGCCGCGGCTGCGCGAGCTCCCACTGCCGGATCCGGTCGTGATCGGCCGGGGTCAGTTCGCGCGGCGCGAGCTCCTCCTTGCTGCCGGAGGCTTCGCGGATCTCCGCGGTCAGCGCCGCCGAGGCGACCAGGTCGACGACCAGCTTGCCGTGTTCGCGCACGACCACGAACTCGGCCTGCTTGCCGCCGGCGGCGGGATCGGCCACCTGTACGCGGTATTCGTGGCCTTCCGTCCGGGCACCGAGCACCTCGAGCGCGGGCTGCGACGCGACCCGGTCCCACGGCATGTCGGCCAGCACCGCCGCCGATTCCTGCGTCAACAACGCGCGGCATGCGGCTTCGTCCTTCTGCCGCAGTGCCTGCTGGAACGAGGCGAAGGCGGCGTGGGCATTCCCTGGGCCGGGATCGTGGCCACACCCGGCGAGCACCAGGATCGCACATGCCATCGGCAGGACCGTCCGCATGTGGCGAACATCGGCATGTCCCGGCCCGGGACTGGATCCCATCTCGGCGCGGTCGGCATACTGGGCGCATGCCGCTTCCTCGCTTCGCGGCGGCGTTGCCCTGGATGTTCGGGCTGGGGCTGGCCGCACAGGATCGCGCTCCGGAGCCGGAGCGGCGGCCGACGTTCGTGCGCGTGGAGTCGGCAAGCGGCGACACCGTGGCCGGGGCCGTGGTGACGTTCGCCGGTTGCCTGCCGCATCTCGGCGTCGAAGTCGGTCCGCGCGACGTGCAGCAGGTGGCGACCGATGCGCGCGGCCGGGCCCAAGCCAAGTTGTCGACCGAGGCGTGTTACGCGGTGTGGGCCGTCGGGCCGGCGAACGAACGTGGGGAACGGGCGGCGACGCCTGCGCACGGCTGGATCGGTGCGGGCAGGGTGTTGACGCTGCGGCTCGGCGATCCGACCGCACCGCGGCGGGTGCGTTGGAGCGGTGCCGAGGCCTGGGCCGCGGTGGGGCCGCTGCGGTGCTTTGCGATGACGTCGGCGCCAGGGACCGAGGTCGAACTCGCACCGGATGTGGACGGCATGATGACGTTGCCGCACGATCCGGTGGTGGTGCTCGAAGTGCGCACCGCGCGCGGCGAGCCGCTGTGGACCCTGCCGGTGGGCGACACCGTGGCGATCCCGCCGCCTGCCCGCGTGCCGGTGCGCGTCACCGACGATTCTGGTGCGGCCCTGCCCGGGGCCATCGTCCGGCACCGGGTCGGGCGTTTGTCGCCTTGGCGGTTCGACGGTCTCGGCAGCGTCGGGCTCGATCGCTGGCGCGAACTCGGCCGCGCCGATGCCGACGGCAAGTGCGAAGTCACGGTGCCCTACCTCGGCAATCCGCTGCAGGATCCGAACGGCGGCGACTTGCTGTTGTTCGCGGGTGCGGCCGGGCGCAGCGCCGTCGCCGGCGGCATCTTCCGCAAGGCGCCGTTGCAGGACGATCGCAAGCTGGCGAAGTTCGGTGGCGACGTGCTCGAGTTCCGGGTGCCGTCGGTGTCGCCGCTCGCGGGAACGGTGGGGCCCGCGCATGCCGGTGCCACGGTGCACCTGGCCGCCGTGTGCAAGATGTGGTTCGAGCGCAGCAGCTACCAGCACGACCCGCGCTCGTTCACGACGACGGTCGGGGGCGACGGGTCGTTCGTGTTCGCCGACGTGCCGGAGGAACTGCACTCGTGCCGGCTGTCGTTGGTGCGTGCCGACGGTTCGGTGCAGGGCCTGCCGATCGTGCCGGCGATGCAGGGCCGGATCATCCCGCCCGAGTTCGCCGAAGGCGGCACCGGCGTGGACGGGTTCGCCGACGTGGTGGTCGCATGCGCGGATCCCGCCGGCGCCAAGACCGCGGGGGTCGTGATGGTGTTGGTGCCCGCGGAACGGCCCGGCGTGCTGCTGCGCGACGCCTCGATGCGGGTCGTCACGGGCGCGCGCGGCAGCCGCACGCTGCGCCTCGCGTTGGGCAAGTGGATGTTGTTCGCGTCGAACGATTCCGGGTGGGCGGCGCAGGTGGTCGACGTGGGGGCTGCGACGAGCACGATCGACCTTGGCATGCAGCCGATGCAGAGCATGCGCGTCCTGCTGCGGGATCCCGGCGGGTCGCCGGTCGCCGGGGCCTCGGTGAATGTCGGTGGCTCGACGGTGCGCGGGTCGAACGATCCGCTGCAGTCGCTGCTCCAGAGCCTGCGTTCGCACTGGGCGAACGCTTGGGCGCAGTTGCGCACCGATGCGAACGGCCAGCTCGTGATCGCGTTCGTGCCGGTCGAGGGCGTGCTGCAGAAGCTGCGGCTGACGGCGCCGTCCGGCGCGACGACGGAGGAGTTCGTATTGGAGCCCAACGCCGACGGGCTCGTGCTCACCCTCAAGTGAGCAGACGGATCTTCGAGCCCCTTGCGGAGCATGGCGGCGGGGAGGTATCGAGGTCGCGCATGAGTCTGCCGCTGCGGTCCCGCGAAGGAGTTTGCGACGTCGAGTTCGTGCGCGGCGCGGCCGCGCGCCCCGATGCGCCGCCGGACCTGATGCTCGAGGTCGCGCACGGCGCCACACGCGCCCGCGACTTCACCGACCTGCGCCAGCGACTGCGCGGCGACTACCCGGCCGACCTGTCGGACTTCTTCTTCGTCAACACCGACGTCGGCGCGCCGGAGCTCGCCGCCGCCGTCGCGCGCCGCGTCGTGCGCAGCCAGCCGCGGCGCACCGCCGTCGTCGTGCGTTGCCTCGTGCCGCGCACGTTCGTCGACTGCAACCGCAAGATCGAACGGGACGTCGTCGCCACCGCGAGTCGCGCCGGCGAGATGACGCCGGGTCTGCAGCCGTGGGTGCGCGATCCGCACGACCGCGACCTGCTGCTCGACCGCTACTTCGCCTACCGCGAGGTCGTCACCGCCGCGTTCGACGCCACCGCCGCGACCGCGGGCCTCGCGTTGTTCGTGCACACCTACGCCCCGCGCAGCATCGACGTTCCGGTCGACCTCGACATCGGCAAGAACCTGCGCGCCGCCTACGCCGCCGACCGCATCGGCACGTGGACGCTGCGGCCGGCGGTCGACCTGATCACGCACGATCCCGACGGCCTCGAGCTGGCTTCGCCGAAGCTGGCGGCGCGCGCTGCCGCCGAGTTCACCGCGGCCGGGTTCGAGGTCGAGCGCAACGCGACCTACCCGCTGCACCCCGTGACGCTGGCGCACACGTTCGCGGTGCAGCGGCCGCAGGCGACGTTGTGCCTGGAGGTCCGGCGTGACCTGCTGCTGCCCGAGTTCGTGCCGTTCCGCGAGTTGATTCCGGATGCGCCTCGGGTCGAGCGGGCGGCGGCGCCGCTGGCCGCCGCGGTGCTCGGCGAATGGCGATGAGCAGAGCGTCGTGTCGTTCGCGTGGCTCGCGCGGCAGAATGCCGGCCGAACCGTGACCGCCACGCCCTCGCCCGTTCCCTCGCCCGACGATCGCCGTCCAAAGCGGTTGCGCAAGAAGCGCGCAGCGTCGCCGGTGGGGGCCTCGCCCGGCACGCTGCAGCCGGGGCCCGATGCGCTGCCGATGGCGATGAGCGTGGTCGGCTACGGCCGCAGCGGCGTGGTCGAGAAGCAGGCGCCGACGCTGGCCGAGATCGCGGCGATGCGCGGCAGCTGCGCCGTGGTCTGGGTCGACGTCACCGGCATCGGCGACGTCGCCATGCTGCGCGCCCTCGGCGAGGAGTTCGGGTTGCACCGGTTGGCGCTCGAGGACGTCGTCAACGTGCACCAGCGGGCAAAGGTCGAGGACTTCGGCGACCACGCGTTCGTCGTGCTGCGCATGGTCGATGCGACGCACACGACCGAGACGGAGCAGTTCTCGATCTTCGTCGGCGAGAACTTCGTGCTGACGTTCCAGGAGCGGCCAGGCGACTGCTTCGCGATGGTGCGCAACCGGCTGCGCGATCCGGCGGGGCAGATGCAGCGGCGCGGCGCCGACTACCTCGCCTACGCGCTGCTCGACGCGGTCGTCGACGCGTTCTTCCCCGAGCTGGAACGGCTCGACGCGCGGCTCGAAGCGATCGAGCTGTCGATCCTGGATCGCAAGGTCGAGAACGGCACGGTCGAGCAGTTGCACGGCGTGCGGCGTTGCCTGCTCGAGCTGCGCCGCGCGGTGTGGCCGCTGCGCGAGGTCGCCGGCTCGTTGTTGCGCGGCGATTCGCGGCATTTCTCGCACGACGTGCAGCCGTACCTGCGCGACGTGCACGACCATGTCGTGCAGCTGCTGGATCTGCTCGAGAACTACCGCGAGATGACCAGCAGCCTGCTCGACCTGCACCTGTCGACGGTGAACCACCGACTCAACGAGGTGATGAAGCTGCTGACGGTGATCTCGACGATCTTCATTCCGCTGACGTTCGTCGCCGGCATCTACGGCATGAACTTCGACTGGATGCCGGAGCTGCGCGTGTGGTGGGGTTATCCGGTGTGTCTCGGCGTGATGCTGGTGACCGGCTTGTGCATGCTGCGCTGGTTCAAGCAGCGCGGCTGGGTGTGACCCCAGGCCCGTGCGTGCACAGCTCGTGGGCGTTTTGCACGACGGTTTGCCCACGGCCTTCCGACGCTTCGCGGGTGCTGGCCCCGGCGCGGTGGCGGCCGCGCCCTGGGCTCACACCTCCGTCGGGAAACGCAGGTCGCGCACCAGCTCGACGACCTTCTTGCGGAACGGCCGCAGCAGCGGGTTCGACGCCAGCTTGATCGCGCTGGCGATCATCTCGACGGTGCGGTCCACCAGCGCGTGCGTCTTGCGCCGGCCGGGCGAGCGGTCGTGGATCCAGTACAGCACGATGCCCATGCTGTAGGTCCACAGCAGGCCGGGCAGCTCGGCCGCGAGGTCGGACGGCACGCGGGTCGAGCTGCCGGTGAGCGCTTCGGCGAACAGTTGCTCCCCTTCGCGGGCGATGTCGGCGCCGGCCGGGTGGAACGGATTCAGCGGGCTCTCCGGGTCGGCGGCGCTGCGGAACATCAGGGCGCTGAAGCGGTGGTAGGGCTCGATCACTTCGAGCTTCGCCGTCATCACCGCCGACAGCCGGTCGGCGAGCGCGCGTTTCCGTGCCAGCCTGGGCCGGGCGGCGGCGAGGTGCGCCTCGTGCACCTCGCGGTAGAACGCCGCCAGCAGCAGGTCCTTGTTCTCGAAGTAGTAGTAGGCGTTGCCGAGCGACACGCCGGCGGCCTCGGCGACCATGCGCATCGTCGTCGCCTCGTAGCCGTGCGCGCGGAACAGCTCGAGGGCCGCGGCGACGATGCGTTCCTTGGTGCGTTCGCCCTTGCTCGGCGGGGGCGGCACGGCGGCGTCGGTCATGCGGGCACGCTAGCCGGCGCGGCGCCGCTTCGTCCACGCCGCGACGCCGGCGATGCCCGCGAACAGCTTCTCGGCGAACGGGCGCCAGCGCGGCGTGGCGAAGCGCAGGGCCCAGCGGCGCCAGCCGCGCAGCGCCCACAGCACCGTGATCCAGGCCGTGGTGCCGCGATAGACCGCGCCGTCGCTCGCGGTCACGGTGATCTGCGCGAGCAGGGACTTCAGGTCGATCGGGCAGCCGTGGGCGTCGGCGTGTTGGGCGGCGATGCAGTGCACCGGCACGAACTTCGGCTGCGCGTCGAGCCAGCGCGCGACCCGCGTGCACAGGCCGCAGTCGCCGTC
The DNA here is from genome assembly GCA_016794485.1 of Planctomycetota bacterium. GTDB lineage: Bacteria > Planctomycetota > UBA1135 > UBA1135 > UBA2386 > UBA2386. The sequence goes on from JAEUHV010000314.1 coordinate 27,655, forward strand.
GAACCACACGGTGAGCGTCAGGTCGCGCGGTTCCATGGTGTTCACCCCGCGGCGATGCCGCCGTTCGCCGTCTTCGGCAGTTCGGGCAGGCGCAGGTCCGGCGGCAGCGGGCGCGGCGCCTCGACCAGGCGCTTGTGGCTGCGGATGCGGCTGAACACGAACAGGTTGAAGAAGTGCATGCCGCCGAGCACGACCAGCACGAGGCCGACCTTGTAGCTCAGCGCTTCGACCGCTTCGGTGGCGTTGCCGACGCGGGCGGCGAGCTTCAGGGCGAGGGACATGTAGCCGAAGTTGATCAGGTAGAACCCGACCACGAGCAGGTGGTTGACGGAGTCGGCGAGGTCGCCGCGGTCGTGGAACACGTCGACCAGGAACGCGCGGCCGTTCTTGTGCAGGGTGCGGCCGACCCAGACGGTCAGGCCGACGCTGATGGCGACGTAGGCGAGATAGGCGAGCAGGGTGGTGTCGAACACGGGTCCTCCGGGTTGGAGTTGAACATGTTCAACAACGGTCCCTGCCGGCTCGTCTTTCGTTCTGGGCCGGATTCTTGAACGCGTTCAAACCGACGGTGTGGAAGTGGCCCAGGCAGCGGGGATTGCCGTTCAGGGGCGGCGTGCGCACAGGCGCTGACGCACGGCGGTGGGTGGCGAACCGACCTCCCCGTGGCCGTGGTCGAGCACCAGCAGCCGGTCGCGCACGGCGTCGCGCAGTTCGTCCTCACGCAGCAGGAAGTCGGGGTTGCGCGGCCGGCCGAAGCGTTCGTTGCCGACGGCGAACGTCTCGTAGAGCAGCACGCCGCCCGGCGCGACGCTGGCGACCAGCGTCGGCAGCAGCGGTCGCCACAGGTAGTTGGCCACGACCACGGCGGCGAACGTGCGGCCCGGCAGCGGCCACGGTGCGTACTCGAGATCGGCGGTGAGCACTTCGATGCGTGGGTGCGGCCGCGCGCGCAACGCCGCGGTGTCGCGATCGACGGCGAGCACCGGGTGCCCCCGATCGGCGAACAGGCGCGCGTGCCGGCCGCCGCCGGCGGCGACGTCGAGCACGGTGCCGCCGGGCGGGACGAGTTCGGCCCAGTGCACGAACGTCGGCAGCGGCACGTCGTCGGCGTGGTGGGCGTTCATCGGCGCAGCAGGCGGTGCTGGGCGGCGATCGCGTCGACCACTTCGGCGGCCACGCCGGCTTCGCGGGCGAACTCGCGCCAGCGCGCGACCGCGTCGGCGACCTGCGCCAGGATCGTCTTGCCTTCGCCGATGCCGAAGCGGTCGGCTTCGGCCATCAGGTCCATGGCGGTGTGGTCACGGAAGCGGCCGTTGACGCCCATCAGGTGCTGGCTCGTCCACTCGCCGGTCGGGTTGTGGGCGAACGTCACGTCGTAGGCAGGGGCCAGCCGCCAGTTCCCGCCGCGGCGCAGCAGGAATGCGGTGTTCTTGGTGTGGTCGTCGCAGTTGCGTGCCATCACCGCGAACGCCATGCGCCGGAACGCCTCGACCAGGTCCTCGCGCGGCAGTCCGAGCCGCTGCATCGCCAGGAACAGCTGGGCATAGGCGTTGGCGCCGCGCCGGCGGAAGTCGAGATGGTCCATCGCGCAGAGAGTCTGCACGTGGTGCCGCGTCGTCGGGCCGTCGCGGTCGAAGCGACGGGTCATGAAGTGCGCACGGCCGTTTTCTTCCAGCAGCCGGCAATCGCTCATCGCGATGCCGGCCGCACGCGCCATGCGGTGGTAGGCGAACTCGATGCGGCCGTAGTCGCGCGACGCGCCGAGTTCGCGGTCGGCGCCGACACCGTCGAACTTCAGCAGCCAGTGTTCGAAGCCGGCGGGCGCATCGAGCTGGCCCGAGCGCATCGCGCCGGTGGTTGGGTTCCACGCGACCACGGCCTTGGCGCGGGCACCGCCGGCCGACGTGCCGACCTCGATGATCGCGCGCAGCGCTGCGCGCGTGTCGTCGGCATCGGTCCAGGTTCCGTGCACGGCCTTGCGCGCCTCGCCGATCAGTTCGCCGAGTTCGATCGCGGTCGCCGTGCGCGAAGCAGGGCCGCGTGCAGGCCGGAACTCGAGCGCGCCCATCGCCCGGCGGCCCATGTAGGCGAGGCGGTCCAGCGCGGTGATGCGTTCGCGCGGCACGCCGCGTTCGGCCAGCCAACGGTCGATCAGCGCGTTGCCGAAGTCGTCGGGCAACGCGTCGGCGAGCAGTGCGGGCAGGCGTTTGTAGGTGTCGAGTGGCAGCGTCGGGAACACGAACGTGCGTTCGTCGTCGGCGACCGGCATGTGCAGCGGCGCCGGTTGGATGCCGGTGCGCGCGAAGCCGCGGTCGTAGGCGAACACGTAGAAGCCGAGCCCCGGGTCGAGCGCGCACGCGCCGACGAACTCGTCCCACATCCACACTTCGATGCGGTCGACGGGGCGGTAGCGATCAGCCCTTCTCGTGGCCATGCGGCTTCCTCGAGGCGCGTTGGCGCGGCTGTACGGGGTGCCGCAGGTGCAGCGGGTTGATCGTCGCCTGCATGCGCAGGCTCGCGAGCCAGTCTTCGCGGCCGAGGGCACGCACGACCCGCACCAACGTGGTCAGGTTGGCGCGGCCCTGCTCCAGGTTCTGCAGGGCGCTGCGACCCACCCCGGCCCGGCTGGCGAGCTCCGCCTGGCCTTGGTTGCGGGACAGGCGCAGGTCGCGCAGGGCTTCGCCCAGGCGCTGCAGCCACTCTTCCGTGCTCAGGTTCTCAGGGATGGTTGAAATTGCGTGCCTTGTGCTGATCTGTGGCAAGAATGCTCGCAAAAGCAATCGCTGTCAAGATTGAATGGATTCCGATGGTGCCCGCAAAGACAGGCCTAGAGACGTCATCGGCCTACTCGGCCCGGATTTCCAGGCATGAATCGTGGCATGTCACAAGTGACTGCTAGGACGTGAGTTCTCGCTCCACGATCGCGCGGATGCCCGCCAGGGTCTGCGTTCGCAGCAGCTTGCCGTTCTCGAACACCGGCTCGAGCAGGTTCGTGCGGGACGCTTCTTCCGCGCGCGTCACCGGGAAGTGGGCGCGCAGCTCGCCGCGCTCGTCGCGCCGCACGGCGATCAGGCCACGATGGCTGTTCTTCTTGCTGTCGGTGCGCGGCTGTTTGTAGATCTCGCGGTCCTCGCCGTTCACGGTGCAGAACGTCGCCTTCATCGCGAACCCGAACGTGTCGCGCGTGACGTGCTGGTAGGTGTAGCTGCCGATGCCGAGCACGACGTTGCACGAGGCGAAGCCCTTGTGCGCGAGGCCCTGCAGGATCGCCTGCTGCCGTTCGAGCGTGATCGAGTCGCCGTAGATCGCGCCCACGTGCGGGTCGAGCACGCGATAACCCTCCTTGGTGGTGGAGCCGCCGAACTGCTGCCACAGCAGTTCGATCAGGCCCGCGCGTTCAGGGCTGCCGGCGGGGGCTGCGGGATCGCCGACCAGGATCGCGACCGGATCGCCGCTGTCGGGGCGGATCACGAGCTTGCCGTCGCGGGCGAGGATCTCCCGCTTCAGGGCGGGCAGCAGATCGGTGATCACCCGGAAGAAGTCCCAGGTGTCGCTGACGACGCTGACGATGCCGCGCGGGTACACCGTCGTCAGCAGTCGGCGATAGGTCTCGATCTCGGTCTCCTTGCCACCGGCGCACATGACCGCGTGCTCGGTCGCGGGCACGCTGCCGCCGATCAGTTCCCGCTCGCTGTCGGCGCCGTAGTACTGCTCGAGGAAGTCGATCGCCGGAATCGTGTCGGTGCCGGTGAACGACAGCAGGTGGCCGGCACCGCTCACGCACGCGGCCTCGATGCCATACATCCCGCGGAACGAGAAGTCGTGGCCTTGCCACGGCACGAACTCGCGTGGGGAACCGGTCTGCTTCGCCCAGTGCTCGAACACCCGGCGGTAGCGGTTGGCGATCGTCGCCGCGGTGCACGGCCCCCAGACCACGGCGCTCATCATCGTTTCGATGAAGTTCGTCAACCACGCGAAGCGCGGGTCGGTGTTCTCGATCGTGTGGGTCGGGACCTGCATCGGCACGCGCGTTCCCTCGGGCAGCGCCTTGATGCGCAGCGGCAGGTGGCCGAGGTCGTGCAGCGCTTCGACGTGGTCCATCGGCACTGCGCCCTTGCCGAGCGAAGTGTCGAGCCGGCGGCGGTAGGCGCCGACCGCCTGCTCCTTCGGCACGGCGAAGAACGTCTCGGTGAAGCGCCGCTGCAGGTACTCCATGACGAAGTACTGCAACCCGAAGAACACCACGTGGTCGATGTCGGCGATGCGGCTGCCGCGCGGCGTGAAGTTCGAGTAGACGGTCGTGGTGCCGTCCGGAAACTGCCGCCGATGGTCGGTCTTGTAGAAGTCGGTCAGGACGAGGGCGGGGATGGTGTTCATCGTGGTTGTTCCTGGTTCTGCAGGGGCACGATCCGGAGGCGCTCGTGCGTGTGGCCGCTGCGGAACGAATCGGTGGCCCCGATCGTGGCGAACACGCTCGCCAGCTCGTCGAGGCCCTTGCTGTGGATGCCGTGGGTGGTGAACAGGTGCAGCGCGACCGGTCCGAAGCGGGCCCGCAGCGCCTCGGCGACGCCGAGGAAGGTGCCGCCGCCGTCGCAGATGTCGTCGACGATCACGAGGGCCGGATCACGGCCGAGTTCGGCCGCCGTCGCGGTGCTCGCGACCTCGAAGCCGCGCAGCTTGCCGGTCACCGGGTCGCGCACCTTGGCGCACTGGACCAGGCCGATGGGGCGGTCGGTGCGCGTCAGGGCCGCGGCGACCGCGGCGGTGCGCGTCGCCGCGCCCTTGTCCGGGGCGACGAACCACAGCGGCTGGTCGCGGCGCACGACGTCGGCCAGATGGCGCGCGAGGAACGGCGACGGGGCGACGTTCGTCAGGGTGCAGCCCGCGGCGGCGAACGCGGCGTCCGAAGCCTGCGAGTGGGCATCGAGGGTCGCGAAGCGGCGCACGCCGGTGCTCGCCAGAAGCCTGGCGAGCACGTCGACGGCGATCGGGTCGCCCGCCACCGCGACGCGGTCCTGCCGCGCGTACGGCAGGTACGGGATGCAGACCTCTTGCACCGCCCCGGGCACCGCCCCGAGGTACATCACCAACGCCATCAGGTCGTCGCTGCACTGCACGCGGGCCAGCAGCCGGGCGGGGGCCTGGCCCAGCGCGCGCACGCCGACTTCGCCGCCGGGGTAGCGCCACACGCTGCGCACGGCGTCGTCGAACAGGGTGAAGTCGTTCATGCGTGCCCCTTGCCGCGGCCTTTGCGTCGGAAGCGGAACAACGCCGCGGGCCGGTGCGCGACGTTGGCGCGGAGGCGGCCGGTCGGAGCGAGCAGCCCCGACGCCAGGAGGCGCCGCCGGAACGAGTCCTTGTTGATCGGGCACCCGAGCACCGCCTGGTGCACTTCCAGCAGATCGAGCAGGGTGAACTGCGGCGGCAGCAGCTCGAACCCCACCGGGGCGTAGTCGATCTTGCCCCGCAGGCGCTGCACGGTGGTTCCGAGGATCACGTCATGGTCGAAAGCGAGGCGGAGCGGCTTGCCGTTCGCGTCCAGGGCCCGGACCGGCCCGCCCTGGGTTTGTGGCCACGGAACGTCGAGCCGGCACAGGGTGAGTTCGCCGGTGGCGCGTGCGGCGGCCAGCGCCGCGACCGGCACGAGCGCGTAGTAGGCGACGGTGACGACGCGGCCGCGTGGGTCGCGCCCGACGTCGCCGAACGTGAACAGCTGTTCGACGAACACTCCGTGCAGCCCGCACTTCTCGCGCAGCACGCGCACGACGGCGTCGGGTAGCGACTCGTCGATGTGCACGAAGCCCCCAGGCAGGCTCGCGGCGCCGGCGAACGGTGCCGCGTCGCGGCGCAGCAGCAGCGCGTGCAGGGCGCGTTCGTGCAGCGTCAGCAGGGCCACGTCGACCGCGAGGTGCGGGTGCGGATGGCGGTCGAGGTCGGTCTCGTCTGCTTCCATGCATGCAGCATATATGCATTTGGAAGATAAGCAAGCGATGCCGGGGCGTCGCAGGCATCGTGCCGCAAGTCTCTTTGACTATTCGGGTTGTGCTCCCTCGTGGCCGGGGTTGGCTAGTTGCCGACGACCAGGGACAACGCCGAGCTGAGCACCCCACCGAACGGATTCACGCCCGGATCCTGCGCCAGCACCTGCACGTGCAGGGCGGCGCCGAGTGCGGTTTGCGCCGTCGGCAGCGCGATCGTGTGCTGGGCCACGCCGGTGGTCTGCACGACCGGTGTCACCAGGTCGGCGCTCGTGTAGCCCGTGCAGCCCGGCATGCCGAGCGGTGCGAGGTCGACCGGCAGCGGCACGCCGAGCCAGTTCGTGCTGGAGAACCCGACCAGGAACAGGGCCACGTGGTTCGGGCGCAGGCTGGTGCAGGTCAGGTTCACGTTCGCGCCCAGGGTCGGCGCGGTCGCGAACAGGGCCGGTACGCCGTTCGTTCCGGCACAGCCGGCGCCGAGTGGGGTGATCGCCGGTTCGCGGATCGCGATCGTCCACAGGCCGCGCCCGTGCGTCGCGGCGAGCAGCGTCGTCGAGCCGTGCATGAACACCACCTCGTCGACCGACACGTCCGCGGGGCCGTCGTTGCTCGTCGACCAGGTGATGCCACCATCGGCGCTGGCGAACACGCCGAAGTCGGTCGCGACGTAGAGGTGGGTGGCGAGCGTCGGATGTTGCGCGATGCCGTTCACCGGAGCCGACGGCAAGCCGGTCGCGCCGACGCCGGTCAGATCGGTCCAGGTCGTGCCGCCGTTCACCGTCTTGCGCAGGTTGTCGCCGTTGAAGCCGCCGAGCCCGACGAACGCGATCTGCGGGTTCGTTCGGTCGATCACGATGCGGCCGATGTAGCGGTTCGGCAGTGGATTGGTGCCGGCGTTGTCGTCGACGGCGGTCCAGGTCGGTGCCGCGGCGGTGCCGTTCGCCGTCTTGTACATCGTGCCGTTGTTGTGGCCGACCCAGACGATGTCGGGGTTGCCGGGGGCCACGGCGATCGCCGAGATGTTGCTGGTGATGGCCGGCTTCACCGCCGTCCAGGCGACCGTGGCGGCGCGCGCGTTGTCGGTGCGCCACAGGCTCGCGGCGCCGACGTACAGGCGCGAGGGAGCGTTCGGGTCGAGCAGGATCGGCGCGATGAAGTTCGCCGTCGAGCCGGCCTCGGTGATGCCCGCGTCGATGTAGCCCGCCGAGGCGCCGCCATTGGTCGAACGGTGCACCTGCGCGTAGACGTACTCGCCGTAGATGTAGTTCGGGTTCTGCCAGTCGATCGCCGCGAAGCCGCCGTCGCCGCCGTAGGTCAACTGTGCGGTGTTGGTGCCGCTCTGCAGCGTCAGGTGGCCGTTGTCCTGCGTGCCGCCGGTGATGCGGCCGGTCGTGCCGTCCCCGGCGGCGCCGTAGAACTGGCTCGCCCGGTACGATTGTTCGCGGCGCGTCCAGCCGCTCGACGACGTGACCGTGCGGATGTTCGCGGCGGTGTAGATGCCGCCGTCGTTGGTGATCCAGACGCGCAGGTTGGTGGTGCCGTTGAAGCCGGGATCGGCGACCACCTGGTGCTGGTCGGGATGCGGCGCCGTCGTGTTGATGTAGCCGTTGCTGATCTGCGTCAGCGAGACGCCACCGTTGGTCGACTTGTAGAGGTGGTAGGCGCCGGTGACGAGAAAGTTGGCGTCGGTCGGATCGACCCAGAGCGTGTTGTAGTACCACGCCGCACCCGAGCCGCTGCCGACCGGCGTCTGCTGGGTCCAGTTCGCACCGCCGTCGGTGCTGCGCCAGATCAGGCCGCCATCGGTGCCGCACGACGCGTACACCATGCCCGGCACGCTGCGCGCGTAGCACAGTTCGATGCGGCCGCTCGTTCCCGATTGCGCGACGAGGCCCGTGCTGGCGTTGGTCCACGAAGCGCCGCCGTTGGTCGACACGACGACGCGGTGCACGCTGCTCTCGTAGACGTCGGCGACGCACTTCTGCGCGTCGTTCGGATCGAACAGGATCTGCATGCACGCCGTCGCACTGCGCACCAGCGTCCACGACGCACCGCCGTCGATGCTGCGGTGGATGCCGCCCGGCGATCGCGTCGCCGCCAGCACGATCTGCGGGTTCGCCGGGGAGACGGCGATGCGGTTCACGTAGCTCCAGGTCGCGGTCGCGGCCAGCTTGGTGAACGTGACGCCGCCGTCGGTCGACTTGTAGACGCCGTTGCCGACGATCGCGTCGCCGTTGTAGAAGCCCTCGCCGGTGCCGGCGTAGAGCGTCACCGGCGTGCCGGGTACCAGCGCCAGGCTGCAGATCGAGAGGTTGCTCATGCGGTCGTCGACCGGGCTCCACGACACGCCGGCGTTGGTGCTGTGCCAGATGCCGCCGCCGACGGCGCCGGCCCACATGCGATTCGTGTCGGCGGGATCGATCACGAGGCTGCGCGTGCGGCCACCGATGTTGGTCGGCCCTCGTTCGATCCAGCCGAAGCGACCGATGCCGGCCACGTCCTGCGCGTCGTGGAACGCGGCGTTGGCGTCGCGTTCGGCCCTGGCGACGTCGACCAGGCTCGGATCGAACACGCCGTTCTCGTCGCGCCAACGTTCGAGGCGCCACAGCCGCGCGCCGTCGGGGCCGCTCGGCGGCGGAGTGGTCGCGCGCGCGCGATGCAATTCGGCATTGCGCGCCTTGCGCTGCTGCAGGTCGGCGCGCGCGGCGAGGCTGTGCGCATCGGTGCGTTCCGGATCGGTGGGAACGGAACACGCGGCGAGGAGGCCGCAGAGGACGAGGGTCTGGCGCATGCGGACGAAGGCGGGCTGCGGGGTGGCGGCCGGGCAGCATAGCGACCGGCGCGCGGGCGGGGCCGAGGCTCGCATTCCGCGCGTCCTCCCTCCATCCTGGGGGCATGTCGAAGATCGACTACAAGCAGGCCGGCGTCGACTACAGCAAGATCGACCCGCTGAAGATCCTGGCACAGCAGGCGGCGGCGGCGACGGCGGGGAACCTGGCGCGGCACGGCCTGCACGAAGTCGCGGCCTCGCGCGGCGAATCGGCCTACGTGGTCGACTGCGGCGAGTTCTACCTGGCGTCGATCACCGAATGCCTCGGCACCAAGGCCCTGGTCGCCGACGCAACGCGGGCGCTGACCGGCAGGACGTATTACGGGCAGATCGCGCAGGACACGATCGCCATGGCGATCAACGACATCGTCACGGTGGGGGCGACGCCGGTGTCGGTGCACGCCTACTGGGCGGCTGGCGGCAGCGAGTGGTTCCACGACGCGCAGCGGGCCAAGGACCTCGTCGACGGCTGGCGCGCCGCGTGCGACGCATGCGGCGTCGCGTGGGGCGGTGGCGAGACACCGGCGCTGGCCGGCGTCGTCGCGAACGACCGCATCGACCTCGCCGCGTCGTGCGTCGGCCTCGTGCGACCGAAGTCGCGGCTCACGCTCGGTGACCGGCTCGGGCCCGGCGACGCGATCGTGCTGCTCGCTTCGTCCGGCATCCACGCCAACGGCGTCTCGTTGGCGCGCAAGCTGGCCGAACGGCTGCCCGCCGGCTACGGGACGAAGCTGCCGAGCGGAGCGTTGTTCGGCGAGGCGCTGCTGGCGCCGACCGTGCTCTATTCGCCGGTCACCGAAGCGCTCGCCGCGGCCGGCATCGTGCCGCACTACTGCGCCAACATCACCGGCCACGGCTGGCGCAAGGTGATGCGGCACGGCAACGCGTTCACCTACCGCTTCCACACGCTGCCGCCGGTGCCCGAGGTGCTGACGTTCCTCGCGCGCGAAACCGGCAGCGACGATCGCGCCGCCTACGGCAACCTGAACATGGGGGCCGGCTTCGCCCTGTTCGTCGCGGCCGCCGATGCGGAACGCACGGCGATGGTGGCCGAACGGGCCGGCGTGCGCGCGTTCGTCGCGGGGGTGGTCGAGGCGGGACCGAAGCAGGTCGTGCTCGAGCCGCTGCGGCTCACGTTCGGCGCCGACGACCTGCACGTGCGGGCGTGAGCGTCACTTCGTGTCGTCGCCCGCGATCTGCTGGCCGAACCACACGAACGGGTAGATCGGGATCGCGATCGCAACCGTGACGACGACGGCGGCGGCGAGCAGCGTGTCGCCCGCCAACGCCAACGGCGTGAGAGCGATGCGTGTCAGCACGGGCGTGCCGTCGTCGTTGCACGTCGCGTAGGCGATCGCGAGACCGTGCACGGGCGGGCCGAGCAGTCGGGGCCGTTCAGCCAGGATCGCCACGTCGCAGCGGGCGTCGGCGTGCCGGGCCGCCCAGCTCGGCGTGGACAGCCAGGTTCCCCAGCGGACGGGATCGATTGCCCAGAACGCCGGCTGGCCTGGGGCCCGGCGGAACAGGTTCAGGCAGACGATGTGGGGGCGGTCCTCGTCGCACGCGAGCCGAAGGTTGTCGGCAAACCCGTCGTCGTGGGCCTGCACGCGCAGCCAGGCGAGGTCGGTCGGCAACTCCGGGGCGTGCCCGCGCAGGGTGCGAACGGCGGCCTCCGGCAGGTGCACGAAGAACGCGGTGGGGCAGTCTTCGACCCGGTACGCCGTCGGTGCGTCGATCTGGATCTCCTCGGTGCGCAGGCTCCGGTCGTCGCGCCACAGCAGCACCGTGCACGCGGGCATCGCGAACGCGAACGCCAGCAGCGCCGTCGCGGCACGCAGCAACCACGAGCGAAGAGTGCCGAGGCGGTCGATCATGCGGCGGCGCATGCTACCGCCAGCCGTTCAGCGCGGCCGCGTGAACACCGGCAGCTGTGCCTTCTTCAGGAACAGGATCGCCCAGCACGTCTCCTCGAGCCGGCCCCAGCCGCCGTCCTTCTCCTGCGCCTTCAGCAGCAGCAGCGCATGGTCGTGGTACCAGTCGTGGCCGTCGATCAGGCCGACGTTCGACAGCTCGCACGCGCGCTCGAGGCCGTAGAGCCAGTAGTACCACCAGTTCATCGCGTGCCCGATGTCGGGCCCGGGCACGTGCCGGATCGAACGGTGTTTCGACAGCCACGCGAAGCCGTCGAGGATCGCCTGGTCGATCTTCTTGCGCAGTTCGGCGTCGACCTTGCCCGGGCTGTTTTCGAGGTGCGACAGCGCGATCGTCAGGCTCGAGATGCCCGCCGCGGTCATGCCTCCATACGGCCGATCGGTCGCCGTGTGGTAGTCCCAGCCGCGGGGCGACGCGCGGCGCTGCGCCTGCGTGCGGTTGCCGCTTGCAATGGTCGCACCCGGACGTGGTGCCACGCCGGCCTTGGTCGACTGGATCGGCTGCAGCGACAGCGGCACCGGCGGCCCTTCGGCGGGACACTGCGTGGCGAGCCAGTGAGCCGCGACGGCGAACCACGTCGTGCGACCGATCTTCTGCTCGCACAGGTCGGCGGAGTGCAGGCCGAGCACACCGTACTGCGTGTTCGAATTGTCGAACCCGGGGCCTTCGTAGCTCCACCGAGTCTCGTACTCGCTGCGCGTCTCGGAGTCGCGGTTCGCCAGCAGCGCCTTGGTCCAGCGCGACATCGCGTCGGCATCGTCGCCGACGAGCTTGCGGGGTTCGGGTTGGTCGATCGTGCCGGCCAGCAGCCGGTCGCGTTCGTTGCGCGGTGCGTGCAGCCGTTCGAGCGCCATCAACGCGAGTGCCAGCGAGTAGGTCTGGCGAACGTTGCGACGGCGCAACT
>JAEUHV010000408.1 GCA_016794485.1 Planctomycetota bacterium
CGATCGCCATCATCGGCTGTGGGAAGGTTCGCCAGAACGCGTCGGTCGACATGTGCCAGTCCCAGTCGCTGACCTTCGGCAGCATTGGACGCTCCAGCCAGGTCCATTTGAGTTCGCGCCAGGTTGGCTCGAAGGCTCTCCACAACCACGCATGCACGACTGGCCAGAAGAACATGTAGCCACCCACGACCCACGGGGCGAACACGAGCAACCGCGAACGCACAGGTCTAGGCTTCAGCCCCACCTTGGCGAGCAGCCATGCGCACAGGTCCTGCAGCGCCACCAAATGGCACGCCCAGCCGCAGAAAAAACGGCCGAACACGAGCGTGCCGACGATCAACACCAGGAACAGGATGAACCCGGCGTTGATCCTGCCGAGTTCGATCGTCTGCATCGCTTCGGACGGCTCGACCGGCGTGATCGTGCTGCCCGTCCACAGCCAGTGCAGGATGTGCAGCCCGATCAGCAGGTGCACCGCGACCAGAACCCACATGCGGCGACGGCTCATCTTCGACGGCCGCACCGGCCCGCACTTCGGCTTGTGCCGGTCCTGGCGCGGCAGGAACGCGAGCGGATCGGGCGGAGCGGGCTTGTCGGTCGGTGCGGCCGTCATCGGCGCGACGCAGCATACGAGCAGGCGCCGCGCATTGCTTTCGCCGCCATCGCACGCGATCCTGGTCGCCCCGAATCGGACCCACGATGACCACCGCCCCCGAGCCCGCTCCCGCCTCCGACTTCATCCGCGACCGCATCCGCGCGGACCTGCAAGCGGGCAAGGTGGCGCAGGTGGTCACCCGCTTTCCGCCGGAGCCCAACGGCTACCTGCACATCGGCCACGCCAAGGCGATCACGCTGTCGTTCTCCGTCGCCAAGGAGTTCGGCGGGCGCTGCAACCTGCGCATGGACGACACCAATCCCGCCGCCGAGGACCAGGAGTACGTCGACGCGATCCAGGACGACGTGCGCTGGCTCGGCTTTGCGTGGGACGCGATGTACTACGCGGCCGACTACTTCGACCAGATCTACGCTTGGGCCGAGCGCCTCGTCGAAAAGGGCCTCGCCTACGTCGACGACCAGAACGCCGACCAGATCGCCGCGACCCGCGGCACGTTGACCACCCCGGGCACCGCGAGCCCGTGCCGCAACCGTTCCGTGGCCGAGAACATGGACCTCCTCCGTGCGATGAAGGCCGGCAAGTTCGGCGACGGCGAGAAGGTCCTGCGCGCCAAGATCGACATGGCGCACAGCAACCTGAACATGCGCGACCCGGTGATGTACCGCATCCGGCACATGCACCACCAGCGCACCGGCGACCGCTGGTGCCTCTACCCGATGTACGACTGGGCGCACGGCCAGTGCGACTCGATCGAGGGCATCACCCACTCGCTGTGCACGCTCGAGTTCGAGCACCACCGGCCGCTGTACGACTGGTTCTGCGATTCGCTCGGCATCTACAAGCCGCAGCAGATCGAGTTCGCGCGCCTCAACATCGAGTACATGCTGACCAGCAAGCGCAAGCTGCTGCAGCTGGTCGACGGCGGCCACGTGGACGGCTGGGACGACCCGCGCATGCCGACGCTGCGCGGCCTGCGCCGCCGCGGCGTGCCGCCGGAAGCACTGGTCGCGTTCTGCAAGCACGTCGGCGTGGCGAAGTTCAACAGCACGCACGAGATCGGCCTGTACGAGTTCTTCGTGCGCGACTGGCTGAACAAGAACGCCCTGCGCCGCATGGCGGTGCTCGACCCGATCCCGCTGGTGATCGAGAACTGGCCGGCGGGACACGTCGAACTGGTCCTTGCCCAGAACAACCCCGAAGACCCGAACGCGGGCACCCGCGAGGTGCCGTTCTCCGGCGAGCTGCTGATCGAGCGCGACGACTTCATGGAGAATCCGCCGAAGGACTTCTTCCGGCTCGCACCCGGCCGCGAAGTGCGGCTGCGCTTCGGCTTCTTCGTGAAGTGCACCGGCGTGGACAAGGACGCGGACGGTCGCATCACCGCGGTGCGCGCCACCTACGACCCGACCACCAAGGGTGGCAACGCGCCGGACGGCCGCAAGGTCAAGGCGACGATCCACTGGGTCTCGAAGGCGCACGCGCTCGACGCCGAAGTGCGCCTGTTCGACCACCTGTTCACCTCGCCGGACCCGGCCAGCGCCGACGGCGGTGACTTCCTGAAACTGCTGTCACCGACGAGCAAGAAGGTCGTGCGCGGCAAGCTCGAGCCGAGCCTGAAGGACGCGCGCGGCGGCGAGCGCTTCCAGTTCGAGCGCATCGGCTACTTCTACTGCGACCACAAGGACAGCCAGTCCGGCGCGCCGGTGTTCCATCGCACCGTCGGCCTCAAGGACAGCTGGCAGAAGGCACAGAAGAAGGCCTGAGCCCGTCACCAGGTTCGACGGGCGCCTTGGCGCGCGGATCTCAGCCGCGCACGACGAGCTCGGACGGATTGGTCAGCGTGAACGTGCCGGTCGCGTCGAGCACGACACCCTGCATGTGGATCGACGCCCCGACGAACGCCGGCGAGTTCGGCAACTGCAGCATCTGGTAGACCCGTTCGTCGGCGACGATCAGCTGTGCCTCGAGCAACGCGTCGGTCGGCACCCACCAGTTGCCGAAGATCGTCGGCACGGGCACCTGGTGCCGCGCGAGCGACAGCCACGGCACCGCGATCGCGCCGGTGGCGCCGTGGATGCACGTGGTCACCGAGGCCCCGAGCGACTTGTTCGACGTCGAGCTGATCTGCGCCGACGGGAAGCTCTCGTTCTGGTGCACGTAGCGGCCGAGTTCGTCGGCGCCGAAGCCGCCGCTGTCGTTGGTGAGCATCCACAGGTTGCCATCCGGGCCGGTCACCACGCCGTAGCCCGAGCCCGGCAGCGTGTCGAACACCGTCTGGCTGACGAGCGCGGTTCCGGCCGCGTTCAGCGTCAGCATGCGCAGCCGGTTCATGTTGTAGTCCGTGAAGAACCACGTGTTCTTGAACTGCAGCGGCCAGTGGTCGCCGGTGTAGAAGCACGTGCCGGTCGGCGCGGTCGTCGGCGCGTAGCTGACCAGCGGATCGACGGTGGCGGGATTCTGCGGCGACTCGACGCCTTCGTAGACCGGCCAGCCGTAGTTGCCGCCGGGCACCAGCCGGTTCAGCTCGTCCATCAGCGCGCCGCCGTTCTCGGTCTGGTAGATGACGCTCGTCACCGGATGCACTGCGAGGCCGAACTGGTTGCGATGGCCGTAGGTGTAGACCGCGTTGCCGGGGAACGGGTTGCTTGCCGGGATGGTCAGGTTCGGCACCTCGAAGCGCAGCACCTTGCCGTGCCAGTCGTTGAGGTCCGCGGCGTTGGCGCCGCCGAGCGCATCGCCGGTGCCGACATAGAGCAGGCCGTCGTGGCCGAAGACCATCGAGCCGGCATTGTGGTAGAGCTGCGCACCGATCGCGCCCGCGGGGCTCAGCACCGTCAGGTTGGTGCCCACGCCGCCGTTCTCCTGCAAGCGACCGATCAGGTTCTCGCTGCCCGAGGCGTTGGTGTAGAAGACGTAGACGTAGCCGTTGGCCGGGAACGCAGGATCGACCGCGATGCCGAGCAGCCCGGCTTCGGCATAGGAGCCACCGGCGTTGACCGGGATCGTCGCCCACGGAGCCGCCTGCAGCGCGCCGTCGCGGAACAACCGGATGTTGCCGGTCGCGCGTTCGGTGATCAGCAGCCTACCGTCCGGCAAGAACGCCATCGCCGTCGCGCTCTGCAGCGGACCGTCGACCAGGGTCTGGTAGGTGAAACCAGCCGGGGGATTCTGGGCCGTCAACGAACACGTGGCGACGAGCAGCGTCGCGGTGGCGAGCAAGGTGCGTGGCAAGGACATGTCGAGCGGGCGAGGCGCCTGGTGGTGAAGCAGGGTGCGGGCGAGCACCGTACGGGGACGCCCCCCATACGCAAGCGCCTCTGCGAAAGGGCCCGTAGACCTGCAACTTCACGCCGGCGACGACGCGCCTTCACGAGTTCCCCAGCGAACGAAGCGCCGCTGCCAGCGCACCATCGCACACACGCCACGCCGCATTCGACGCCGAGCCGTGAATCTGCGCGGCGTCTCGTTACGGGCCCGGGCGCAGCCGCGACTAGAACGGGATGTCGCCGTAATCGGCGTCGCCACCCGCGGCTCCTTCCTGCGGCGCAGCGCGACGACCGCCGCCCCCGGCGCTGCGGCGTTCACCACCACCTTCCTCGCCGCCACCGGCAGCGCCACCGCCGCCCGCCCCGCGCGCCGAACCGACGAACTGGAAGTTCTCGACGACGACCTCGAGCTTGTTCTTCTTGACGCCGTCCTTCTCCCACGTCGAGTACTGCAAACGGCCTTCGACGAACAGCTGGCTGCCCTTGCGCACGTATTGGTTCAGGGTCTCGGCTTGCTTCCCCCACGCGGTGAGGTCGACGAAGCACACCTCTTCCTTCTGCTCGCCCCCGTTGGTCGAGAACTTGCGATTGATCGCCATGCCGAACTTGGCGATGGCCTGGCCACCCTGGGTGTGGCGCAGTTCGACGTCGCGGGTCAGGTTGCCGAGGAGGAGGACTTTGTTGAAGTTGGCCACGGGAGAGCGTCTCGGTAGGGGTTGCCCAGCGGCTGAAGTGCAGCAGCGCCGGTCCGGGCATCCTAGAAGTCCCAGGCGTCCAGCGCTAACGTCCTGCTCGTGACCTCGCCGACACCGCAATCCGAACGTCGCCGCGCCCTGCGCGCCGCCGCCAACTTCCCCGTCACGTTGTCGAGCAAGCCGGGCTCCGATCCGGCGGTGCTGCGCGACCTGTCGGAGATCGGGCTCGCCTGCACCTCGACCTGCGCCATCCCCGAGATGACCCTGGTCGGCCTCGACTTCGCGCTGCCGGGCCAGACCGAACGGCACAGCGTGCGCGGGGCCGTGGTCCGCTGCGAGCCGATGCCGGCGCTGGGCAGCAAGAAGCGCTGGGATCTCGCGGTGTACTTCACCGAGATCACGCCGGTCACCAAGGCCGCGTTGAAGAACTACGTCGCCAAGGGCAAGAAGGTCTGAGCCGGCGCGCGGCGGGTCGGGTCACGCCCGCCGCTGTGCCAGCAGGAAGCGATCCTGGCCGGCGAGGTCCGGCAGCAGCTCGCACGCCTGCAGGAACGGTTGCGCCAGCAGCCACGCGAGCGCTGGCGCCGATGCCCCGAGACCGGTTTCGGCGACGAACCACCCGCCCGGTGCCAGGCCCGTTGCGAGCCCTTCGCCGATTGCGCGGTAGCACGACACCACGTCGCCGGGCGCCGTGAACAACGCCAACGGCGGCTCGTGCGCCCGCACGTCGGCGGCGAGCCCTTCGGTCCGCTGCGGATCGATGTAGGGCGGATTGCTGACGACGAGGTCGAACACCGTGCCCGACGGCACCGCGTCCCACCACGAGCCGTGCGCGAACTCGATGCGATCGGCGACGCGATGGCGTGCCGCGTTGGCGGC
>JAEUHV010000417.1 GCA_016794485.1 Planctomycetota bacterium
CTTCACACGGTCGATCGCGAGCGCAGCGGCATGCCTCTGTTCGTGACCCTCACCTACCCTGGCAAGTGGCCTGGCAGTCCTTGTCGCTGGAAGCGGGACCTGCGCGTCTGGTTGGGGAGGCTTCGCCGGAGGATGCCAGGGGCCTGGTGCGTATGGCGCTTGGAGCCGCAGCGCCGCGGCGCGCCGCACTACCACCTGCTGGTGTTCGGCGTGCCCCGCATGTCTATCGAGTGGCTCTCCCTAAGCTGGTATGAGGTCGTCGGTAGCGGCGACGAGCGGCACCTTCGGGCGGGAACGCAGGTCCAACACGTCGAGTCGTGGCGGCGGGTCATCGGCTACGCGGCGAAGTACCTGGCGAAGGAGATCGGATCCCTGCCGGTGGAATGGCAGGGAGGTGTGGGGCGCTGGTGGGGCGTTCATCAGCGGCAGAAGGCGCCGCGGGAGGTGATGCAGGTCGAGTTGGGAGGATCTGCGTTCTTCAGAGTTCGCCGTGTCCTGCGGCGATTCGTGGCCGGCCCAGGCATGCGCGGGAAAGACTGGTTCGCCGACGGACATCAGCATGCCGGCAAGCTGTTGCGTCGCGGGCAGCGTGTCGGGCTGTCCGCCGAAACAGCCGCACGGTTGGTTGCGTGGGCCGAGTCCTGCGCTGAAGGCGCGGCAAAGGCTGGTGACGAGGGGGGGGGACCCGCGGTAGGCTTCCGCGACCCCTTTCACCTAGAAGGGGGGGGTCAGAGTCATGGCGAAGCATCACACTCTCGCGGTGCGGAACATTGCCTGTTTCGGCGACACAGACATTTTCACGTTCGCCTTGGAGAACTCTGTCTTCCATGACATGGAAGGTGAGTGCGCCAAAGCCTTGGAAGATGCAGAGCCCGACATCGGAGCGATGCTGGTAGAGGAGCCACCTTACTACGCGAACGAGCTTAGCATCGTTGGGTACTCTGGGTTTCGACAGGCAACCTGTTTGGATCCGTTCTGGAACGCCCTGTTCCTATCAAGCGTACTCGCCATAGCCGACAAGGTTGAGAACTCACGCCTTCCGAAAGACAGGGTGTTTGCCTACAGATATGCACCCACAGACGGCGGCGCCTTGTTCGAGACCGACAGCTGGAACCGATATCGAAGTGCCTGCGAAGCCTCTGCAGCGACGGCGCCGTACGTTCTGGTTTGCGACATTGCCGACTTCTATGGTCGTGTCTATCATCACCGAGTCGACAACGCTCTGGCGCAGGCGGCACCGAATTGCCACCATGTCAACAATATCATTAACATGCTACTGCGTATGCGCGGTGGCGCTTCCTATGGATTGCCCGTCGGTGGCGCCGCCTCTCGCGTTCTCGCAGAACTAGCGCTGGACCGATGCGACCGACTCTTGGACCAGAAAGGACTCCGCTTTTTCCGGTATGTCGATGACTACACTTTCTTTATCGACAGTAGAGATGATGCCTACAGCGCCCTGCACTATCTTTCGAGTATCCTCGCAGAGATGGATGGTCTGGCCTTGCAAAAGGCAAAGACGCGCGTCGTCACGGGCAAAGAGTATCTGGGGCATCTAGCGGTAGACAAGCTCGACGCGGAATCCGACGCGCTTGATAAGCAGGAGCGTGACTTTCTCATGATCAGGTGGCGTTACGACCCGTATTCTCAGAACGCCGAGATTGAGTATCAGCAGCTGCGGGAAGCGGTCGGAAAGTACGACATTGTTGGCATGTTGGGTCGCGAAGTGCGAAAGTCTCGTCTGAATCCGCAGCTCGCAAAGAAGCTGATGCAGGCAGTTGAAGTGCTGGAGGGCGAGCAACTGCGTGCGGCGATCCAGTCCATTATTGCGTCAATGGAAAGTCTGTACCCTGTGATTGCACAAGTCCTGTTGCTGATGAAGCGGATTGTCGATGGTGGCAAGGATGCTGCTGCGTGCATGGCGGTATTTGACGCCGTGGCGTCGCTAGTGAAGACGCGCGGCCGCCTTGTGTTGAGCGCGCCAGTCCGCGGGTTCGCGGTTCGCGTGCTTGCGCGAGACATGCGAGATGATGCCACAAGGCTGCTTGTTCGCCTGTACGACAGCGAGGCGAGTCAAACTGTAAAGAGAGATATTGTGTATGCAATGATCTTCCGTGGTAACGTGCCGTGGCTCTCGCAGGTATTGAAGAGATGGGCGTCTCTAGGCCTCTGGGAGAAACGTGCGATGGTTGCAGCATCGTACCTTCTTGGTGATGAGGGGGATCATTGGCGCAAAAAGCACTCGAAATCGTGGGACCGCATGTCGGATCTTGTCGCGAAATGGGCGGCCGCTCGAAAGGGCAAGGGGCAGGCCGGGATACCGCTGTGACATCGGTCAAGAGGATTGTCGGTAAGAATGCATCGTGGTGGTCCGCGCTATTGCCGTTCTCCGAAGACTACGTCAGAAGTGTAAATGAGTGTCTGATGCGTGCTGGGGAAGACGTCTCGCTACTGCGAGATGCGGCCTTTGCCGCGGAGGTGGCGGACAGGTGGTGCGGCGCAGTGCTTCTCGGCAGGCTGACGCGCGAGGAACTAGTCAACGAGAGCGTTCCTGATGAAGTTGTGAATGGGACTCGCGCCTACATGCAGCGACTAGGCTTGAAGAGAACTCCATCGTTGGATGATATTGGAGCGATTCGCGCAATGGCTCTCTTCACATACGATGAGCTTTGTGTGATTAGCGACAATGTGGACGTTGGTGTACGCGTTCGTCCGATGCTGCCCGGTCTTGGAGTATGCTCAGAATCGGAGTGTGACTACGTTGCTGCCGGTTGCCTGTGCGAAGTCAAGGCCGTGAGCAGGGGTCTACGATCTATCGACGTGCGGCAGGTCGTCGTGTACCTGGCGCTTGCGCACGCGTCTGAGGCAGTCGGACCTATTGATCGTATTGCGTTTCTGAATCCGCGCGCGCGGAAGACGTGGCAGCAGAGCGTTGGAGGGTTCCTAACGGGAGTCGCTGGCTCGAGCAGCATGGACATCCTTAATGAGGTTGCTGACCATCTCATTGGGGATCCGGGCTACTAAGTGCGCTTCGTGCCAGCGAGAAGTGAGAATCGGAGGCCCATCGGGCCAGGGGACCGTCGACCATGAGCCGTCCCCCTCCTTTGAGTCTCGGGGTGATCCTCTCTTGGCTGGTCATCTGCAAGCTATGCGGGTTCTTGTTGGAGGCTGTTTCCTGGTGGTGGCTGGTTGTCCCATCCTCCATCTTCCTTGCCCTATTTGTGGACGAACTCCGCGTTCGAGCTGCCAGACGCCGTGCATGGTTGGTTTACAGGCAGCGAAAGACACGTCGGAACCGTTAATGCTGACCACAGGCACTCGACGATTTACTCGGCGTCGCCGAGGGCAAGGTCGACGACGACCGTCTTTACCGCACGCTCGATCACGTGCTTGTGCACAAGGGCGCGATCGAGCAGCACTTTCGCGACCGCATCGGCAAGCTATTCGGCATCAAGTACGACTTGCTGCTCGACGTCACGTCGACCTGCTTTGAAGGGCATGACTGCTGGCAACGCACAGGCGCAACGCGGTCACAGCCGCGACCACCGCGGTGACTGCAAGCAAGTGTACATCGCGCTGGCCGTGACGCGCGAAGGCATCGCGCTGGTTTGGCGCGTGCCGTTCCGATCTCCGGCGCTTCGAGCAGCAACTGATCGAAGGTCCCGGGCGTCACTTGAGCGATGCGGTGATGGACTGCTGAACAGACTTTGGAAGCTGAGTCCAGCACTCGCGACAGATCGGCTTCGAGAGTCGTCCAGAGTTGGGTAGGCCACACTGATGACAGCTGGGGCGAGACAGGTATTGTAGCGCGGATCCCATACGGGAGTCACGGTAGCAGGTTGGGCACATTGGTCGAGCTGGGTCGAAAGCAACGGTCCCCGCGCAACCTATGCAGAAGGCCGGTTGGTGTGAGATAGGTAAGGCTGGGGGCTGCACTGGCGTCCTTGGTCGCGGCAACGGAGGGGGTGTAGTTTCCATCAGTCCTCCAACTGTGGCCGCCGTCGCTGTGCGTTTGGACCGGGCCTTCGGAGCTTCGATAACTGCAAGCGGAGAGGGCTTGGCCTTGGTGAACCAGGCGTGCCGCAGGCGGGCGATCCAGCCTCTGCCTACGCGGTCGGATCTGAGCACCGCGAGGACTCCCGCAACCTCCGCCGGGTCGAGGTCGGGATCCCGAGGCCTACGCACGTGCTTCGCGTACCCACCGGCCACGACCCCTTGGGGCAGTGCAGTCTTGAAGGTCGCTCCGCGAATGGCCACCAGTGGCCGAAAGCGTTCTGGTGGCATGCCAAGCAGTTCGGAGAGTGCCATTACGTGGCCGTAGTTCTGGTGCAGCGGGTTTGGGACCTGGCGCTTGCTGCGGAAGTGAACCCGCGTCCAGTGCTTGTCCCACTCGGTTCCGAAGAACCACCCCGACCAGTACTTCGTCTCGACGACGAAGATGCCGAACTCCGAAACGATCACGTGATCGATCTCGGTCGTGCCCGTTCCGCTCGGGATCACGATGTTGTGGAAGGTGTGGTACTGCTTGCGAGGCAAGTACAGGCGATGGCCGACGCGGTTCAGGAACTCGCCGGCGAGACCTTTGAGGAAGCTGTGAATGGCCATGAACGTGTCTCCACCCGCGCCGCGCCCGATCGATTGTGCCATTCCGGACCGCATGCGCCACGTTCAGGAGCCGGGTGTGTGCGGTAGTCGACCGCATTCCGGTGTCGGGTTGAGTGTGGTTGCGAGCGAGTGAGAGGGAACGAGAGGGCTTGTCAGCGGGCCGAATCGCGCTAAGATCCCGGCGTCAGAATCAGTTCTAACCACCACAACCACAACGGCTTGGAGCCGATGGGGTGCAGGGGGTCGGAAGTTCAAATCTTCTCGCTCCGACCATTCTTCTGCTGCCTGCTGCCGCGTTCCGCGGCGGAGATGGCAGGAGCGAGAGCTTCGGGTTTGAAGCCCACGCGGCTGCGCCGAGACGGCTCCAACGGCAAATCTCCTCGCGCCACACTCCTTCGCTGCGGGCCGCGGCGGAGTCAGGCTCGCCCCGGCCGCTTGCCGAGCTTGCGCTGCAGAGACCGTCGATGAATGCCAAGCAAGGCCGCGGCTTGCGTGATGTTGCCGCCGCAGTCGACCAGCACCCGATCGATGTGTTCCCATTCGACCCGATCCAGGGAGGGTATGGAGGCTGGCGGGGGCGTCGCGGCAGGGGAGCCATCGTGGTCCAGGGCGGCGAGGATCTCGTCGATGTCAGCCGGCTTGGTCAGGTAGTGGACGGCGCCGGACCGCACGGCATCCAGGGCCGTCGCGATGCTGCCATAGCCCGTAAGCACGACGATCCTGGTGGTGGGGTCCAGCTCGTGCAAGCGTCGCACCAGATGCAGTCCCGAGCTGCGGCGGATCCTCAGGTCGACGATCGCATACTCGGGGGACTCGGCGCGAGCGAGGTCCATGCCCTCCTCGACCGAATCGGCATCGCGCACGTCGAAGGCCCGCTCCTTCAGTGCACGAGCCAGGCGACGACGAAATCCATCGTCGTCATCGACAATCAAGATGGAACGCCGCGGAGCCTCCGCCCGAGCAGTTTGCTGGTGGCTCATGGGTTGGGTGGCAGCGGACGACGAGGTAGGCACAGTTCGACTTCGCTTCCCCCGCCGACGCGCGGTCGGATGGAGAGCCGGCCGCCCATGCGCCGCGCGAACGACCGCGCCAGGTACAAGCCGAGTCCGAGTCCTCCTTGCTCCGCCTTGGTCGTCACGAAGGGTTCCCCGATCCGTGCGAGCAACTCGGCCGGAAATCCGTCCCCGCGATCGCGAACACGCAGGTAGAGCTGATCCGAAGCCTCGACATGGAGTTCGACGCGAGCCTCTCGGCGATCGGCGTTGGCCTCGAGACCGTTGCAGACCAGGTTGTGAACCGTCTGCGTCAGCAACTTGAGTGGTGCCGTCACCGAGGCCACGCGAGACGCCGCGTCCGCGAACTCGACCGCGAACTGGGCGTGGTCGGCCGGTGCCAGGACTCGACGCAGTGCTTCGACGAGCTGCTGCGCCGACACGGGAACCGGCATTTCGCCGATGGACTCGCCCGCACGCGCCGACAGGTCCGCGAGCACCGTGCGGCAGCGCACGACTTCGGCCACGATGAGTTCCGCGTCGCTCGCCAGGTGGATTCCGTCGGTTCCTGCCACGAGCCCGCGCGCGAGTTCCTTGGCTGCCAGACCGATGGTGGCCAGCGGCGAACCGAGTTCGTGGGCCGCGTTGGCCGAGAAGCTCGACAGCGTCGCCAGTCGTTCGTTCTGCGCGCGGAGGCTCGCGATCTCCGCGAGGCTGCGATCCCGATCCCGGATCGCGCGCGAGACGCGACCGACGAAGTAGGTCACGAAGGCCGCAGCGAGCGCGTAGGCGATCCACATGCCGAGCAGGTGCAGGGACCAGCCACCGTGTTCGTGGTGCATGCCGCGGCCGGGGACCAGGAAGAGCAGGCCGAACGCTGCGATCGTCAGCAGAACGATTCCCCACGCGATCAACGGATGCACGAGCAGTGCCGCCAGCGCGACGTGCACGAGGAAGAACACGGTGAACGGATTCGAGGCGCCGCCGGAAGCCGCCAACATCGCCCCGAGCGCGACGACATCGAACACCAGGACCACCGACACCGCCCAGGAGGCGCTCCGTGCCGCCGGTAGGGCGAGGAGCAGGTTGCTGATCGCCGTCACGGCGATGAAGCCTGCCAAGGTGCCCACGGCGAGGTCGAGTCCGAAGCCGGCGCGCGCGATGACGACGGTGACGATCTGCCCGGCGACAGCGCCCCAGCGCAGTCGCACCAACCATGCGGTGCCGAGCGCCTCGTCGGTCGCCGGTCGCACGACGGGCTCGTCGGTCCTGGTCGTCGGGTCCATGCTCGCGGAACAGCCTGGGCAGCCTGCTCTGCCCGTGACATTCGCGGGCAGAACGGCGTGATCCCGTTGTTCTTTCAGAGAGTCCAGCAGCCGAAGGCGGAGCCGTCGCTGCTACGCACGTCACGGACCCTCTTTGCCGAACTCGAGCATGTAGTCGGCGATCGCGTGCAAGGTCTCATCCGGGATCGAGGGAAACGCGGGCATCTGCGGCAACCCGGGGGCTCGCGCCCACGTGACGATCCCAGTGGTGTTGCCAGCGTAGATCCTGGCGATCTCAGTGACTGGTGGACCGACCAGCTGCCTGTTGCGGTCATGGCACGCCGCACACGTGTTTTCGAACGCGTGTTGTCCTTCGCTGATGCCCGCTGCCGCGCGAGCCCGGCCCATCGCCAGGTCGTAGGCCGCTTGTTGCGAGTCACGGGTCCACTGCCGCGTCGCCACCGCCATGTCGGAACGATGCTCGTTCAGTGCCGCGTAGCGGTACATGTGCCGACCCAGTGCCATGCACAGCGCGATCACCGCGATCAGCATGCGGTTGTTCAGGAAGTCGAGATGGAACACGGGCAGGTCCAGAGCCTGTTCTGCAGGAGCCGCCGGGGAAGTCAGCGTGGCAGTCGTCGCGCGACACTTTGCCGCACCCGAAACTGCTGCTGCCGATGGCGACCGTCCCCGGAGGTCCTAGGCTCCATGACCATGGCACCCCGTCCCCGTCTCATTGGCGCCGCGTTCTCCGCAGCCGTTGCACTGCTGACGATCAACTCAGGAACGCGCCATCACCACACGCCACAGGACCCGAAACCCACGACCACACCGCCGTCGTCGGCCTTGGAGCAGCACCTGACACAGTTGCGCAAGGACCTGGCCAGCGACCCGGCGGGAGTCGCCGCGACGCTGCGAAAGATCGACTTGACGAATGCCGTGGAGACCGAGCGCCTGCAGTGGCTGCGGATCGCGCGGGATGCTGCCGTGCGGACAGGCGATGGCGAGTGGTTGGTCGCTCTGGGCAAGGAGAAGGATCCCTTCTCCGAGGTGTTCCTGTACCGCGTTCTGCTCGCTGGCGGGCACCTCGCCGAAGGCGACGTGGCCGCGGCGAAGGCCGAACTGGCCAAGATCGACCACCTCGAGGAGGTCAACGAACGCGATCGTCGCCGCTACCACGCTCTGCAGGCGCGCATCGCCCAATTGGAAGGCAACCGCGAAGCGGAGGTCGAGGCGCTGGACGCGATCGTTTCCGAGTTGGAGCGCTGGCCAGGCAAGACGTGCCAGGGATGCCACGACGATCCGAAGCAGAAGGGCGTGCCGCCGCTGCTGCCCGTTCTCGACACCTGGTTCGCGAATCGTCTGGTGAAGCACTACGCCGAGGACCCAAAGCGGTCCGAACGTGTCGCCGCCGCCCGCAAGACCGTGGCCGAGGCTCCCAAGGACGATGGGGCGAGGATCCGTCTGGCCTTGTGGGAGATCGCCGACGGCAATCGTGCCGCCGCCGAGGCTGCCGTCACGACGATCGAGTGGATCCTGTTGCCGGACCGCAAGGGGGGCAAGCCGCGAATGATGACCGTCTATCCGTGAACTGATCCTCGACCACGTGCAATGCCCCAGCACTCACCAGCACGAATGGCGGGAGCCATGACGAGACATGGCATCGCGCAATGTCGAGATGCACACGCCTGGTTGGCTACGGTTGTCCTCGGCGCTTGCGCTGCGGCGCCTTCACCGCGCGGAACATGCCTCTATCCGTGGCCGACCGACATTCCCCAGCAAAAGGCGGTCGAGGCGAATGGTGAGTGCCTCATTGCGGACGACGTGGTTCTCTGGATGCCGCGCGGTGTCGTAGCCGAGCGTGATCAGCAGGCTTGGCTTTCGCTCGTTGCGAAGGGTGTGCGGGCGGCCAAGGAGCACCTTGCTCGCCCTGATTGGAACTTCCGCGGTGACCCGCGCATCTACTTCTACTTCGCCGATGCGCAGTTCATCTGCCACGCGCCGCCCGGGAACATCGTCTACATCCCGCTTTGGCGGATGCGCGAAGGCCAAGCACCATGGATGCACGAGACGATGCACATCCTGCTCGCCTCGCGGCGAGGAGAGTGGTTCGCGGAGACCGAGGCGGTCCAGAGCGCGCGCATGCCGCTTTGGCTTCACGAGGGCCTCGCGGAGAGTCTGGCGATCGACATCGACGATCGTGCCGGGCTTCCGCACTACTCCCCACTCATCCAGGTCCCCGCGTCAGGCATCGACACTCTGTGCCGCGAGCGGCTCGACACGGGCTCGGCAGCCCAGGCTCTCGCCTTCGTCGGGTCGCGCGGCAAGCCACCCGAGTTGTTCACGGAAGAGCGGATGAAGGTGGCGCCGGCGTTCTATGTCGCATCGACGAGTTTCGTTCGCAACCTCCAGCGTCGCTACGGACCGTCTGTATTGCTGCAGGCCATCGAGCACCACGACGACGAGAACGAGTACCTGGAGCGCACCATCGGGATGCCGTTGAAGGTGGCCAAGGAAGCTTGGCTCGATGACATCGGCTACCGGGGGCCGAGGTGACCCTCGAGACTCGGATTCCGCCGTCGCCGTCGAATGCAGACACCCTGCAGCCCCTCGTTCACTCCACCCGCCAAGTCCCCATGCGTTTCTTCGCCTCAGCCCGTTCGTCCCTGTTCCTCATGATTGTCGCCGCTGCAGCGTGCGCGACCCACGGCTCTGCGCCGAACCCGGTTGACGCGCCGTTCCCACTCATGGTGCCGAAGGAGGGATCGCTGCCGGTTGCCTTCGTGCTCGGCGAGGACGCGGAGGTGCTCGACTTCACTGGCCCGCTCGAAGTCTTCGCCGGCGCAGTCACTGCGGACGGACGCCCTTTGTTTCGACCGTACTTCGTCGCGGCCACCCTGGAGCCTGTCGTGGTCGGTGGCGGCATGCGGATCGTGCCGGACTACACGTTCGCGAACGCACCAGCGCCCAAGGCAGTCGTCATCCCGGCGATGACCGACGATGTGCCCGAAGCGATGCTCGAGTGGATTCGCCGTGTGGCTCCGGGAACGGATGTCACCATGTCGGTGTGCAATGGTGCCTTCGTCCTGGCGAGAACAGGCTTGCTCGACGGCAGGCGCGCCACGGCCCATCATGGTGGCTACTTCCGTTTTGCCGGCGCGTTCCCCAAGGTGAAGCTCGAGCGCGGCGCCCGCTTCGTCGAAGATGGCAACCTTGCTTCCGCGGGAGGAATCTCGAGCGGAATCGACCTCGCGATCCGAGTCGTCGAGCGCTACCTCGGACGAGAGTCCGCCGAGGAACTCGTGGAGGCCATGGAGTACCAAGGCAATGGCTGGCGCGACGCCGGCTCGAACGGCGCGTTTGCGCGGTTTGCTCGGGAGCGAGATGGGCATCCCATCTGTCCACTCTGCCAAATGGAGGGGGATCCTCGCTTCCAGACGGAATTCCGGGGCCATGTCTATTTGTTCTGCTCCGCCGGCGAGAAGACCTTCTTCGACACGCACCTGGAGGTCGTCGACCGATTCCTCGCCGAGGATGCCGCGCGCTGACCAGAAGGACGGATCGCCTCGACCGACCCGCGAGACTCTCGGCGCGCTCGTTTTTGCTGGCCGATGCGGACTTCGTGCCACGAAGCCGAGCCGAGGTCTGCGACTCGACGAAGCAGGCTCGAAGTGGCGACCGCCGCCGATGCGACCTCGTCGGGTCGTCGCTGATGGTGCAAGGCTCGTCCAGAGCGCTCCGGACACCGAGCCGGGGATTGCCGCTCGGGCTCGAGCCGGCGCGGGCGCCGAGAGCGCCCTCGCCTAGAACCTGTTCACCAGGCCGCGGATGCCGTTGCTGGTGATCATGCCGAACGCATTCGTCGCCGGATTCGGCGCCACGATCGTCGTCGCGTAGACCTGCACGCCGAGCGGCGCGTTCGCCGGGATCCCGATGCCCCAGCTGTAGGACGGCGTGCCAGGCGCAACCGTGAACGCGGTGAGGATGTCGAGCGACGCGCGATGGCCGCAGCCCGGCATGCCGATGACCGCGAGGTCGTTCACACCTGGATCGGACAGACCGACCACCGTGACCCCGAACGCCATCGTCGCCGGCAGGTCCGTGGTCTGCAGTTGCCACGTCGTGCCGGCCACCGGCGTCGACGTCGCCTGCAGCACCAGCCGCTGACCGCCTTCGGGACTCGTCGTCAGCAGCGATGCGGTGGCGAGATCGACGGCGCCCGGATCCATCGACCCGCCCGGAGCCGTGATGCCGACGACGTGGCCCGAGCCGTAGGGACTCGCCACGCTGCCGTCGATGTGCACGAACACGATCGCGATGGCGCCCGTCGACAGATCGAACTGGAACTGCAGCGTGCTGCGGTTCGGGAACCCCATGGGGTAGTTCTCGACGTCGGCGAACGTCACGCAGAGCAGGTTGCCGGCGTAGTGGTAGGCGACCGCGCCGCTGCCCGGCTCGAACGAGTTGTAGTCGTGCCACGCGTAGACGCCGCCGTTCGTGCTCTGCAGGAAGCCGTCTACCGTCGGCAGCCAGGCGTTCGTTCCCGGCGTGTCGACGAACGGGCCGAACGCGACGATGCCGTTGCCACTCACTGCCAGCACCGGTTGCGCGCCGTACGGCGTCGGCAACGGCGTGCTCGGCGTCAGGGGCGCGAAGTTGTCGTCACCGACCGGCAGCGGGATCGCGCCCGAGGGCGGGATGTACGAGGCGGCCGCGGTGCCGTTCTCCCAGGTGCCCGCGTAACCGGTCGCGTTCGGAGCGAGGCGCAGCACGTTGCCGTCCAGGGCCTGCTGCGCGGCGGCCGCATCGGGATAGGACCCGTAGAACGAGTTCGCGTTGACGCCGCAGCCGGTGCCGATCACGGTGTTCGTCGCGGCCTTGCAGTAGTACACCCTGCCGAGTGAGTAGACTCCGTCGCCGTTGGACAGCCCGACGGTCGTCGAGAACGGGTAGTAGACGACCGCACCGATGCGAACGTCCAGCGTGCCGTCGTTGCCCTGCGACGCACCGAGCTGGTTGAAACCGCTGCGGAACGCGAGCATGTCGGTCGGGTCGTTGTAGGTAGCGCCGACGTAGAACCCCTGCGTGCCTCCGGGCGGGATCACCACGTTCATCGGGATGTTCAGCGACGACAGCTGCGGGTACGGCCAGTGGCCCCACAGCGGGTTCGAGCCGACCAGCGTCCAGGCCGCCGGCGTCGCCTGCGAACCGTTCCAGGTCCCCACCTTCGTGTAGACGTGGACATCCGTCACCCCGAAGGCGGCCGCCATCTGGTCCATGCCGGTGACTTGGATCGGGTCGGAGGAGACGTTCACGACGTCGAACATGATCCCGCTCTGCGCGAAGGTCGGCGGCAGGACGGTGGTCACACTCTGGCACTGGGCGGCGAGGCCCGCCGCGAATGCGGTCGCAGCGAGGGCAGGAACGAAGCGGCGGAGGAGGGATGGCATCATGGGGCGGCCTTGGGAAAGGAGGTGCTGCCCCATCCACACGGTTCCTCGCCGCGACGGCCGATCGATTCTGGGAAAGACCGCCCTTGGGCTCGCGGCCCCGCCCATTGCCCCGAGCCGTACCCCCGTTCAGAGCGCCCCGATCACCAGGGCCAGCGAATTGCTGCTCGTGTTCTCGACGATCGCCAGGCTCGCATCGAACTCCAGCAACACCAGCTGCTGGAACAATGCGACCCCGACCAACGCCACGCTGTTCGGGACGACCAGCGCCGTATCGGCGGTGCCCCCGCTCGACAGGGTGACATCGACGAGATCGGGCGTCGCCCGCAGCGTGCAGCCGGGGGGCGATGGCGGCAGCAGGCTCGCCAGCGGCACGCTCGTGGCTGCCAGTCCGGTCACCACGGCCACGAACGCCTGCAGCGGCAGCCCCGTCCCGCGGCCGCGGAACGTCGTGCCGATCCACGGCAGGCCGACCGCTGCATAGCTGTTGGCGCCGCCCGAGCCGGCGCAGCCCGCTCCGACCGACGCGGCGCTCGCCGGGCACGACGTCGTCACCTGCGCGACGCGGTCGATCTGGGTGCTGCCCGACGTCGCGAACGAACCGCCCGCGACGAGCAGGCCGTTCGGTGGCGTCGCCAGCGAGTTCACCGGGTTGTTGAACCCTGCCCCAAGAGCCGACCACGCCGTTCCGTTCCAGCGGGCGATCCGTTCGGCGGGCACCCCGCTCGCGGCGTTGAAGTAGCCACCGACGACCAGGTCGCCGTTCGGCAGCGTCGCGAGCGCGTTGACGAGGCTGTTCACCCCGTTGCCCAGGCTCGACCAGCCCGCGCCGTTCCAGCGCGCGACGTAACTCGCCGGCACGCCGCCCGCCGACGTGAAGTAGCCGCCGGCGACCACGTCGCCGTTCGCGAGCGTCGCCAGCGCGGTGACGTAGCCGTTCACGCCCGAGCCCAGGGACGACCAGCTGGTTCCGTTCCAGCGCGCGATGCCGACCGCGGGGCTGCCGCCGGCATTGAGGAACGAGCCGCCGGCGACCACGTCGCCGTTCGGGAGCGTGGCCAGCGCGTGCACCTGTCCGTCCAAGCCGCTGCCGAGGGCGCTCCAGGTCGAACCGTTCCAGCGGGCGATGTTGCTGGCGGGGGCGCCACCGGCTGTGGGAAAGCCGCCGCCGACGACGAGGTCGCCGTTGGCCAGCCGCACGATGGCGCTGGCATGGCCGCCGAGCCCGGTGCCGAGAGCCGACCAGGTCGAGCCGTTCCAGCGGGCGACTCGATTGACGAGCACGCCGCCGGCGTTGGCGAACGACCCACCGACGAGAAGGTTGCCATTGGGTTCGGCGCACAGGGCGAACACGAAGCCGCCGTTCACTCCGATGCCGAGGGCCGACCAGGCCGATCCGTTCCAGCGCGCGATGTTGTTGACGGGCACGCCGCCGGCCATCGCGATGCCGCCGGCGGCGACCACGTCACCGTTCGGCAGGGCGGCGACGGCGAAGACGGCATTGTCGATGCCCGAGCCGAGGCCCGTCCAGCCGAGGCTGCATTGGGCCGCGAGATGGCCGATGGGTGCGAGGCCGAGCAGCAGCGGGGTGAGGAGCAGGACGGGTGTGGAGGTCTGCATGTGGTGGGGCATTCGCCGGCACGCGGTTGCGCCCGGTCGGTCGGTGCGAGAAGTGGTTGCGGCTGGAACCGAACGGGAAATCGCACGGATTCCGCCGTCGACGACGATCGCTATCCTGGCCCTCTCGGGATCCTGCATGCGCCCAACCCTCCTCGTCTCGCTCGCCGCTCTCGCCTTCGCTGCCTGCGCTGCCTCGTCCCAGGCGCGGGATCCCGGTCCTGCCGACCGTGAAACTGCGCGGACGGCCTGGCTGGCCGAGTTCAAGGCGTTCCTGGAGGCGATCGACCTCACCAGCCTGGAGGCGATCGATGCTGCCTTGAAGCGCATCGAGAAGGAGAAACGGCCCGACCAGAAGCGCCCCGACGACCCGGCCGGCTGGCTCGGGTCGAACCTCGACGCGCAGGTGAAGCGGCGCATGCTCGAACTCGTCAGGGCCAAGGACTCGCTGCTGAGGGCTGCGTCGGCGCGATCTCGGGCCGAGGTGAAGTGATGGCCGCCAACCGCGTCTACGCGATCAAGTTCGCGACCCTCTACCCGCTCTACCTGCAGAAGGCGGAGCGCAAGGGCCGCACCAAGGCGGAGGTCGACGAGGTGCTGTGCTGGCTCACGGGCCACGATGGCAAGAGCCTGCGGCAGGCCGTCGCGTCCGACATCGACCTCGAGACCTTCCTGGCCAAGGCGCCGCGCTTCCACCCGAACGCGAGCCTTGTCACGGGCGTCGTCTGCGGCGTGCGCATCGAGGCGATCGAAGACGAGACGATGCGGAAGATCCGCATCATGGACAAGCTGGTCGACGAGCTCGCCAAGGGCAAGGCGATGGACAAGATCCTGCGCGCGTAGCGGGCGGCCGGAGCCGCGCCGCTCACAGCGCCTTCATGTCGATCACGAAGCGGTACTTCACGTCGCCCTTCAGCATGCGCTCGTAGGCGGTGTTGATCTGGCCGGGCTGGATCAGTTCGACGTCCGACGTGATGCCGTTCGCGGCGCAGTAGTCGAGCATCTCCTGCGTTTCCGGGATGCCACCGATGCCGCTGCCGGCGATCGACCGGCGCGCGAAGATCAGGTTGAACACGTTCGGCGACGGGTGCGCGTGTTCGGGGGCGCCGACCAGCACCAGCGTCGCGTCGCGCTTCAGCAGCGCCACGAACTGGTCGAGGTCGTGTGACACCGCGACGGTGTTGACGATCAGGTCGAAGCTGCGCGCGTGCTTCGCCATGGCCGCGGCGTCGCGGCTGACGACGACCTCGTCCGCACCGAGTCGCTTGCCGTCGGCGACCTTGCCCGGCGAGGTCGTGAACAGCACGGTGTGGGCGCCGAACGCGTGCGCGAACTTGACGCCCATGTGGCCGAGGCCGCCGAGGCCGACGATGCCGACCTTCTTGCCCTTGCCAGCGCCCCAGTGTTTGAGCGGCGAGTAGAGCGTGATGCCGGCGCACAGCAGCGGAGCCACGCCCGGCAGCGGCAGCTTGTCCGAGATGCGCAGCACGAAGTGTTCCTTCACGACGATCGACTTCGCGTAGCCGCCGTAGGTGACCGGCGCGGTGCCCTTGGGGTCGGGCGCGTTGTAGGTGAACACCGTGCCGCCGGTGTCGCAGTACTGCTCGAGGCCGTCGCGACAGCTCGGGCAGGTGCCGCACGAGTCGACCATGCAGCCGGTCGCGGCGAGGTCGCCGACGCGGAAGCGGGTCACCTTCGCGCCGACGTTCGTCACGCGGCCGACGATCTCGTGGCCGGGCACGCACGGGTAGACCGTCGGCCAGGCGGACCACTCGTTGCGCGCGGTGTGCAGGTCGGAGTGGCAGACGCCGCAGTAGAGGATCTCGAACTCCACGTCGTCCGGCCCGACCGGTCGGCGGGCGATGGTGTGGGGGCCGAGCGGGGAAGTGGCGCTGTGCGCGGCGATGGCTTTGACGGTGGGCATGGGGTCAGAAGAGCTCCGGTCACCTGCGTAGACCGTGGCGGTTGGCGTCGCAAGAGCCTGGCCGATTCGCGCGGCGCCGTGCGCAGTCACTTCGCGATCGCGGCCTGGCGCGTGGCGATGGGCACGTAGCCGACTTCGAACCCCTTCGGCGGCACGACGAGCAGGGCCGGATCGAGTTCGGCCAGGCGCCCGCGCGTCGGCGGTGGCAGATAGGCCCGTTCCTTCGTCCAATGGCGATGCAGCAGTTCGACCCGCTGCTGCAACTGTTCGCGGTCGGCGGCAGTGAGGTCGGCGTTCTGCAGCGCGGGCTGGTCGGCGAAGCGATACCAGCGGTAGGTGACGACGCTGCCGTCGCCGAGACGGGCTTCGAACGGTCCGGCTACCGGGCCGGGAGTCGCCCAGCAACCGTCCGTCGGCGTGACGTAGGGTTCGGGTGTCCGCTGCGCGTGGTCGCCGAGGGCCGCATCGCGCAGCGCGGCGGGAACGTCGGCTGCGGCGAGCGTGAGCGGACGCCAGCGTGCAGCCTTGCCTTCGCCTTCGAGCACGAAGAACTCGGGCAGCGTGGCCAGCCCCGCGTCCTTGCGCACCACATCGCCGAAGCGGTAGCCGAACGTGTGGGCGTCGGCGGCGAACGGCGTCGCGAAGCCCTGCCAGTCGACCGCCACCCGTTGGTCCTTCTGCACCGCGGGCGTGTGGATGCGCCACGTCGACCAGCCCTTGCCTGGAATGTCGTGCACGATGCCGTGCTCGGGATCGATGCGGCCGTCGGCGACCGGCCCGCCGGCGAACCAGCGCCCGACGGCGTTCCACAGGGCATCGCGGCGGTACGAGGTGATCCGGTGCACCAGGATCGAGTCGCCGTTCGCGTCGATCGGGAACCGCGTCGGAGCGATGCGCGCGATCGTGCGGCCGTCGGCGAGCGTGCCGACGGCCGCCGGGACGTACTGCGTCTCCATCTGCAGCGCGCGGTTCGGGTTCGCCGGGCGGGTGTCGAGGAACAGGCCGGCGAGCTCCGGCCTGGCGGTGGTCTCGCTGGAGAAGAAGTACGGCACGAAGAACGTGACCGGCCCGTGGAACGTCGCGGTGTCGAGGAACAGCGTCCAGCATTGGTTGCCGGTCGGGACGTCGACGCCGTTGGTCTTGGCCTTCGGTTCGGTGAGCGGCAGCGGCAGGTAGCCGTAACCGAACAACTCGCCGCTGGTGCCCTGCTTCAGGTTCAGCCCGTCCGGCGGCCACACGACCCACGGACTCAGCTGCACGACCGCGTACTTGCCGTTCGGCTTCGACCAGTCGCGGCCCTTGCCGGCGCCGGGGCCGTTCGCCCAGGCGGCGAAGTCGAGCGCCACGCCGCCCATGATGAACTTCGGCGTCGCGGTCGGAAACCGCGTGTCGCGCCACCAGCCGAGCCCGCCCTCGATGTCGGAGTAGAGCTTGTCTTCGCGCTTCTCGCCGTCGAGCCGCGCGTGCATCCATGTGCCGAACAGGCCGGTCTGGAAGTTCGGCCCAGGGTGCCTGGCGAGCAGCGGCCAGGCGGCGACGTACATCGAGAACCCGCCGCCGAACGCTTCGTCGACCCGGCCGTTGGGCACGCCGAGGTAGCCGTCCATCTGCCCCTCCTGGGCGGGGAGTGCAGCCGGAAACGCGCAGGAGGTCGCGGCGATCGCCGCAAGGAAGTCGAGGAGGCGCATGGCCCGCAGGTTACCGGCCGCTCGTTGGGTGCGGTGGTTCAGCGGCCGAGATCGAGCGGCAGTGGTGCCAGGTCGGGGCCGACGACGCGCACGAGCCCGTTGGCCAGTTCGAGCTTGCCGACTTCGACGCCGGCGCGGGTGAGTGCGCCGGAGCACGCGACCACGTCGTCGCTGCGCTGCCCGCCCTTCTCCTTCGCGCCCGTTTCGACCTTCACGCCGACGAACTTCCACTCCACACCGTCGACCTTCAGCGTGTTGCCGATGCTGGAACGGATCTGGCTCGCCCAGCCGCGCTGCGAATGCAGCAGCCGCAGCGACACCGCCGACGCGAAGTCGACCACGTGCTGTTCCTCGACCGCGATCTCGCAGCCTTGCCCGCGCAGCGTGCCGGTCACGTCGAAGCCGGTGCGCGCTTCACTGCCGTCGAGGTCGCCGCCGCCGCGGGTGACGCCGCGCACCGTGAGGTCGACCGCGTAGTCGACGCCGGCCAGGCGAGCCTGGCCGCGCACGGTGGCGACGAACTGGGTGCCGTCGAACTGTTCGTCGATGCGGACTTCGCCGGTGCCGGCGACGCGGTGCGTGTAGGCGAGCCGGTGCGGCAGCGCCAACCACTGCTGTGCACTGGCGGCCTGCGGGTTGCCGACCACTTCGACGGCTTCGAACTCGTGCTCGACCGGCAGGCCACGCACGACCAGTTTCTCGCTCGGCGTCGGCGAGTAGCCGGCGGCGTCGCCCGAAACGGTGATCGTTCCGGTCCGTGTCACGCTGCCGGTCGCACCGGCGCCCGTCGTCGTGGTCGCGAACCACACGGCCTCGGCGACCATGCTGCGCGAGGTCTGTGCGCCGAGCAGCACGAGGCGCGGCAGCGCGAAGGCGGCGCCGAGCGGAGCACCCGGCGAAGCACCGGCGGAGCTGCCGCAGGCTGCGGCGAGCAGGAGACAGCCTTGGGCAGCGAGGATCCGGAGGCGCATCGCGGGCGATCCTAGCGACCCACGGGCAGGTCGTAACTGTACGCCGCCTTCATGGGGCCTTCATCGAGCCGGCCGATGGTCCTGCCATGAACACGGCGCCCCAGATCCGAGTGTTCGTGGACGATGGCCACCCCGAGTCGCGCGACTACGACGACAACTACGTCGTGTTGCGGGCGGACGAGGCCGCCGGCCGACTACCATCGGCGGCATGGGCGACGACCGATTCTCGCACCTCCGGATCGAATACGGCGATGCCCCGCTGGCTCGCGCGGATCTTCCCGCGGATCCGCTGGACCTGTTCCGGCCCTGGCTCGCGGCTGCAGAACGAGCCGGCGTAGGGGAGCCGAACGGCATGGCGCTCGCGACCGTCGATCGCGACGGGCAGCCGCATTGCCGGATCGTGCTGTGCAAGGGGGCCGATGCGCGCGGCTTCCTGTTCTTCACCAACAAGCAGAGCGACAAGGGCGAACAGCTGGCGGCCAATCCGAAGGCCGCGGCGACGTTCTGGTGGCCGGCGCCGCGCAATCGCCAGGTGCGGGTCGTGGGCACGATCGTGCCTGCACCCGCGGCCCTGGACGACGAGTACTTCTGGCAGCGGCCGCGGCGCGCGCAGTTGTGCAGTGCTGCGTCGCCGCAGAGCCAGGTGGTGCGCGACCGCGACGAGCTGGAGCAGCGTGTGCAGCAGCTCGAGCGGCAGGTCGGCGACGCCGTCGTGCCGCGGCCGCCGCATTGGGGTGGCTACGTACTGGTGCCCGCGTCGATCGAGTTCTGGCAAGGCCGCGACGGCCGGCTGCACGACCGCTTCCGGTTCGTGCGCGACGGTGCGGGTTGGCGCGCCGACCGCCTGGCACCTTGACCCGAGGACGACCCGCGTCGCCGGGGCGCAGCCGCCATCGTGTTCCAAGACAGAAGGCTCGCAACGAGGCGGCGCCGACGTAGGGTTCGCGGCATGGCGCCGCGTCTCGCTCCGTTCCTGTTCCTCCCGCTCGTCGCTTGCAGCCTGTTCGGCCCGCCGAAGCCGGTGGCGCTGTGCAACGGCAAGGACCTCACCGGCTGGCACGCCGACGTTCCGGCCGCCGACAATGGCGCCAAGGTCGAACCGTCGTTCGTCGTGAAGGACGGCATCCTGGTGAGCCAGGGCAAACCCGAAGGCCACCTGATCACCGACGCGTCGTACGAGAACTACAAGCTGACCGTCGAATGGCGCTGGCCGGGCGAGCCGGGCAACTGTGGCGTGCTGGTACACGCGTCGACCCCGCGCCGGCTCTACGGCATGTTCCCGCAGTCGATCGAGTGCCAGCTGCACGTCGGCAACGCCGGCGACTTCTGGTGCATCGGCGAGGACATCACCGTTCCCGACATGGAGCAGCGGCGCGGCCCGAAGGAGAAGTGGGGCGTCGACGGCGACAAGGCCCGCCGCATCAAGAACCTCACCGACGGCAGCGAGAAGCCGAACGGCGAGTGGAACACGATGGTGATCGAGTGCCGCGGCAAGGCGATCACGATCTGGGTGAACGGGGCCCTGGTGAATGCCGGCACCGAGTGCACGGCGTCGAAGGGCCAGATCGCGCTGCAGGCCGAAGGGGCGCCCTGCGAGTTCCGCAAGCTGGAGCTCGAACGGCTGTGACGATCGCGGCGGCGATCACCCGCCGCCACGCTTCGCGAACGTGGCCTCGGCCGCGGCGAGTTCGCGCACGCGGTCGCACATGAGTTCGCACAGGCCGAACGTGCGTTCGTCGGCGAGCGCGTAGACGACGTTGAGGCCGTCCTTGCGCCGCGTGACCCAACCCGCGCGGTGCAACAGGCCCAGGTGCTTGCTGGCGTTGGCGAGCGACAGGCCGGACGCCTCCACCAGTTCGCCGACGGTGCGTTCGCGGTCGAACAGCAGGTTCATCAATTGCAGCCGCGACGGTTCGGCGAGGGCGCGGAACTGGCCCGCGACCCGCTCGAGCATCTGCGGCGACATGGTGTCGTGCTTCTTCGCCATCACTTGTCTCCGGTGGCGGCCGGGAGGTCCTTGCGTTCGGCCCACTCGGTCCACGAACCGGCGTACCAGCGAACGTTCTCGTAGCCGAGCAGGTGCCGCAGCACGAAGTACGTGTGTGACGCGGTGTGGCCGGTGCGGCACGAGACCACGATCGGGTCCTTGCCCGAGAGGCCGAGTGCTTCGTAGTCCTTGCGCAGTTCGGCGGCCGGGCGCAGCCACGAGCCGTCGTCTTGGCGCACGACGTCCTTCGAGTAGAGCCGGTTCACGGCGCCGGGGATGTGGCCCGGTCGCGCCTCGGTCGACTTGTCGCCGCGGAAGAACTCCGGCGGCCGCACATCGAGCACCTTGGTGCTGCCCGCCGTCACGGCGGCGGCGAGCGCATCGGTCGTGATCGTGAAGTCGTCGGCGCCGGCGCGCGGTTCGTACTTCGCGGCCTTCGGCGTGGTCGTCGCCGCGACCAGCGGGCGCCGCTCGGTCGCCCAGCGCAGCATGCCGCCTTCGAGGATGGCCAGTGAACGGTGGCCGAGCCGCAGCAGCGCCATTGCCGCCATGGTCGGATCCTGCTGCTTGTCGTCGGCGCACAGCACGACCGGCGTGTCGACGGTGAGGCCGAGCGCGCCGAACGCGGCCGCGAGGGCGTCGTCGGCGACGAAGTGCAGGTCGCGGTCGTCGTGCTTCTGGCGGATCTTGGCGAGGTCCAGCCGCTGTGCGCCGGGCACGTGCAGGGCCGCGAAATCGCGCGCCGAACGGAGGTCGAGCACGGCGACCTTGCCTAGGTGGTCGTGCAGCCACTTCGCGGAGACCATCGTCGGCCTGGCCAGTTCGGTGGGGTCGGTGGCGAACACCGGCGCCTTCGGGGCTGGGTCGCCGAGGAAGAACGCGCGCGTCAAGGTGAACGTCGCCAGCTCCGCCTTTGCGGTTGCTTCGTCGGTGTCGGGCCGCAGCGATGGCGGCGTCAGCACCTGCGTCTTGAAGTCGTCGAGACCACCGGCCAGCACCTTCACGTTGCTGTGGCCGGCCGAGTTCAGCGCGACCCAGGCCTGGCCCGGGTGCGCCGGGCCGTTGCTGTAGAGCACGACGAGACGCGGCTTCGCGGCGAACAGCTTCTGGCCCGGTTCGCCGCAGACGTCGGGCACGGTCATGTTCAGGGCACCCGGCAGGTGCCAGGTCGCGAACTCGTTCGCGGGGCGCAGGTCGACCAGGACCAGGTCGCTCGGCGCGGCCAGCAGTTCGCTCGCCAGCGCACGCGGCTCGATGTGGTCTGCGCCGGTTTCGATCGCCTGCAGCCACGCGGTGCCGGGTGTCGGCGCGGCGATGCTGCCGGGCTTCTGCCCGAGGGTGACTGCCGCTGCGATCGCGAACAGCATGGTGCCGATGGCGAGGGCCGGGGCGGCCGGGGAGTCTTGGTTCGGTTGCGACGGGTTCATGGGTTCCTCTTGTGCATGATGCGTTCGACCTTGGTGGCGCCGACGAAGGCGGCCAGGGCCACTGCCGCGAGCACGGCAGCGCCGAGTGCGGGGGACACGCCGAGTGCTTGCGGCAACGAGCCGATCGCGCAGGTGCCGGCGTGCAGGAAGTCGCCGACGAACGGTTGCAGCGCCGCGAACGCGAGGCTGCCGAGTCCGGCGCCGACCAGGAAGACCAGGGCGTCGAGCTTGCCCGACGCGAGGCCGACCGCGGCGGTGCCGGGGCACCAGCCGCCGACCACGAAGCCGGCGCCGAACACGAGACCGCCGACGGCCTGCGGCCAGACGATCGACTCGGGCACGTAGAGTGCGCCGAGGTCGACGTGGCCGGTCGCGGCCAGCAACTGCAGTCCGATGGCCGCGGTGACCATCGCCGAGAACATCACCTTCAGCACGGCGAAGTCCTGCAGGTAGAAGATCGCGGTCAGCTTGCGCGAACTGCCGAAGCCGGCGCGTTCGAGCCAGAAGCCGAAGCCGCTGCCGACGACGAGGGCCAGCAGCAGGCCGAGCGGGGTGTCGAGAGTGCCGTTCGCGAACAGGTTCATCGCCATTCCTTCCTGACCATCGGGGCCAGTGCGAACGCCGCCGCGAAGCAGGCGCCGGTGAACACGAAACTGCCGGTCTGCAGCAGGGCGCCGCCCGACAGCGCCATGCCCGACGTGCAGCCAGACGCGAAGCGCGCGCCGATCCCGGCCAGCGCGCCGCCGACCAGGGCGAGGCATAGGCGCAGGCCGATGCCGGCGGTGGGGCCACGTTCGACCCCGGGCGCGATGCGGCCGGCGGCGAACGACGACAGCAGGCCGCCGAGCAGCGTGCCGACGAACATCGCGACCAGGTAGTACGCGAGCGGGTTCTGGCCGTCGGCGTAGTAGCTGCCGAGCCACGGGTTCTGCTCGACCGCGGCCGGGGCGAGGCCGTGGGCGGCGACGACGGCGGCGCGGGTGATCGCGCCCGAAGCGCCGAGCCCGGTGCCGAGCACCAGGTACGAGAACAGCAGCACGAGGCCGAGTCCGGCGCCGGCTACGTAGGGGTTCCAGTAGGGACGTGGCATGGTGGGTTCCTCAGCAGCCGGCGCTGCGCTTCTTGGCGGCGGGAGCGGGGGGAGTGGTCGGGACCGGAACCGGCGTGCTTGCCGGGACCGGGGCGCGAGCACCACCGGCCATCGCCGCCGTGCCCCCGAACGTGGTGGTGCGGTGGTAGCCGATCGCGCCGCCGAGCAGCACGCGCAGCAGCCGTTCGGGCGTGCGGGCCATCACGGCGCCGGCGACCGCAAACGCGTGCGTGCCGTCGCGGTCGACGAGCACCACGCGCTGTTCGGCCGGCAGCGAGGCGAGCACGTCGAGCACGCCGTCTGCGGCTACGTTCCTGGCGCCGGGCAGCGTCCATTCGGCGAATTGCCACTGCGGGCGCAGGTCGAGCACGGTGTAGCTGCCAGGCTGTTCGAGCAGCACCTTGGCCAGTGCCCCGGGCTCGATCGGTTCGGGCAGCGCCAGTTTGTCGCCGGCGGCCGGGGCGGTGGCGGCGGCGGACTTCGGGCTCGCGCCGGCCTTGGCCATGCGACCGACGACCGGCAGGCCTGCGGCCAGCCATGCATCCATGCCACCGTCGAGCGATGCGACGTCGCGGAAGCCGAGTCGCTCCGCGAGTCCGACCGCCATGCTCGAACGGTAGG
The DNA here is from genome assembly GCA_016794485.1 of Planctomycetota bacterium. Classification (GTDB taxonomy): domain Bacteria; phylum Planctomycetota; class UBA1135; order UBA1135; family UBA2386; genus UBA2386. Next base: position 23,635 of record JAEUHV010000417.1, read on the forward strand.
CGCTGTTGCACACCATCAGCACCGGAGCGTCCTTGGCGAGCACCGCTGCGAAGCGTTCGCTCTCGGTGACCGGGATGTTGCCGACGTCGCCGAGCCTCAGGTCGGCGAACTCGTCGGCGCTGCGCACGTCGACGACCATCGGCTCGGTGCCGGTCTGCATCGCGGCGTGCAGTTCCTTCGGCGTCACCACGCGGCTCGTGCGGACCGGGAGGCCGTCGCGTCGCCAAGCGTCGGGATCGGCGGCGAGGCGACCGTGGATCGTGTCGAAGCCGATGCGGCGCAGCCGGAAGGCGCCCTCGCGCACTTCGTCGTCGGAACCGACCAGCAGCAGTTTCGCGGTGAACGGCACCACGATGCCGGTCCAAGTGTCGAGACGGCCACGCAAGGCGACGTTGATCGCGCCTTCCACGTGCGACCGGGCGTAGGCGGCCTGGTCGCGCAGGTCGACGATCCAACCACCGTCGGCGAGGGCCGTGCGCACGGCGGCGCCGTCGAGCGGATTGGGCAAGGTTGCGGCGCGTTCAACCAGCGGCGGGCCCTTGCGGTTCAGTTCGACGTTGAACCCGAAGTAACGCGGCGCGACCGGCTGGTGGCTGATGACGTTGGCGACGAACGTCGCCTGGCTGCCGATCTTCAGGTACGGGTTAGTGGCCTTCTCGGCGCCGATCGTCGACGTCGTCTCCGGGCTGAGGTGGGCGCCGCACAAGGAGCCTGCCCCGTGCGCCGGAAGCACCAGCGTCGCGTCCGGCAGCGTCTTCAAGCGTTGCACCGACGCGAACGACTTCGCGGCGAGTTCGGCCGGCGGGACGTCGAGCAGATCGGGGCGGCCGATGCTGCCGATGAACAGGGTGTCGCCGGTCAACGCGAAGGCCGGGTCGGCGGCCGCGCCGGGCACGCGCAACAGGAACGTCATCGCGTTCGGCGTGTGGCCGGGAGTCGCCCAGGCTTCGAACGACGTCGTCCCGACCTGCACGCGATCGCCGTCGCCGAGCGGCTGGTGCGCGAACCCGGCGTTGGCGGCGCGGCTGATCGCGATCTTGGCCCCGGTGCGGTGGGCGAGTTCGGTGTGGCCGGCGACGAAGTCGGCGTGCGGGTGCGTCAGCAGGACCCAGGTCACCGTAGCACCCTGGGCCGCGGCGTCGCGCAGGTAGTGGTCGACGTCGCGTTGCGGGTCGACGACCGCGGCTTCCTTGCCGGCGACCAGCAGGTAGCTGAGGTGCGACAGGCAGCCGAGCTGGTACTGGCGCAGGCTCCAGCCGTCCCCCTTGGTCTCGAAGGCGATCTGCGGCGTCGAGGCCGAGTCGGCGTGGGTCGCCTGTTCGTGGTCCTGGGCGGAAAGGCCGGTCAGGGCGAGTGCTCCGGCCAGAGCGAGGTGCGATCCTGTGTTCATTGCTCAACTATATGGTTGAGCAATCGGATCTGCAAGAAGCGAACTGAAGTCCGGGTGCGGTGCGGCCGGTGGCGCGGGCCTCAGCCGGTCGGTTGGAGTTCGGCCCGTCGCTCCCGGGCGAACCGCTGCCGATCGTGTTCGGCCAGCTCCTCGGCGACCCCGGCGACGGCCATGCGCACGTGCACGAGCTCGGTCGCGAGGGCGTCGCATTCGAGCTGCAGCTCGGTGCAGCGCTGCAGCAGCGGCCGCTGCACGTCACTGAGGTCGACACGGTGCCGAGCCGCCGCATGTTGCACGCTTTCCAGCTCGGCTTGGTGCCGGCGCAGGTTCTCGCCGAGGACGAGTTCCTGTTCGCGGAACCGGCTCAGCAGGTCGTGCAGACGGTGCCCGTGCGGATCACGATCAAGCAGTCGCAGCATGGCAGCCCCCTTCGTAGGTCGGCATGTCGGCCAGCATCTGCCGCAGCGATGCCGTGTGGCGCTTGCACAAGACGTGTTCCGCCCGCAGGGCCGCGGCCGGACGGATGCCGCAGATCGCGGCGTTGCGCAGCCGCCGCTCGACGTCGTCGACGCGCGACTGGGCTACGGCGAGTTCAGCGAGCAGCCGCGCGGTCAGGTCCGAACCGGCGCAGGCCGCACCTTCGAGCAGTTCGTGGTCCATGGCGCGGAGCATCGGGCTCGGCCATGAAGTCGTTGCAAAGCCGGTGACAATCCGCGGCTTGGCGCACAAGCCGCTATCAGGCAGGGGATTGTGCGTCCAGCCTGCTCCGGCCGGCGCGGTTCACTGCATCCACTCGGCGACGAACAGGTTGGTGTCGCCTTCCTTCGCACCGTAGCGGTTGCTGGCGAACACCAGGTAACGGCCGTCCGGCGAGAACATCGGGAAACCGTCGAACATCGGGCTGTCGGTGATCTGCTCGACGTGCTGGCCGTCCTCGTCGACGACGAACAGGTCGAAGTTGCGCGCCTGCTTGTGGTCGCCGGTCTTGGTCATCGCCTCGATGCCGCGGAAGTTGCTCGAGAAGATGATCTTCTTGTCGCCCGGGAGCCAGAACGGCGCGAAGTTCGCGGCGCCGTTCCTGGTGACCTGCTTGAAGCCGCTGCCGTCGCGGTTGCAGACGGTGATCTCCATGTTCGACGGCCGCACCAGCTGCTGGCTCAACAACTGCGCGTCGTCCGCGGCCTGCTTCTCGTCCTTCGGGAACGCGGAGCGCAGCACGAGTTTCTTGCCGTCGTGCGAGAAGAACGCGCCGCCGTCGTAGCCCGGCCGCTTGGTGATGCGCGCCACGTTGCTGCCGTCGGCCTCCATCGTGTAGAGCTCGAGGTCACCGTCGCGCGTCGAGGTGAACACGATGGCGCCCGTGACGGGGCACACGGTCGCCTCGGCGTCGTAGCCGGCGTTCGCGGTCAGCTGCTTGAGTTCGCTACCGTCGGGCTTGGCGACGAACAGGTCGTATTCCTGGTGGATGGCCCACTGGTAGCCGCGTCCCGTCATCTTGACGACCGGCGGCGCGTCGCCGTGGTGGTGCGTCGATGCGAACACGATGCGGGTGTCGCCCTGCAGGAAGTAGCTGCAGGTGGTGCGGCCCTTGCCGGTGCTGACCAACTTCATGTCGCCCGTCGCCATGTCGAGCACGTAGATCTGGTCGGCTGGCATGTCGGCGCTGCGCCGCTGCAGGATCAGTTTCGTGCCGTCGTTCGACCAGTAGCCCTCGGCGTTCTCGCCGTCGAAGGTCAGCTGCCGCACGTTGCGCAAGTGAGGTTCGTTCGGCAGGGACTCGACCGGCTTGCCGGCACCGACCGCGAACGGCTTCTTCGGCACCACGCCTTCGGACGTCTGGGCGGACACTGCGCCCATCAGGGCGAACGACACGGCGACGAGCGGGGATTTCATCGCCTTGGATGGTGGCGGTGCAGGCTCTCCAGGGCAACGACCCTGCAGACCGAGCGTCACGCGGACGTCATTCGGGCCAAGGCGCCCCGATCGTCAGTTGCTGCCGGCAACCGTGCCGACCGAGCCCTTCTCGTTTTCGGGGGCTAGCCCGAGCAGTTGGCGTTCGATCGGGGTCAAGTCCGGGAACATCGCCAGGAACGCCGCGCGGTGGTGCTGCACGAACGTGCGCAGCCGGCGCAGGAAGCGCTCCGGCTCCGCAAGCTGCGTGATGCCTGCGCGGGCGAGCGCCGTGGCGTTGCCGCGGGCTGCCGTGTGGTCGATGTCTTCCGGCTGGAGGCGTTCGTCGTCGAGCCAGAACTCTGCGCGCACTGCGAAGAAGCTGACCAGGTTGCGAAGGTGCGGCAGCGTGATCGCGGACCGACCCTTGCAGATGTCGGTTGCGGTCTGCGGCGAAACCCCGAGCGCCCTGGCGAGATCTCTCTTCTTGAGGCGCCGCTGCTCCAGCAGAGCAGTGATCTTCTCGTGGATGAGGACCATCGGTTTCCTAGGATAACGAAGTCGTGTCGAGGGCTCATCACTCTTCCTGGCAAAGATCGGCGGCGTGCGCGCTGCTCGGTGTTCTCGGTGCGGGCTGCGCGAGCGAGGACCTGCCACCGTCGGTGTGGCCTCCGGACGACTTCGCGTGCGAAGTCGAGGAAGTCGCGCTGCGCGACGGTGTGTCGCAGGTCGTGCGCCGCGTCCGGTTCGACCATCGCGGCCTGGTCGTCTACGGCACGGCGACGGCGTCGCGTGTCGATCCGGTGAGCAAGGTGGCCCTTCCCGTGTTCGACCGTCTGTGCGCGTACGAGCTGGTGCCGGTCTGCCTGCGGGCCTTCGCGCGCAACCTGCAGCGGCTCGGCGTGACCAGCATCGACACCGTCCAGGGCGAACGTGGAGTCAGCGGCGACACCGGTCTCGTCCTGCGATGGCAAGCGTTTCGCAACGTGCGGACGATCGTTGCACGCGGCCGGGTGCACGGGCAGATGGCCGAGATCCTGGCGGTCGTGCAGGCCCACATGCCGAACGGCGAGCGGCTGGGCTTGCCGGGGCTCGACGAGCGGGTCGTGGTGCCGGTGTTGAAGGCGGTGCCGGAGCCGCTCGCGGATGCGTCGGCGGCGCTGGCGGCGCACCTGCGCTTCCTGCAGCAGCGGCCCGACGATCGGTCGCTGTTGCTGGACGCGTTCACGCTGGCTTGTGCGACCGGTGCGCGCGCCGATGCCGAAGTCCTGCTGCAGCGCTGGACGGCCGCCGGTGGCGGCCAGGCAGTCGGCACCTTCCCGGACGAGCCGACCGGGGGGCTCGACGCCGAGATCCTGCGGCGGCT
>JAEUHV010000421.1 GCA_016794485.1 Planctomycetota bacterium
GGCAATACGGTGATCTCAACAAGGAGAACATGGACTCGCACGGCGCATGGGTGATGGCAGCACCCGACTACGCGAAGATCCTCGCGGCGTTCGATCTCGGCGGCAGCAACCCGCTGCTCGACCCGGAGCAGACCGAAGCGATGTGGACGGTCGAGCCGGGCTACAACACGCTGATGCGCGGCTGGTTCCGCAAGAACGTCAGCGACGGCATGGGCGGGCAGGTGGCGATGAGCCACCACAACGGCAAGCTGTGGGGCGCGACGTCGTTCATCGCGCGGCGCGCCGACGGGCTGTCGTTCGTGTTCCTCACCAACGGCGACCGCAACAACCTGTTCGGCGACGTGCAGGGCGAGGAACTGAGCAACATCGCCAACACGATCTCCCTGTGGCCTTCGACGTGCGCCTTCCCGCAGGTCTACCTGCCGTCGTTCACGCACGTGCCGGGCAACGTGATGCCGTTCGGCACGGCGTGCAGCATCACCGGTGCGGCACCGCTGCAGTTCACGATGACCGGAACGCCGGACGTCGGCGAGGACGTCGTCTTCCAGGTGAACAACGCGTCGGCCAACCGCGTCGCCGTGGCGGCGATCGGCGCGCAGCAGGTGGCGGTGCCGCTCGCGGGCGTCGGCGCGCCGGGCTGCTGGCTCTACACGGACCCGGCGCTGACCCTCGTCGCAGTGACCAACGCGGTCGGCGCGGCGTCGATGCCTTGGAAGGTGCCGCCGGTGCCGGCCGCGATCGGCCTCACGCTTACGGCGCAAGGGGCAGTGCTCGATCCGGCGGCGAACGCGCTCGGTCTGCGGACCACGCGCGGGCTGAGCCTCACGCTCGGCGGCTGGCAGTGACGAGCGGGGTTCGCGGGTAGACTGCGGCGAAGGGGCCCCGCCCCTTCGCGCTCCCCGCAACCACCCGCCACGCATGTCACCCAATGTCGTTCGCCGTCGCTTCCTGTCGATCGCACTGCTCGCCGCTGCGACTGCCGAAGCCCAGGTCACGGTGCAGGTCGTTCTGGCGCAGCCGCTGCAGTTGCAGGCGCAGATCGCCGGCAGCCCGCTGACGTCGGTCACGGTGCCGCTCGGCACCGACGTGACGAACAGCGGCGTGATCGAGGCCGTCAGCACGCTGTCCTCGATGTCGGGGCGAACGTCGCTGGCGATCACACCGAGCACGCCGTCGGTGGGCACGACCTGCGAACTGGTCGCGAGCGCATGGTTCTCGACGGTGCCGACCCCGATCGTGTTCCAATCGAGCGAGAGCGGGGCCGAGTTCGTGACCTTCCGCAGCAATACCTCGATCGCCGGCGTACTCGTCGGCGAGGCGGTGTTCACGCCGTCGACCGGGCCGGCGATGGGCAGCGGAACGATCGGTGCAGACTTCGGCGCCGATGGCTCGGTCGAACTCGTCGGCGGCTTCGGCAGTGTCGTGTCGTACGCGCGCCCGGTGACGTTGGGGCCCGGCCAGGACTTCGTGGTGCGGGTCGCGCACCAAGGGTCGCTCGGGGGGCCTCAGATCGGCGAGTACTCGAATCGCTGCACGCTGCGGTTCGTGCCGCACGCGGACGGCTACGACGCCTACGGGCCGACGACGGGTTGCCGGCCGGTCGCAACGCGTTGGTTCATGGACGGGCAAGCGATGCTGATGACGGGTCTCGCGAGCCCGCCGGTCGACGTGCACGTGTTGGCGCTCGGGCAAAGCCAGGTGTCGGTGGCGATGCCGTGGCCGAGCCCGTGCCCGCTGCTGACGAGCGCCGACCTGCTGATCGCCGGCCCGTTCACCTCGAACTGGTTCGTGATCCCTCCCGCCTCGATCCCGCTGGGAGCGCACGTCTACCTGCAGTTCGTGGGGCTGCGCTTCGCGACGCTGACGGCCGAAGCGAGCCGCGGGATCCACGGCTACGGGCAGTGAACGAGCGGACGTGCGCGCTCCCGTTCTTGCATCCTCGGCACGGCGCAGTAACCCAATTCCACCGATGAAGGCTCCGCATCCGTTCGTTCCGTTCGTTCCGCTCGCGTTCGCACTGGTCGCCGGCTGCACGTCGACCAGGCCCGTGCCCACGCCGGGCGCCGAAGGTTTCGACCAGGAACTGTCCGGCTGGCGCACGGGCAGCACCGGTGGGCGTGGGGTGAGTGCGACGTGGGGGACGGGGCCCGACGCACACGCGATCAGTCCGCCGAACGTGGTGTCGATGCAGGCGATGAACCACGGCTCCGAGGATCGCTTCAACCTGTTCTGGACGACGGGTGCGGGTGTGCAGAACGGCAAGGTCGCGGTCGCGGTGCGCGCCAATGGCGGCGAGGTCGACCAGGGCGGGGGGCCGATGTGGCGGGTGCAGGACGAGAACAACTACTACCTGTGTCGACTGAATCCGCTGGAGTCGAACTTCCGGGTCTACGTGGTGAAGGACGGGGTGCGGCGGCAATTGGCGACGGCGAAGTTCGACGCGAAGGTCGGAGAGTGGCACCGGCTCGAAGCGGTGTTCGACGGTGCGCGGATCGTGTGCTCGATCGACGGCAAGGTGCTGCTCGAGGCGAGCGATGGGACGATCGGGTCGGGTGGTGGGCACGGGCTGTGGACGAAGGCCGATGCTCTGACGTCGTTCGACGACTTCGTGATCGAAGCGAAGAACTAGGGTCAAGGATGGGGGCGGAGTCGCCATCCAGGGCCGGCCGCTGTGCATCGCTGGGACCATGTGCGTCGAGAACGCGCGATCCTCGGAGGCAAGCCGGCAGCCAGGTCTTGATTCGACGCATGTTCGCCTCCGCTTCTCCTTCCGGTTGCCTGTGCGGCAGCTCGAAGCCTGCCCCGCGCGCGATCCTCGCTTCAGTTAGAGCGCGAATCCGGTCGCGAACCCTCGTCTTGTTTGGGTTGCGTCGCGGGTACCGATCAGTTTCTAGGACGCCGCTGGCAGCATCCGCAGCGGCTCGTCGAACCGGTGCCCATGGCCGGACCTCGACGAGAACCTCGATGAGTGTTTGGTGCTGAGTCCTTCTGCGCCCATCTTGAAACCCGGGCCAGAGCTGCGGGCCGACGCCCTCGACTACGTTGTCGTCCTTCGCGACCCTGCAACCAGGTTACTCAAAGAGGTGCCCTGGTCTCCCCTCTTTTCTCTCTTGACGTCAGGGGGCCTTATGGGTGTTAGACGGAAGCTCAGGAGACAACGCGCCAGCCGAACCACGAAGGTGACTCGCTATTGCATTGCACCAATCTGCGTCGCGAGCGCCTGAAGCGAGAACCCACAGCACGCGTACGGACTTGGATTGACCAGGTGCCAGCGATAGGTCCCACGACGAGCCAAAGCAGCCATTGTCCCTCGTTACCCACTCCGCGTCTGGGTTGCTCTTGCCTTCAATGCGAAGCACGGTGAATGTTCCAGCCTCCGCGGGGACAATTGCAGCAGCCCAGAAACACTGGTGCCATGTAAGCCCAATCGCCAACGCCGACTTGTCGCGCAGGTACGTAACCGGGCCCGTCAAGCGCAGTCCTGATCTCACGAAAAACTGCACGCCTCCGGAAAAGGCATCTCTGCGGATGGACAACGCCTTTCCGGGACTGGTCAGAACTACATCTGTCACCAGCAAGTAGCCGTCACCCTGACTTAATGGCTCTGCTCCGACCGCGCGGCCCTCGCTCAGAACACGCGTACCGTCGCGGTCACACCAGTCTATGCGGCTGATCTGCCAATGCGGATTGCGACCAGCCTCGCTCGGTGAGATGTCCTCTCGCAGCTGCTGATACTCGTCCTTGCCGTAGGTCATGAAGTCATGCGAATGCCCGTCGCAGACTACCTGCGCGCCTACACATACGCCGATATGAGAAAAGAGTAGGTCCACTATTGGGCGCGACAGGGTGCCGAGACGTGGCAAGAGCAGTACGTGATAAACCGTACCGGTGACCTCAGGTCGTGCAGCGTCAGGCGCCTGGCAAACCCGGATCGCCGCAACCGTGTCGGCGTCGAGCATCAGCGGACCCGTGGGCCCTGACGCACATCCTGCCACCAGGCATGCAGCCAGCAAACTTGCGTGGGTCTTCATGAGGGTCTCGCGCGACACGCGACCGTGCCGCCCAGTGTCTTTGCCGATCAGCCGCCGGCCGCTAGGGGCCGGGCGGCGGCATCGACTTGTTGGTCGGTGCACACGCCTAAGGATACGGATAGTCTTGGGAATTTAGCCAAGCGAGAAGCTTGGTGACCGTAAACTTGTCGTAGGGCGCCGAATACAGATCATTGGACGTCATGACCTTGGGGGGCGGTCCCGTCTTGGAGGCGACATCGCACCCAGTCGACGTTTGCGCGTCCAGAGTGAAACTCGTGAGTGTGACGCGCGGCCCGCTCATCACATACATACGGAATAGCTAAGCGGAGGAAATAACATTGTTGAGCCAGCCCTCAGCAGGTGACTCAAATGAGATCCTGCTTCGGGTACCGGTAGGATGAACCTCCGAGGTTCTGCCAACCCAGTTTTTCGAACAACTCCTGAACGCGGTTGCGCTGGTTGTTGTCGTCGTCCTGAACGTCGAATGAAATGATGATCGGCATGTGGCTACCTTGAATCCGGCATCTATTGGATCCCAATCTTCCAGTCGATAGCGTTACTTACAACCACCTGTAGCGGATTCACACCCGGAGCCAACGCGTAGGACTGAATGTACCCATGACTGCCGAGCAGCGGCGTGAAGTTGGGGATCACATAATCGAAGCGAAGGGTGCCAGGGCCCGTCGCGTAGGCCCCGAGGCCGAAGACGTCATTCGACTGCAGCAAGTGGCATCCTGGCATGCCAATGCCAGACAACTCAAACTGCAAGGAGATGGGGAAGGCAAACGAGTTACTGAACCCGAGCGCTACTCCTGCGAGTGCGGTAGGCGCGTTCACGACCGTCGCGCTTGCGGTCTGCCCCAATACTGGTCTCGCCGATGGATCGGGGACGAAACCCAAGGGCGGACTACCGCATCGATTGCCGTAGGCGGTTGCGGTCGCTACGACTGGGAGACCGAGCATCCAGGTGTCGCTGAAGTAGATAGCCTGATAGCCGCCGCACAGGCCATTGAAACCGCCGAAGAGCACGGCCTGCCCACGGGCGGAGTCAAATGCCATTGCGTGACCATCGCGTCCCCAGAGGTTGCAGGCCGACGCAACCTGTGGAGGGGTAGACGCTGGCGCCGCCTGAACCCAGTTGACCCCATCAAACTCCCAGGTTTGGCCTGCGCCATACAGCACAGTGAGGTTGCGAACAGAATCGAACGCCATGGCGTGGTTACTCTGAGGCGCGGGGCTGCTTGTTGTTGAGGCCTGCAACCATTGCACCCCGTCAAACTCCCACGTGTCTCCAAAGTTGATGGGCTGCCATCCCCCGCAAAGTCCATTGAATCCGCCGAAAAGCACGACTCGTGCACGCGCGCTGTCGAATGCCATCGCATGCGCAGTGCGACCCGTCAAACCACAGCCGGAAACGACTTGGGGCGGACTAGTCGACGTCGACGACAGAGACCAAGTTACTCCATTATACTCCCAGGTTTGTCCACCACCATAAAGGACAACGACGCCTCGACCACTGTCGTAGGCCATTGCATGTTCGCTCTGCGGAGGCGGGCTTACTGGCGTCGCGACTTGCAGCCAACTGACTCCATCAAACTCCCACGTGTCGCCGAAGTAGACTGGGATCGAGCCGAGATGGAGGCCGCAGAACCCGCCAAACAAAACCACTCGATGCCTTGCGGAATCGTAGGCCATGGCGTGGTCGCGGCGCCCCGAGACAAGCGGACTCCAACCAATCAAAGTAGGGCTGCCAACGGTCGTTCGTAGCGACCAAGCTGCGCCGTCGAACTCCCAGGTCTGGCCCCCGCCGAACAGGACGATCTTCGACCGGAAGGAGTCGAAGGCGACAGCGTGCCCATCTTGCCCCGGTGGCACAGGCGTGGAGGTGGCTTGGAGCCAATTGACCTGGGCCTGTACCGAAGCCACGACGAACGTGAGCCAACAAGCGAGGAGGGACAGGTGTCGCATGGTCTTGAGTCTCCCGAACTCCCAGAGCCTACGGAGCCACGTCAGGGGCCTCAAGCGGCTAAACAGCGACAGGCGCGGCCGAGCGCCCGCCCAACGTCTTTGACCATCAGGCGCGAGCGAGGGCTCTGGCATCCTTGGTTGCTTTCGAACCTCGGTTGCTCTCCTGCCTCCTGATCAGTGACGTGCCGCTCGTCGTTTCAGGATCGCGTCGATCGTGCTGCGTGCAGGCCACTGCTCGTCGGGTCGCTCGCGATCGAGGATCGCCAGGATCTTCTTGGAGCCCCAGGTCGGGTGTGCTTTCCGGACTCGCAGCACCGCGGCTTCGACCTCGGGCGCCGACTGGTTGGGATGCGTCTTCGGCGCTCGCGAAGCATCCGTCAGCCCGGCCATGCCTCGCTCCGCGTACCGAGCCATCACCTCGTAGCCGGTCTTCCTGCTGATCCCGAACCGCTCGCAGGTCTCGGTCATCGTCCAGCGCCCGGTCAACACGGCCTTCACGAACTTCTGTCTCTCGACCACGGGATCCGTTTGCGTCCAAGGCATCCGGCCACCAGACCCTCGACGCTTGCCACGGTCACGCTCGAGTGTCACCCATGTGCCCGGGTCGGGCCAACCCGAGCCAGAGCTGCGGGTCGACGCCCTCGCCTCCGTTGTTGCCCTTCGCGACCCTGCAACCAGGTCACTCACAGAGGTGTCCTGGTCTCTGCTCTCTTCTCTCTTGACGTCAGGGGGCCTTATGAGTGTTGGGCGGAACTCTACCGAATGCACGACAGGGCACCAATCACGCAAGCTCCAAGAATGTGAATTGCCCATCTAATTGCAAAATCCAGCCAGAACTCCTGTCGATCGTGAAGCACGAACTTGGCATTTCCGTCGACGTGCTCGATCAAATCTTGGTGGTCGGAGTCCGTATGCAATCGCACCTTGACCTTGCAGGCCAAGCTTATATCGCGTGGACCAACAAGGGAGCTGGGTATTGTGATGCCAACTCTGACATTGACGGTGTTGTTGGAAGGTGGCGAATCAATATCTCTTATCTCACACCACACGGGCTCATCCGATATTGCGAACCATGAACTTGGACCACTCGCACCGTGAGGCGCTGACGCCGTTGCGCTGACAATGTAGACATCGTCCGGAAGCACCGAGTATGTAGCATGCCGAGTTGTGATGGTTCCGACAACAACCTGAATTCTATCTCCCGGTTGAATAACTCTTGGCGTGGTGTTGTCATTGCCAAACGAGTGCTGAACTCTCCCGGCTGCAAAGCAGCCAGAGGCACAAACGAGGACGAACACCCAAGAGAAACCGTTTCCAGGGCGCGTGACCGACCGAGCCCCTGTCCCAGTGTGATGCTGGTCA
>JAEUHV010000445.1 GCA_016794485.1 Planctomycetota bacterium
CGCCTCGACGCCGTGGTCGTCAACCTGCACGACACGATCGGCAGTGCTTCCGGGCAGTTCGTCGTCTGCACCCGCGATGGGTGTGACGAGGTGCTGCCTCCCATGGACAAGAACTCGGCCGCGGCACGCATCGTCGCGACCACCGTGCAACTGTGGCAGGCGAGGGCGACACCGTGAGCAAGACCGACCCCAAGGACGAAGAACCGAAGGGCAGGAAGCGCAGCAACCGCTTCGTGCCGATCGACGAACTGCCCAAGCCCGGGCTGTCGCAGCGGGCCCGCGAAGTGGTGGCGCTGGCGATGTGTGGCGGCGCGCTCTACGGCATGCTCTGCCTGGCGACGTTCGCCTACGCGTCGCTCGACGGCGAGATCCCGTCCGGCCCGATGCAGAACCTCGGCGGTGGCTTCGGCTACTACCTGGCGTTCGGCTTCGCCTACACGCTCGGTTTCGCCGGCTGGGTGCCGTTCGTGATGTTGCTGGTCTCGGGTGTGTGCATCTTCGTCGGGCGCGACCTGCCGCGGCCGACCATCAAGGCGCTCGGCACCGTGGTGTTCGCGGCGATGCTGGCGATCCTGTTCGCCGGCGCCGACGGCGAGGTGGGCATCACCGCGGCGACCCCGTGTGGCGCCGGCGGCATGTTCGGCCGCGTGGCTTCGCCGCGGCTCGAGGACATGTTCGGCAACACCGGCCGGCTGCTGCTGGTCGGCTTCGGCGGCGTCATCGCGCTGATGATCGCCACGGAGTGGTTGTTCTCGCAGCTCGTCGCGCGGACCCTGCACGGCCTGGAGGCGATGTTCCGACGGCTCCTGCGGCGGCCGCAAGCGATCCCGGTGGGTGGGCCGGCCCTGGACGGCGAGGCCGAGGATGCGCCGCCGCGGCGCCGCCGGGCGCGCGGCGACAAGGCCGAGGCGGGCGCCGATGCGGGCGAGTCGGACGAGTCCGCCGAGGCATCCCGTGACGACGGCACCAAACGCCGGCGCACGCGCGCGGCCGACGTCGCCGAGGCCGATGGCGACGAGGCTGTGTCGCCGAAGGGGGGCGAATCCGAGGGGGGGGCCGAACCCGCGGAGGCGGGGGAGCCACCGCCGACCAGGGCGAGCCGCCGCAAGGTCAAGGAACCTGGCAAGGCCGTCGACAAGGACGCCGACGCGGACCTCGACGCGGACCTCGACGCGGACGTCGACGCGGCGCGGACGCCACCGTCGGGCGACGATCCGGGCCAGGTGCGCGGCGAGGTCGAGCCACCTGCCGCGCCGATTCCCGCCGAGCCGCCCAAGGTGGACGAACCGGCGGTCGTGGTGCCGACCCCTGTGGTGATCCGGCCCAAGCCCCAAAAGCCGAAGCCCAAGCCCAAGCCGAAGAAGGCCGGGCAGGCGGCGTTGCCGTTCGACGGCTATCCGTTCCCGCCGATCGAGTTGTTCCGCGAGCCGGTGCTCAACGACGCCACCACGACCACCGACGTGCTGCAGAAGGGCGGCCAGGCGATCGTCAACAAGCTGGCGAACTTCGGCATCCAGGCCGAAGTGGTCGAGGCCTCGGTCGGACCGGCGGTCACGCAGTACGAACTGCGCCTCGCCGAGAGCATCCGCGTCAACAAGGTCGTCGGCTTCGAGTCCGACCTCGCTGCGGCGCTGCGCGCGGTGTCGGTGCGCGTCGTGGCGCCGATCCCGGGCAAGGACACGATCGGCATCGAGGTGCCGAATCCGGAACGGCAGAAGGTGTTCATGCGCGACCTGCTCGACCAGTTCGGGCGGTCGGAGGACCTGGCGATCCCGCTGTATCTCGGCAAGGACGTCGCCGGCAACCCGATCGTCGAAGACCTGGCGCGCATGCCGCACCTGCTGATCGCCGGCACGACGGGTTCGGGCAAGTCGGTCTGCATCAACACGATCCTGTTGTCGGTGCTGATGACGCGCACGCCGCAGCAGGTGAAGCTGATCCTGGTCGACCCGAAGATGGTCGAACTGCAGGCGTACAAGCGGGTGCCCCACCTGTGCTGCGACGTCGTCACCAACATGAAGAAGGCGCCGGGCGTCCTGCAGTGGGCCGTCGACGAAATGGAGAACCGCTACGCGCTGCTGTCGGCGGCCGGCGTCAACCACATCAAGAACTACAACCGCCTCGGCCAGCAGGAACTCGCCAAGCGCCTGCAGCGCGAGCCCGATCCCGAACGGGTGCAGCTGCCGTACGTCGTGATCGTCATCGACGAGTTCGCCGACTTGATGAACGTCGCGCAGAACGAAGTCGAGGAACTGATCCAGCGGCTGGCGCAGAAGTCGCGCGCGGTCGGCATGCACGTGATCCTGGCGACGCAGCGGCCGAGCAGCGAAGTGATCACCGGCATCATCAAGGCCAACCTGCCGACGCAGATCGCGTTCAAGGTCAACCGGCGCATCGACTCGCGGGTGATCCTCGACGCCAACGGCGCCGAGAAGCTGCTCGGCTACGGCGACATGCTCTACATGCCGCCGGGCGGTGGCGCGTTGTTGCGCGCGCAGGGCACGTTCGTCGCCGACGACGAGATGCAGGCGGTGGTGAAGTTCCTCGAGGAGCACGGCCAGGAGCCGCAGTTCACGCCGTCGTTGATGCAGACGCAGAGCAGTTCGCGGCCGGCGGTGGCCGATCGCGACGAGCGCTACCGCGAGGCCGTCGAGATCGTGCTCGGCCAACAGCGGGGCTCGGCGACGTTGCTGCAGCGGGCGTTGGCGGTCGGGTACACCCGGGCGACTCGGCTGCTCGAGCTGATGGAGGAGGACGGCCTCGTCGGCCCGTTCGTCGGCAGCAAGTCGCGCGACGTGTTGCTCACCCTCGAGGAGTGGCGGGCACGCGAAGAGCAGCGTGAGGCCGAAGCCGAGGTCGGCGACGACGGCAGCGGCGAGGGCAGCGGCGAGGCCGATGGCGACGAGCTGGAGGGCGAGCCCGCCGCCGCGACCGCTGCGGAGGCGCCGCCGTTCCTGCTCGACAGCGATGGCGCGCCGTTGCCGGACGACGGCGCGGAGCCGCGGTCGGGCGCGGACGAACGGGACTGAGGAGCTCGGAGTGGTCGACTCGGTGCATTTACCCGCGATCGTCCCGACCCCATCGCTTGTGGGCGCCCGTCGGCGTCGGTAGATTCGTAGCGTTCCGTTCGGTGGCGCCGGACGGATCGCTCCGCACGCCCGGGAGGGGCGCATGATCGTGAACACGTCGGGTTCGCACCAGGAATCGCCGTCGCGCACCGTGGCCCAGGGGCTTTGGCCCTTCGTCCCGATCGGCATCGCCACGGTCTCGCTGTCGGCGCTGCTGTACTACCACTTCCACCAGCTCGAGTTCACCCCGACGGCTGCGCTGCAGCACGTCTATGCGTGGATCTACCAGAGCTTTGGCCTCGCGCCGTCGTTCCTGTTCTTCCTGCTGGTGTTGATGTGGAGCACCATCTGGCTGCTCACCGGCGAACTGCAGAAGCCGGCGGGCAAGCTGCTCCGCATCACCGCGATGGCGGTGCTGGTCGGCATCTTCCTCAACCTCGGGGAAGGCGGCGTGTCGCCGGGCCTGCACAAGGGCGCATTGGGGGCGTGGCTGGCGGATGGGCTGGTGGCGGCGTTCGGCTACGTGCCGAGCCTCGTGCTGGTCTTCGCGATGACGTTCGCGTCGATGCTGCTCGCGACCGACTTCTTCTTCAGCGACGGGTTCGAACGGCTCCGCCAGAGTCGCAACGAAAGCGTGTTCGACATCGGGGTCGAGGACGAGGTCACGGAACGGCTGCGCAGCCTGGCGGGCACGGCGGTGGGCTCCGCCCCGACGGGGGCGGACACGTTGGCCACCACGCCGGTCGCCGAGCCGCCGCCGACCATGCCGATCCTCGATGCGGCGCCGGACGACGCAGTGCCACCGGAGCCGGTTGCCGAACTGCCTCGCCGACGATCGTCGTATTTCGAACGGCGGCGCGAGCGATCGGGGGAGCCCGCGGAAGAAGAATGGGTTCCGCCCGCGCCCGAGAGCACCGAGATCGACAATCCGGAGAGTCGCGACCTCGCCGAGCCTGGGCCGGCGGCCGAGCCTGAGCCGCTCGTCGGGACGAGCGGGCAGGATGCGAGCAACGAGGTCCAGGACGCCTGGGTGGCGGCGGAGTCGCTCGTGCACGAGCCGATTGCCGGGTCGATTGCCGAGCCGGCCAGGACCACTTCCGACGAGTTCCCGGCCACGTCGACCGAGGGCACCGCCCGGTCGGTTTCGGACTTCGGCGAGGCTCACCTGGACGAGTCTGCGGACGAGGCGCCGCGGCGTCGCTGGGCCGATGCAATCGACCTGGGTGGCGCCGAACCGGCGTCGACGGACGAGGCCGTGCCCGTCCCCGAGCATGCCAGCGAAGGTGCGCCAGGAGTGGCCGAACCCGAAGCGATCGCTGCAGCCGCGCGTGAGCCGGTCGACGATGCCGATCTGCCGCTCGTGCCCGAGGACTCCGGCGCCGAGGCCGTGGTCGAACCGCTGGTCGACGACGAGCCTTGGGTGGCGATCCCGCGTCCGGAGCCGACCACGTTCGTAGCGGCCGAGCCCCCGGTCGAGACGGCGGCGTCGGACGCGCCCGTGCTGGTGCCGCAACCCGAGCCGCCGGCGGAGTCGGCGAAGCAGCAGAGTCTGTTCGGTGGCGGGGTCGACGCCGCGTTGCTGCAGGAAGCGACCGAACTGGTGCTCGAGTCGGGCCGCTCCGGGGTGTCGTTCCTGCAACGCAAGTTGCGCATCGACTACGACCTGGCGGCCGACCTCGTGCGCGAGTTGGCGGCGCGTGGTGTCATCGCGGCCGAAGGTGGGGCGAGCCAAGGACAGGGGCGCGGCTGAGAGGTCGCGCAGTTTTTTTGGCGGCCGTGCCGAATGCGGTGCGGTCTCGGTTGGCGCGTGCGCGTCCACACTTTCCTCACGGCTGTCGACAGGTTGTCCACATGGGCGCCGCTTGCTTGGGGTTGCCCGACTGCTAAGGGAGACGTCTCGGCATGGGCGACTTCAAACAGACCTTCGACGGCCGTGGTGTGCCGCAGAACCTCGAGGCGGAGCGTTCGGTGCTCGGCGCCCTGCTGCTGCACTCGGATGCCGTCGTCGACGTCACGTTCCTGAAGCCCGAGGACTTCTACCTGCCGCGGCATCAGTTGATCTTCGAGGCCCTGATCGCCGCGTACAACGGACGCCACGCCACCGACCCGATCGTGGTCGGCGAAGAACTGTCGCGCGGCGGACGCCTCGAGGAGGCCGGCGGCCACGAGCAGTTGCTCGACTTGATGGAGTCCGTGGTCACCGCCGCAGGCGTCGTCTACCACGCCGAGATCGTGCGCGAGAAGGCGATCGCGCGCCGGTTGCTGGAGACCTGCCTCGACGTTGCGCGCCGTGCCTACGACAACGAGGCCGAAGCGAAAGAGCTGCTCGACGAGGCCGAACGCCAGATCTTCGAGATCTCGCGCATGGACAAGACCGGCGACGCGGTCAGCATCGCCGACGTGCTGCAGTCGACCTTCGAGCGCATCGACCGCCTGCGCGAGCGCGAAGGACGCCTGACCGGGCTCGGCACCGACTACTACGACCTCGACGACATGACCGGCGGTCTGCAGCCGGGCGAGCTGATCATCATCGCGGCGCGTCCGTCGATGGGCAAAACCACGTTCGCGCTCAACCTGACCGAGCGCGCGGCGAACAACGGCGGGGCGATCGCGTTCTTCTCGCTGGAAATGTCGAACCAGCAAGTCATCCAGAACATGCTCTGCTGCCGCGCCCAGATCGACGGCTCGGCGATGCGCAAGGGCCGGATCACCGACCAGCAGTACAAGCGACTGCAGGACGAAGCGGCGAAGCTCTACGAGACCCCGATCTTCGTCGACGACACCCCCGGCATCTCGATCACGCAGTTGCGGGCGAAGGCCCGGCGCCTCAAGCAGAAGCACGACATCGGTCTCGTGGTGATCGACTACCTGCAGCTGATGTCGGGCGGCGGCCGGTTCGAGAGCCGGCAGCAGGAGATTTCGGCGATCTCGCGCGGCCTGAAGGCGATCGCGCGCGAGTTGTCGATCCCGGTGATCGCGCTGTCGCAGCTCAACCGCGACGTCGAGAACCGCGACGACCACAAGCCACGAATGTCCGACTTGCGCGAGTCGGGGGCGATCGAGCAGGATGCCGACGTCATCATCCTGCTGCACCGCGACGACTACTACAAACCGACCGAGCAGAACGCTGGCCTGGCGCAGATCATCATCGCCAAACAGCGCAACGGCCCGACCGGCGAAGTCGTGTTGCGCTTCTTCCGCGAGTTCATGCGTTTTGAGAACTACACCCGCAAGGCCGAGCCGATGCAGTGAGTCGCCCCGGCAGCCGCGCCGGACATGGACGGCGCTGTTGCTCGTGGGCATCGTGCAGGCCATCGCCGCGGGGTCGCTGCGTGGGCAGGATCCAGGCACGCGCGTCGACGGCGTCACGGGAGTCGAGCGTGTGGTGCAGGGCATGGAGGGCAAGCCGGTGCGGTCGATCTCGATCGTGCGCGCCGAGCGGCCCGGCACGGCCCCGGTCCCGGTCGCAGCCGAGCTCGCCGACTCGTGTGTGCGCAGCCTGTCCACGCGGGTGGGCCAGCCGTTCGAGCAGCGCAAGGTGTCCTCCGACTGCCAGAACCTCTGGAGCGAACGGCGCCTCGTCGTGCATTGCCACGCCGTCGAGCAAGCCGGCGAGATCGTGCTCACCTACTCGATCGAACACGCCGTGCTCGTCTACGCCGACTTCGAGTGGAAGGGGCTTGCGCACCTGGACCTGTTCACCGTGAACGGGCTGCTCGGCATCCAGCCGGGGCGACAGGTGACGCACACCGAGGCCGAAGCGATGCGCAAGGTGTTGCTGGCGCGTTATCGCCGCGATGGCTACGCGTTCGCGAGCATCACGCTCGAACCCGGCCCGCTCGACGAAGCGGTCGACGCGGCGGGCACCGGGGCAGCGCTGCGCAAGCTCGTGTTCCTGGTCGACGAAGGACCGAAGGTGACCGTCGGCGCGATCACGTTCGTCGGCAACACGACGTTTCCGGCGGAGGCCGTGTTCGGCATGTTCGGCACCGGGGACTACCTGGTGCGCGACGCCCGCATCGACAGCGATCCGGCCAATGGCCTGATTTCCGGCGGGGCCTACAGCCGCGAAGTGCTCGAAGAGGACCTCGATCGGCTGCGGTTGTTCTATCGCGGCCGCGGCTTCCTCGATGCCACGGTCGACCTGGCCGACGTGCGCTTCCGGCCCGACCGCACGCTCGTCGACTTGACGTTCGTGGTCGTCGAAGGCCCGCGCTACCGCATCCGCTCGGTCAAGGTCGAGCACGTCGACGGCACCGCCGACAAGCCGCTCCAGCGTCCGCCGCTGTACCCGCCGAGCGAAGTCCAGGCCGAACTGAAGGTGCAGCCCGGCGAGTTCTACGATCACGATCGGCTGCAGCGCGACGTGCTCGCGATCACCGACTTCTACGGCAAGCGCGGCCATCCGCCGGTGACCTTCCCCGGCATGGTCGACGTGCCGGGCGGTTGCCAGGTGTTCACGCCGCGCGAGACCTACGGCAAAGACCCGGAGGTCGACGTGGTGTTCCTGGTCAGCGAGGGCGTGGAGAAGCGCATGCGGGATGTGCTGATCCGCGGCAACCGGTTCACGCAGGACCACGTGATCCGCCGTCGCTTCCGGCAGAAGCCGGGCGATCGCATCGACATGGTGTCGGTGAAGCGATCGCAGCGGCAGATCGAGCAGACGCGGTACTTCTCCGACCCGACCAGCCTGTCGCAGCCGCGGCTGCAGATCGAAGCGGTGCCGAACCAGCCCGATCTGGTCG
>JAEUHV010000470.1 GCA_016794485.1 Planctomycetota bacterium
GGTCCGCAGGCGATCGGTGATCGCATTGCGCACCGACGCCGCCATCCACGCGCGCACGGCGGCGGCATCGCGCAACGCCGGCATGCGCCGCGCGACCTTCAGCATCACGTCCTGGACGACGTCGAGGCAGAACGCTTCGTCGCGGCGGCTCACGGCCTTCGCCAGTACAAGGCTCGCGGGAAACCACGCCGTGTAGAACCGCGCGAACGCCGCCTCACAGCCGGCCGCGATGGCCCGCACCGTGGCGACGTCGTCGTCACCGACCTGCGTGTCGGCAGGTGGCCGCACCGCTCACTTCGCTGCCCGGTTCGCGTCCTTGCTCCGGAACGCTTCCGCGGCCGCCTTCTTGCCGCGCCGCTCGCGGATGTCCGAGTGCAGCGACTTCAGCACCTTCTGCACCACGGCGAGGCTCTCGCGATCACCCCGGGCGATGAGCAGGCCCGACTCCTTGTGGCAGCGCAGCGTCGTGCCGCTGTCGGCGCCGACCGCGGCTTCGATCGCCGACAACACCGTGGCGATCGGCAAGCCGCAGCCATCGCCGGACTCGACGATGTCCTGCAGGGAATGCACGTCGACGGTCGGCGGTTCGATCGCCGCGGCCGGCCCCATTCCGGAGGGCATCGGCGTCGCCGTCCCGGCGTTCGGCCGATTCGTCATCGGGGTCGGCTCCTGGGCGGTGATCGTGAACACCGTCTCGCCCTTGCCGCGGAAGCTCTTCATGCGAACCAGCAGCTTGCTCTCGGCGACGGCACACGCCGCTTCGAGCGCCTGTTCGATGCCGGCCCCGCGCAACTCGATGCGCGGCAGCTTCGCGTCGGCCGCCAGCGGCGCCACGATCACGTTGACCTTGGGCTCCTGGTCGCGCAGGGCGAGGACGAACCCCGCGATCGTTCCGCCCGGGAAGTCGACGGACACGGTGATCGGCCGCGGTTCGACGCGCGCCACCTTGCCGTCCGGCAAGACCTCGGAAACGGGCTCCTGGGCGGGCAGCAGGGACGCAAGACAGACGAGGAACGGCAGCGTGAATCGGTTCATGGCTCGGGCGGCGGTTGGGAAACACCCCATGGACGACGCCGAGCCGCGAATCCGTCGCGGGGCCGGCGGAAATCGCCGCTCCCCGCGGTGCGACTCACTTCGGCTTCGCCTCGCCTTCCATTTCGGCGAGCAGCTGGTCGACGGCCTTGTCCATGGCCTCGCCGCGCACATTGGTGAAGCGGATCACGCCCTTGTGGTCGAGCACGTAGATGGTCGGCCACGCACGCACGTTCCACTTGGTCGAAATCGGTCCAGTGGTGCCCTTCGGGCCGTTCCAGAACGACCGCCAGGTGACACCCATCTCCTTCGCCTGCTGCGCATAGTAGGTCTTGTCGACATCACTGTTGATGCCGAGCAGGGCGAACGGCTTGTCCTTCAGACGATCCACGAGCGACCGCTCGTGCGGGATCATGGCCCGGCAAGGGCCTCACCAGAATCCCCAGAAGTCGAGCACGACCACCTTGCCGCGGTAGTCGCCGAGCTTGAACGCCACGCCGTCGACGTCCTCGCCGACGATGTCCGGGCATTCCTTGCCGATCTGCAGGCGCTCCTTCTGGAAGCGCGGCGCGGCGATGCGGTCGGCGAGGTCGCCGGTCGCGATCTTCTCGGCCGCGGCGAGCAAGGCCTCGGCCTGCTGCTTCTGCTCTTCCGTCGGCTTGCCGCGAGTCAACAGCGTCGACTGCGTGTACATCGCCAGGGCCTTCACCTGGTCGCTCGGGTTCTCGGCCGCGATCTTGCCGAGCAGTGCCTCCATGTCGGCCTGCGACACCGCCAGCAACAGGCCCGAGGGCCGTTCCAGCAGTTCGCCGAGGTTCGGGTTCTTGATGTGGTTCTTGGTCACGCGCTCGACGATGCCCGCGGCGACTTCCTTGTCGTTCGCCTGCATCGCGAACGCGAGGAAACGCACGCCGTCGTCGCCGAACTGGTCGGCCAGGGCCAGCGCCTTCTCGCCCATCTTCTTGGCATCGGGGCGTGGTACCGCGCCGAGCAGCTCGCGCATCTTCTCGCTGTCTTTCGCCTGCTGGGCAGCCTTGAACTCGTCGGTCGCCCGGACCTTGGCCTGGGCGTCGCGGCTCGCCTGCGTCTCGGCCTTCCAGGCGGCGGCGAGCGCTTCGTGTTCCGCGGCTGCGGCCTTGGCCTGGTCCGCACCGGACTGCGCCGGCACGATTACGCCAAGGACCAGCAGCGCCACTGCGGATCGGATCATGTGCATGTGGTTCTCGTCCGGAACGCGCCGGCTCGCATCCGACACGTCGTCGGACCGGGGTGAGGATAGGCACCGTGTTCCGGCTTGCTGTCCCACGTCTGTGACGCCGCTGCGTCCTGTTGCCCATCGCACCGGCCGCACACGCCGGTAGAGTCCGCGCGATGGCAAGGAAACCGGCCAACTACTGGGACTACATCCGCGTCGAGGAACTGCTCGGGCTGCAGAACGGCATCGCCGCCAGCGAGGGCGAACTCACCGACGACGAGGTGCGGTTCATCGTCATCCACCAGATCGACGAACTGTGGTTCAAGCTGGTGATCCGCGAGCTGGTCTCGGCTCGCGACCTGTTCGCGAGGCCGCACGTGCCCGAAGACGCGCTGGCGTTCGCGGTGGCAGGCCTCCGCCGCGTGACCCTGACGTTCGAGCTGGCGGCGACGCACTTCAAGCTGATGGAGACGATGCGGACGCAGGACTACCTCGCGTTCCGCGACAAGCTGAACCCGGCGAGCGGCTTCCAGTCGGCGCAGATGCGCGAGATCGAGGTACTGCTCGGCTTGCCGGACGAGGACCGCATTCCGTTCGGCAACGAAGCCAGCTACCTCGACGCGCTGAACAGCCACGACGGCTCGCCGTCACCGGCGCGCGCGCGCGTCGAACGCCGCCTGCGCGACCTGCCGACGCTGAAGGCTGCGGTCTCGGCCTGGCTGCACCGCACGCCGATCCAGGGCAGCTCGCCGACCGACCCGGGCGACGCAGCCGTCGTCGCCGAATTCGTGCAGCAGTACCTCGCCGGCCACGAAGCGCTCTACCAACGGGCGCTCGAACACGCCGTGCGCGTGCAGGCGTTGACCAAGACCGACGAGGAACGGCTGCAGGCCCGCTACCGCGGCCAGCTACAGGGTGCGCGCCGACACCTGCTCGCCGAAGACGTGCCGGAGGACCAGCGCGCCTTCGTCGGCCGCCTGCGCGCCGCGATCTTGTTCATCGACAGCAACCGCACGTTGCCGCTGCTCAGCTGGCCGGGCCAGATCATCGACGGCCTGATCGAGTGCGAGCAGGGCATGCTCGCGTTCCGGCAGCGGCATGCGCGCATGGTCGAACGCGTGATCGGTCGCCGCGTCGGCACCGGCGGCAGCGACGGCGTCGCCTACCTCGACCAGACGGCCCTGAAGTACCGCGTGTTCACCGAGATCTGGGCCGCGCGCACTTTGCTGCTGCCGAAGGACCTGTGCCCACCGGTGCGCGATCCGCACCTCTACGGCCTCGTGCACGAGTAGGCGCTCCGCACGGGCAAACGTGCAACGAGCCGCCGCGGCTCACTCCGCATTCGTTTCGCGCAGGTGCTTCTCGAACAGCATCGCGGCGACGCGGATCAGGTCGCGCTCGGTGATGATGCCGACCAGCCGATTGCCCTCTTCGACGACGGGCAGGCTGCCGACCTTGTGGCGGCGCATCAGTTCGATCGCCTCCAGGGTCGGGGTCGCGGGCGTCACCGTGACCGGGTCGCCGATCATGATGTCCTTCACCGCGACCGGCGTGCGCTCGGCGCCGCGCATGCCCTGGCCGACGAGGCGCAGCAGCGTGCGGTGCGACACGAGGCCGACCAGCTTGCCTTCGTTGTCCTCGACCGGGACGTGGCGGATGTGGCGCCAGTCCATCAGGCTCGCGGCCAGGTCGACGACGTCCTCGGGGTGCACGGTGAACAGGTCCGTGGTCATGAACTGGCCGACCTGGACGTAGCTCTCCTTCCAACCCTCGAACTCGCCGGTGTCGGCGAGGTCCCACGTGTGCACGGGCTCGCCGGCCTCCTGGCGCGACTGCATCGCCCGGACCAGGGCGCCCATGCGCTGGTCCTTGGTGCCCTTCTCGCCCATCGCCGTCAGCGAATCGAGCACCCAGCGGGCGCCCGTGCGGCCGCGCTTGCACCGTTCCTCGATCACGCCGAGGTAGCGCTCGATGTCGCCGGAGTCGAGCTTGGCGTTCTCGAGGCCCTTCTTGGCCAGCGGCAGCAGTTCGTCCTGGATCAGCGCCTGCGCCGAGTACTCGCGGCCGTGGAACCAGGTCAGGTTGGCTTGCAGACCCAGCCGAGCGGCGGCGACGAAGTTGCCCTTGGCGTCGTCGAACGACATCAGCTTGCTGACGTCGGACACGTCGTGCGAGATCGCCGCCATCAGGCCGAAGAAGAACGCGCCGTTGGCGATCTCGTCGACCACCGTCGGACCGGCCGGGAACGCGCGCGCCTCGATGCGCAGGTGCGGCTTGCCGTCGCTGATGCCGTAGCAGGCGCGATTCCAGCGGTAGACCGTGCCGTTGTGCAGGCGCAGCGCGGTCAGCGCCGGCACGCCGCCGCGGTCCAGCACCGCTTCGGGGTCCTCGTCGATGTCGGTGGCCAGCACGACGCGGAAGCGCGCGATGTCCTCGCGGAAGATCTCGAGCACGCTGTCGCGCACCCAGCCATCGCCGAAGTTCACGCGCGGACGCCGGCCGCGCAGCTGGTGCGCCGCCGAACGGGCGTCGACCGATTGCTGGAACAGC
>JAEUHV010000512.1 GCA_016794485.1 Planctomycetota bacterium
TTGTTCCGGTAGCACACCCGCCCCCGTGTCGCTCGTCTCCATCACCGGTGGTGCCGGTTTCATCGGTAGCCATCTCGCCGTGCGGCTCGTGCACGAAGGGTTCGCCGTGCGCGTGCTCGACAACCTCGATCCGTACTACGACCCGACCCTGAAGCGCCGCAACCTGGACGCGATCGCCGCTGCCGCCGCCGAGCGCGGGCAGCGGTTCGAGTTCGTGCAGGGCGATGTGCGCGACATCGCCGCCTGCCAAGCGGCCGTGCGCGACGCCGCCGTGGTGGTGCACCTCGCCGCCCTGGCCGGGGTGCGGCCCTCGATCGTGCAGCCGTCGCGTTACATGGACGTGAACGTCACCGGCACGCAGACCCTGCTGTCGGCGATCGTCGACCCGCGGGTGGCGTTCGTGTTCGGCAGCAGTTCGTCGGTCTACGGCGGCAACACCAAGGTGCCGTTCGCGGAGACCGATCCGGTCGACCACCCGGTTTCGCCGTACGCCGCGAGCAAGAAGGCGGGGGAAGTGGTCTGCCACGCGTTCCACCACCTGCACGGCAACCCGGTGACGTGCCTGCGGTTCTTCACCGTCTACGGTCCGCGCCAGCGGCCTGAGATGGCGATCCACCAGTTCGCGCGGCATCTGACCGACGGCACCGAGATTCCGTTCTTCGGCGACGGCAGTTCGCGGCGCGACTACACCTACGTCGACGACATCGTGCAGGGGGTGGTCGCGGCGATGGCGCGGCGGCGCGGCTACGCGATCTACAACCTCGGCGGGGCGGCCACCACCTCGCTCGCCGATCTCGTGGCGCAGATGGAGCGCATCCTCGGCCGCACCGCGCGGTTGAAACGCCTTCCGGACCAACCCGGCGACGTGCCGATCACCTACGCCGACGTGCACAAGGCGGAACGAGAACTCGGCTATTCGAGCCCGACCCCGCTCACGGTCGGCCTCGAGCGATTCTGTGCCTGGTACCGGTCCGAGAAGGCGGCCGGGAGGGTCGCGTGACCGGCAAGGTGCTGGTCACCGGCGGGGCGGGGTTCATCGGCTCGCACCTGTGCGAGTCCCTGTGCCGGCAGGGCCGGTCCGTCGTCGTGCTCGACGACCTGAGCACCGGTTCGGCCGACAACCTCCAGGGCCTCCCCGTGGAACTGATCCGCGGTTCCGTGGCCGATCCGGCTGCGGTGCAGCGCGCGATGACGGGGGTCGACAAGGTCGTCCACCTCGCGGCTTTGCCGTCCGTGGCCCGTTCGGTCGATCGGCCGCTGGACACGCACCATGCCTGCGCCACCGGCACCGCGACGGTCCTGCTGGCCGCCAAGGACCAGGGGGCACGCGTGGTGTATGCCGGCAGCAGTTCGGCCTACGGCGACCAGGAGGTGCTGCAGAAGCACGAAGGGCTGCGCGAAGACCCGCTGTCGCCCTACGCCGCGGCCAAGCTCGCCGGCGAGCTCTACTGCCGGTCGTTCGCGCGCGTGTTCGGCCTGCGCGTCGTGGTGACCCGCTTCTTCAACGTGTTCGGCCCGAGGCAACCGGCCAACAGTCCGTATTCGGGCGTGATCGCCGCGTTCAGCCGTGCCCTGCTGGACGGCCGCGCCGTGCGCATCGACGGCGACGGGCTCCAGGCGCGCGATTTCACCTACGTCGAGGACGTGGTCGGTGGCGTGGTGCGGTGTCTCGACGCCGACAGCTCGGGCTGCGAGACGGTGAACCTCGCCTACGGCCAGTCGACCACCGTACAGGACGTGTACAGGACGTTGTGCACCCTGCTGCAGGAGGCGATCGGGCCGATCCCGATCGCGGCACCGATCCACGCGCCGGCGCGCAAGGGCGACGTACGCCACTCCCTCGCCGACACTTCACGCGCGAAGACCAGGTTCGGCTTCGCTCCCACGGTCGGTTTCGCCGAAGGTTTGCGTCGCACCTTCGACTGGTACCGGCGACAATCCGGCAAGAGCTCATCCCCATGAAAGGCGTCGTACTCGCGGGCGGCCTCGGCAGCCGTCTCTATCCGCTGACGAAGATCACCAACAAGCATCTGTTGCCGGTCTTCAACAAGCCGATGATCTACTACCCGATCCAATGTCTGGTGAACGCCGGGATCACCGACATCCTGATCGTGACGGGGGGCAACTCGGCGGGCCACTTCCTGCAGCTGTTGCGCAACGGCGCCGACTTCGGCCTGAAGCGGATCAGCTACGCCTACCAGGAAGGCGAAGGCGGCATCGCCGACGCGCTGAAGCTGGCCGAGGCGTTCGCCGAGGGCGAGCCGATCTGCGTCGTGCTCGGCGACAACATCATCGAGGGCAACATCAAGAAGGCCGTCGACGACTTCAAGAAGCAGGGCGGTGGCGCCAAGATCCTGCTCAAGGAAGTGCACGATCCGGAACGCTTCGGCGTCGCGACCGTGAAGGACGGCAAGGTCCAGAAGATCGTCGAGAAGCCCAAGACGCCCGAGTCGAACCTCGCGGTCATCGGCATCTACCTGTACGACCCGTCGGTGTTCGACGTCTGCAGGACGCTGAAGCCGAGTTCGCGCGGTGAGCTCGAGATCACCGACGTCAACAACGAGTACCTGCGCCGCGGCAACCTGACCTGCGAAGTGCTCAAGGGCTGGTGGACCGACGCCGGCACGTTCGAGTCGCTCTACCGCAGTGCCACGCTGATCCGCGAGAACGGCGCCAACCGGATGGACCTCTGACGCGCCGATGGCCGGCCAGCAGTTCCTGATCACCGGCGCCGGCGGCCAGCTCGGACGGGCCCTGCGCGCCGCCTGTGGTGCGCGCGGGTTGGCCGCGGTCGGGGTCGGCACGACTTCGATGCCGCTGCACGACCGCGCTGCGATCCGCGCAACGCTCGAACGCGAACGACCCGCGTGGGTGCTGCATTGCGGGGCCGTCACCAACGTCGACGGTTGCGAGACCGACCCGCTCGGAGCGTACCGGATCAACGGGCTCGGCACCGCCTGGCTCGCCGAAGCTGCGGCTGCCGTGGGGGCGGGCCTCGTCTACATGAGCACCGACTTCGTGTTCGACGGCAGTGCCACGACGCCGTATGCGGTCGACGCGCCGGTGCGGCCGCTGTCGGTGTACGGTGCCAGCAAGCGTCTGGGCGAGGAGGCCGTGCTCGGCCACGGGCGCGCCGACTTCCACGTGGTGCGCACCAGCTGGGTGTTCGGGCCCGGCGGCAAGAACTTCCCGCGCGCGATCCTCGACCGGGCCCGATCCGGACAGCCGCTGAAGGTCGTCACCGACCAGATCGGTTGCCCGACCTACGCGCCCGACCTTGCCGACGCGCTGCTCGACCTCGTGGCGTCGCGCGCGCCAGGCGGCATCTGGCACGCGGCCAACGACGGCCAGTGCTCGTGGCACGGTTTCGCCAGCGCCGTGCTGCAGGCTGCGGGCCTCGGCGCGATCGCGCTGGGCACGCAGACCGCCGCCGAACTGAAGCGCCCCGCCCCTCGGCCGGCCTGGTCCGTGCTCGACACCGGCAAGCTCGCCGCCGTGCGCGGCCGGCCGCTCCCGCCGCACACCGACGCGATCCGCCGTTGGCTCGTCGCCGACGCCGCGACCGCCCAGGCCGGCGGCGGCAAGAACTACTGATCCAGCAGGAAACCCCGTGAGCAAGATCCTCGTCACCGGTGGCGCCGGCTTCATCGGCTCCAACTTCGTCCGCATGCTGCTGCACGGCAGCGAGCACGTGCTCGTCAACGTCGACGCGCTCACCTACGCCGGCAACCTCGAGAACCTGGCCGACGTCGAGCGCCACGAGCGCTACACGTTCGTGCGGGGTGACATCGCCGACGCCGCGGCGATGGACCAGTGCTTCGCCGAGCACCGCCCCGACGTCGTCGTGCACTTCGCCGCCGAGAGCCACGTCGACCGTTCGGTGCTGGACGCAACCGCGTTCGTGCGCACCAACGTGATCGGCACCCAGGTGCTGCTGGACAAGAGCCGCATCTACAAGGTCGCGCGCTTCGTGCACGTCAGCACCGACGAGGTCTACGGTTCGCTGGGGCCTTGGGGCTACTTCACCGAGGACACGCCGATCCAGCCGAACTCGCCGTATTCGTCGAGCAAGGCCGGCAGCGACCTGATGGTGCGCGCGGCGATCCACACGCACCACATGGATTGCGTGATCACGCGCTGCTCGAACAACTACGGGCCGTTCCAATTCCCCGAGAAGCTGATTCCCTTGATGATCGCCAACGCGCTCGAGGGCAAGAAGCTGCCGGTCTACGGGGACGGCAAGAACGTGCGCGACTGGATCCACGTGCTCGACCACTGTGCCGGCATCAAGCAGGCGATGGAGCGCGGCAAGGCGGGTGAGGTCTACAACTTCGGCGGCGACGCCGAACGCGAGAACATCTTCGTCGTGAAGGAGATCCTGCGCCTGCTCGGCAAGGGCGAGGACCTGATCCACTACGTGAAGGACCGTCCGGGCCACGACCGTCGCTACGCGATGGACTCGAGCAAGGCGCGCGCGGTGCTCGGCTGGCGCCCGGCGCACACGTTCGAATCCGGACTGCGGCAGACGGTGGACTGGTACATGCAGAACAAGGCGTGGTGGGAGCGCGTGCGCAGCGGCGCCTACCAGGCCTACTACCAGCAGCAGTACGGCGCGCGCTGACGCGCCGGCTCAGCGGTCCGCGAGCGTGAACGCCGCGAACGCGACCACGGCGGCGCCGAGGGCCAGTTCGCGTTCGTTGACCATCGCCAGCGTGTCGACCGCGGTGTGGTGGTAGTCGAAGTACTTGTGGCCGTCGACCATGAGCCCGAAGCACGGCACGCCCGCCGCGTGCAGCGGCGAGATGTCGGCCCCACACGCGCCCGCACCGGGCAGGAACAGTCCGGCGCCGAGCTCGCGCAGTGGCGCGAACGCAGCCTGCACCGCCGCGGCGTCGTGGTCGCGCAACGAGGTCTGGAACCCGGTCGGCGTGAAGCCACCGCTGTCGGTCTCCAGGGCCGCCACGTGCTTGCCCAGGTTGCCCGCGTGCGCCGCCGCGTAGGCCTTGGCCCCACGCAGGCCGTTCTCTTCGTTGGCGAACAGGACGACGCGCACGGTGCGTCTGGGGCGCAGCCCGGTCGCGAGCAGGAGCCGCGCCGCTTCGAGGCAGTGCACGCAGCCGGCACCGTCGTCGTGCGCCCCGGTGCCGAGGTCCCACGCGTCGAGGTGGCCCCCGACCAGCACGATCTCGTCGGGCCGCTCGGACCCGCGCAGTTCACCGACCACGTTGGCCCCCGGAACGTCCGGGCCCATCGCACAGCCGAGTTCGAGCCGGACGCGCACCGGTCCCGCCTTCAAGGCCGCGGCCAGCAATTCGGCATCGACGGTGGCAACGGCCGCGGCCGGGACCTGCGGCACGGCGGGGTCGTACTGCATCGCACCGGTGTGAGGGTGGTCGTCGATCGCGGTCGTCATCGAACGGACCAGCGCCGCCAGGGCACCGACCTTGCCGGCCTCGATCGCACCGTTGCTGCGCTGCGGCACCGCTTCGCCGTAGGCCTGGCCGACGCTGCGCAGCGCGCGCGGCATCGGCCGGTTGAAGAACACGATCTTGCCGCGCGCCCGTTCCCCGAGTTGCTGCAGTTGCTCGAACGTGCGCACCTCGACCACCTCGGCCTCGATGCCGCCCGGCGGCGTCGCGATGCTGCCGCCGAGGGCCGTGATCCGCAGCGGTGCTGCGGCCGGCGACACGATCGACGCTTGTTCGGTGCCGCGGGTCCAATGCGGCACGAGGCACGGCTCGGCCCGGACGTTCTCGAGCCCGAGTTCGCGCATCGTCGCGAGCGCCCACTGCACCGCGGTGTCGGCGCCCGGCGATCCGGCCAGTCGCTTGGGCGCGGCCTCGGTCAGCGAACGCAACAAGCCGATGGCCC
>JAEUHV010000556.1 GCA_016794485.1 Planctomycetota bacterium
CGCACCGCCCGAACTCGGCGGCACGGCGACGGCTGCCCTGACCAACTTGCCGCCGGCGAGCCCGTTCGCGTTCCTCGCTGTTGGACTGAGCCGCACGCAGTGGGCCTACGGCAACCTGCCGATGCTGTTGACGAACTTCGGCATGCCCAACTGCCGGACCTACACGAGCGCCGACCTGCTGGTCGGGTTGACGGCCAACGCAGGCGTCGCGAACTGGAGCTGGAACGTGCCGCCGCAGTCGAGCTTCCTCGGCACCACGTTCTACCTGCAGGGACTCGCGTGGGATCCCGGCGTGAACGCGATGGGGCTCACCGTGTCGAACGCGGCGACGCTGGTCGTCGGGATCTGACCGGCCGGATCAGAAGTCGACGCGCCAGGCGTTCGTCGCGGGCAGCGGGAACGAGCCGGTGGCGAGGTCGATGGTCACGCCCTGGAACCACATCGTGAGTCCCGACAGCGCCGGCGAGATCGGGCCGTAGTCGGCGACGGCGATGCCGGTCCCCGGATCGTGTGCGTAGACGTTCGGGTCGACCACCAGGTCGGCGAACGCGTTGCCGATGTCGAGGCTGACGATGCCCGGTGCGAAGCTCGGCGCGAACGTCGAGCTCAGCGCGACCAGCGACACGGCCGGGTTCGCCGTGCCCGAGTGCAGCATGCCGTGCAGGGTGAAGAAGCTGGCGACCGTCGGTTCGGCGTAGAGCTTCGGCGCCGTCGGCGCGACCAGTTGCACCTGGATCGTGTTGGTCGGGATCGCCGGGTTGTAGCCGAACACGTTGTAGACGCCGGCGGCCTGGCCGGGGCGCGGGTGGTACTCGACGTGCTGGTTGTCGACGACCTTGAAGTACCCGTTGTGCCAGCGACTGGCGTCACCGTGGCCGGCGAGGTCCCAGTTGCACGCCATCAGTTCGATCCAGGCGAGGTTGTCGCCCTGCAACACGAAACCCTGGTCGGTCAGCGTCGACAGCGACGGCATCGTCGGTGGGGTGACCAGCGTCGGGAACGGCAGCACCGGGAACACCGCGGTGAGGCCGAACAGTTCGGCGTTGCCGGCGAGGGTGAGCGTGCGCCCGGTCGGTTGGCTGACCAGGGTCGGCGTGAACGCGCCGTAGAAGCCGAAGTAGGTGTTGGTCTGGTTGGCGCCGCCACCGACCTGCGTCGCCGCCGCCGCGGCCAGCGTGATCGAGCCGCCGGCATTGAGCCCGCTGCCCGCCAGCGTGCCGGTCACCGTCGTGTAGTAGTGCCAGTGCGCCGGATCGAGCGTGCCGCCGTTCGCCGCGTAGGCCGAGGGCAGCATCTGCAACACCGGGCTGCCGACGGGCGGGTGGTTGGCTTCGCCCGGGGTGACGCGGCCCTGCAGCAGGAGGCTCACGTCCCAGGCATCGTCCAGTTGCGACAGGCGCGCCAGCGTGCCGGTCAGTTCGGCGTGGCCGTCCGGGAACTCGGTGAAGTCGGCCGCCGGGACGAACACGTAGTCGTCGGCGACACCGGGCAGCACCATCGCGCGACCTGCGGCGAGGTTGGTGCGCAGCGGGTCCGGCTGCGGATGGGTCGCGTCCTCGATGGTCGCTGGATGGAAGTCGAAGGCGAGGTCGACCGTGCCGGTCGGCGTGATCGTGCCGACGAAGGGCTGCTGCACGACCGTCGCCGTGAGGTGCACCAGCAGGCCGTCGTTGGTGTTGCGGTTGTTGGCGCCGGCGCCGACTTGCGCGAACGAGGCCGAGGCCAGCGACAGGATCGCCCCGTCGAGGTTGCGCACGCCGGTCAAGGTGCCGGTGGCGCCGGTGTAGTACAGGAAGTTGGCCGGATCGACGGCTCCGGTCGGCGAGTAGGCGGTGGTCAGCAGCTGCAGGTCCGGTGCACCCGACGGCGGCGTCGTGGTGGCGCCGGTGAACGTGATGTCGACCAGGAACGCCGAGTAGATGCTGCTGTCGCTGAACACGCGGCCGGTGAGGCGCGCCGTTCCGTTCGGCAACTGCACGAACTGGCCGCCGCCGGCGCGGGTGAAGTCGGTGAACACGCCGGGCACCGACAGCATCACGCCGCCAGGGATCGTCGACGTGGTCGGATCGGTCGCCGGTTGGTGAACCTGGCGCCACGTCGTTTGGGCCGGCAGCGAAGCGAGCAGAGCGAACAGGGCGAGAGGACGGAGAAGCAGCATGGAGGACGGGCCGGCAACGCAATCGGCCTCGGGTTGTTGCGTGTCCTGCAACGGATTCCCCAAGGTCGGGTTCTGGTCGGCCGGCGAAGTCTATCGCACGACCGCCATGGAGGCGTGGGCCCGCCGCGAGACGGTCGTCAGACGCAGCACAGAGGCGCCCATGCCACCGGGGTGCCCGGCGCCGTTCCCGCTCCGAGGCTCACCTGAGCAGGATCGACCGGACGCGGGCGAGCGGAATGGCCAAGGTGCCATGCACGGTCTGCAGCACGACGAAGCCGTGCGCGGCGTCCGGGATCGGGGCGGCGAGTTCGCCTTGGACGATGTCTTCCAGGGTCGTCACCTGCATCTTCTGGCCGACGCGCGGCGGCCACGCTTCGGGTTCGACCACCACGGGCGGCTTGGTCGTCGTCGGCGTCGGGATGCGCTCGAGCTCGCGCGGCAGGCGGTGTGCCACGGGTCCCTGCCGGAACGTGGCCTGCGGGTCGTCGTCGCCACGGCCGACCAGCGTGACCGTGACCGGGAAGTGGTCGCTGTAGGTCTTGCGCCAGACTTCGCGCGCCAGGCCGTCGCAGTCGTTGTCGACCGTGAGCGAGTCGGGCCGTACCTCGTGGAACAGCGTGCTCACGACGACCTGATCGATCGGCTCCGGGAAGTGCATGATCGTCGGCGTCGCGTGCGGCTGCTCGAGGTAGCGCATGCGCTTGCCGCGTTCGAAGATCGTCTCCGGTTCGGTCCCGTAGGTGCAGTTGAAGTCGCCGAGCAGCAGCACGTCGCCGTCTTCGCCGTCCACGCGCAGGCCGTCGAGCCACGTCGCCAGAGCGGTGGCCTCGCCGCGGCGCTTCTGGTCGTTCGCAGCGCCCTTGCTCGCCTTCAGGTGCACGGTGACGAGCCGGAAGTCGCAGCCGCTCTCCTTGTGGCGGAAGCACGCGGTCACCGGCACGCGGTGGAAGATCGGGGCCCCTTCGAACGTGCGCGGCAGGTCGTCGAGTTGTTCGGCGAACAGCAGGTCGACGGCCCGGGTGTCGTAGACGAAGCCGATGCGCTGCGCGGTCTTGCCGTCGTCCCAGCTGCCGGAAGTGCCGAGCAGGCTGTGCCAGTGCGGCCCCGCACCGGCGGCGACCTTGCGCAGCGTCGCGTCGTCGTTGATCTCCTGCACCGCGAGCACGCAGACGCCGAGTTCGAGGACCTTCTTGCCGATCGCGGCGAGGTCGGCCTCGGTGCGCGGCGCGATCGCCGTACGCGGGCCGCGTTCGTCGCCGGGGGGCGACATGTCACGGTGGCCTTCGTCGGCGCCGAGGAACTCGAGGTTCCAGGTGCCGATCTTGAACGGCACCTCGGGCGTCTGGGCGCTGGTCGCGGCGGCGAACAAGCCGGCGAGCAGGACGGCGAACGGGAACGGCAGCGACTTCGTCATGCGGCACCTTCGGCCCGTGCGCGGATGCCGCGCATCAGGTCCTGGAGGAAGTGGATGTTGTGGATCGAGAGGAGGATGCCCGCCAGCATCTCGTCGGCGACGGCGAGGTGGCGCAGGTAGGCGCGTGAATATTTGCGGCAGCAGTAGCAGCCGCAACCTTCGACCAGCGGGGCGGGATCGTCGGCGTACTGGGCATTGCGCAGCTTCAGCGACGTGCCGCCCTCGCCGAACGCGGTGTGGTTGCGGCCGTGGCGCGTCGGCACGACGCAGTCGAACATGTCGACGCCGCGTGCGGTCGCCGCGAGCAGGTCCTCGGGCATGCCGACGCCCATCATGTAGCGGATCTTGCCGGCCGGCAGGTGGTCGACGGCGGCGTCGAGCGCCACGGCCATCTGCGCCTTGGTCTCGCCGACACTGAGGCCGCCGATCGCGTAGCCGTCGAAGTCCATCGCCGCCATCGCCTGGGCACTGGCGGCACGCAGCTCGGCGTCGATGCCGCCCTGGCAGATGCCGAACACCGCCTGGCCGCGCGCGCTGCCGCCCCAGCGGTCGTGCACGTCGCGCGCCATGCGGGCCCACCGCAGCGTGCGTTCGTGCGCGTCGCGTTGCGTCGCGAGGTCGGCGTCGCCGGGCGGGCAGTGGTCGAGCACCATCGCGATGTCGGGGCCGAGCTGCTTCTGGAACGTCAGCACCGACTCGGGCGTGCAGCGGTGCGAGCTGCCGTCGATCACCGACTGGAACGTCACCCCGGCGTCGTCGACCTTCACCTTGCCGCCGAGCGAGAACACCTGGTAGCCGCCGCTGTCGGTGAGGATCGGACCGTCCCAGCCCATGAACCGGTGCAGGCCGCCGAGCCGTTCGATGCGTTCGGCCCCGGGCCGCACGTGCAGGTGGTAGCTGTTGGCGAGGATCAGCTCGGCGCCGGTGGCGCGGACCTGTTCCGGCGTCAGCCCTTTCAGGGTCGCGTAGGTGCCGACCGGCGCGAAGCACGGCGTCTCGAAGGTGCCGTGCGGGGTGTGGTAGCGGCCGCGGCGCAGCTTGCCGTTCGTGGCCAGGAGTTCGAAGCGGAAGGCGGTCACTTGGTCTTCTCGCGACTCACGCGAACGGCAGTTCGCCAGGTCGGGTCTTCGGCACGTCGAGGCCGAGGTGTTCGAACGTGCGCGCGGTGGCGACGCGGCCACGCGGCGTGCGGGCCAGCAGGCCGCAGCGGATCAGGTGCGGCTCGAGCACGTCCTCGAGCGTGTCCTCGGCTTCGTCGAGCATCGCCGCCAGGGTCTTCAGGCCCACGGCTTCGCCGCGCTGCACCAGCGCGCGCAGCAGCTTGCGATCGACCTCCTCGAGGCCGAGGTGGTCGATGCGCAGCCGGGCGAGGCCCTCGGTCGCGGTCGCGGCGTCGATGCTCTTCTTCTGCGTCACCTGGGCGAGGTCGCGCACCCGCCGCAGGATGCGCAGGCACATGCGCGGCGTGCCGCGGCTGCGCTCGGCGCACAGGCGGGCGGCATCCGGTTCGAGCACGACGTGCAGGCGTGCCGCAGCGCGCAGCAGGATCTGCTCGAGGTCCTTGGCCGGGTACGGTTCGAGCCGTTCGACGATGCCAAAGCGCGACCGGAACGCGGCGGTCAGGAGTCCTTCGCGCGTGGTTGCGCCGACCAGCGTGAACGGTTGCACGCCGAGGCGCACGCTGCGGCCGCTCGGCCCCGGATCGAGCACCACGTCGATCGCGTGGTCTTCCATCGCCGAGTACAGGTACTCCTCGAGCGTCTTCGGCAGCCGGTGGATCTCGTCGATGAACAGCACCTGGTTGCGCTGCAGCCGCGTCAGCGTGCCAGCGAGGTCCTTCGGCGCACCCAGCGCCGGGCCCGAAGTCAGCACGATGTCGGCGCCCATGCCCTGGGCGATCAGGTAGGCGAGCGTGGTCTTGCCGAGGCCGGGCGGGCCGCACAGCAGCACGTGGTCGAGCGGCTCGCCGCGTTCCTTCGCCGCAGCGATCGCGATGCGCAGGTTGTCGCGGATCTGCTCCTGGCCGACGAACTCGCCGAACGAACCCGGGCGCAGGCTGCGGTCGAACTCGCGTTCGCTCGGGTCGGGCAGGTCGTGGAACACCATGGTGGGGCGGGGATCGTACTTGTGTTCGCGGTGCAATCCACCACGCTGGTGGCGTGAGCGAAGCCGAACTGCCGATCTACCAGTTGCTGGGGCCCGAGTGCCTCGCCGCGATCGTCGCCGGGTTCTACCGGCGGGTGCCGCAGGACCCGATCCTCGGGCCGATGTACCCCGAACACGACCTCGCCGGGGCCGAGGCGCGCCTGCGCGGGTTCCTGGTCTACCGGTTGGGTGGGCCGCCGGACTACATCAAGGAACGGGGCCATCCGCGGCTGCGCATGCGGCACGCACCGTTCGTGGTCGACCAGGCGGCGCGCGATCGCTGGATGCAGCTGATGCTGGCCGCGATCGACGAACAATCGGCGGCGGCGCCATACCGCGCCTACCTCGAGAAGTTCCTCGGCGACATCGCGACGTTCCTGATCAACCGCTGACTGCCGGTCAGCGCACCGTGAGCCGCAGGTTGCGGAAGCGGATCTCGGTCGGGCCGCCGCTGTGCAACTGCAGCGCGAGCACGCCCTGGCGGCTCAGCTGCGGGTCGTCGCGGTCGAAGCACGGATGCCCGTTGAGGAAGCCCTGCACGCGCGGACCCTTGGCGACGATGCGGTAGGTGTTCCAGTCGCCCTTCTTCACGTGCGCCTCGGCGCCCTGGGGTTCGAGCAGGGCGCGGCCGTGCTCTTCGTACAGCTTGCCCCACCAGCCCGGACCGATGTCGGCCTGCGGGCCGGCCACGTCGCCGCCGTCGCGAGGTTCGCTGCGGAACTGCACGCCGCTGTTGCCCTGGTCGCCGACGAGCTTCACCTCGACCTCGAACTCGAAGTCGGCGAGCAGCAGGTGGCTCACGGCGAAGTCGTTCTTCGGCAGGCCGGTGGTGGTGCGGCCGACGATCTCGCCGTCCTCGACCGACCAGATCGCCGGATCGACGCTCCACAACGCGAACGAACTGCCGGTGAAGACCAGGTCGCCATCGCGTTTGCCAGGGCGCAGCGGCACCTGGCGGTCGTGCTGCAGGTAGGCGACCAGGTCGCGCGCCTCCTCGAACTTGAGGCCCTCGAGCTGCGACGGCGGCATCAGCGAGGCGTCGAGCCGTTCGATCCCGTCGATGTCGGCCTTCGCCACGACTTCGCTGCCGGACTGGCTCTTCACCGTGACGGCGCTCGGGGTCTCGTCGGCGAGCAGTCCCAGCAGCGTGGCGCCGCTCTTCAGCTTCACCTTGTTCTGCTGGTAGTCGCGCGCGACCTCGCGGTTGGGGTCGACGATGTTGCCGAGCAGGTAGTCGAGGTCCTTGCGGTTGCTGCCGGTGAGGTCGGGGCCGAACGCGTGGCCCTGGCCGTAGAGCTGGTGGCAGGCGCCGCAGGTGCGGTGGTAGACGGCACGGCCGTGGTTCAGGTCCGCCTGGCGCAGCACCTCGGTCGTCAGCTTCTGCTTCCACGCCTCGACCTGCTGGGCCGCAGTCGCCGATGCCGCGTTGGTGCGGCCCCAGACGGCGGCCAGCCGTTCCTGCACCTTGTCGTCGCCGAGCTGCGCGAGCTGCTGGCGCAGCGGCGCGTCGAGCAGCGCCCGGTCCACGGTGCCGCCGCCGACGCCGTCGAGCAGGGTGAGCGCCCAGTCGGCCCGGCTGGCGAGGGCCTTCGCCGCCGCCCCGCGCCGTTCGTCGGGCAACTGCGGCCACTGGCCGAGCAGGGCCTTGGCCAGTGTCGCGTCGTCGAAGCGCGGCAGCGTGCGCAGCGCGCGGTCGCCGAGGATCGGGTCGCCGCACAACGCCAGCACGGCGTCGCGGTCGGCCGGGCCGGGCTTCTGGGTCAGCAGCTCGAACGCACGCTCGCGCCGCCCACGCGGCTGGTCGCGGTCGGCGACCAAGGCGCGCAGGGTGGCGAGGCTGTCGGGATCGGCGAACGTCGCGCCGACGATCGCCAGCGTCGCGGCGGCCTTCGTGTCGTGCCAGCGCGCGGCGGCGGTCCCGAGCGCCTGCCAGCTCTGCGGGCAGGGCATCGACGTGTGCCGTTCGAGCCCCCTGGCCAACGCGTCGAGCCACGGCATCGCGCTCGCGGCATCGGGACTCGCGGCGAGGGCCGCGACGACCGCGTCGAGGGCCGGGCCGCCCGCTTCGGTGAGGCGGCGGATGGTGAACGCACCGAGGTTCGGCAGGCGCGCGTCGCGCGCGAACTGCAGGGCGCGGGCGGGATCGGTCGGCAGTGCCGGTTCGATGCCGAACCAGACCATCTTCGGCAGGTTGTGGTCGTCGCTGTCCTCGGCGTGCGCGGCCAGCGCGGTGGCGATCGCCCACCGATCGGCGACCGGCAGCCGCTGCATCGCCGCGGCGAGGTAGAGGCGCACGACCGGGGACGGGTCGTGTTCGGCCAGCTTGGCGAACGCCGCGACCTGGTCCGGCGTCGCCATGCGGTCCTCGACGAGGAATTGGACCGCGAACGCGCGCACGTACTCGTGGCGGTCGGCGAGCCGGGCGACGAGCGCCAGGTCCGACAGCTTGTCGAGCGTGTGCAGCGCCCACAACGCGCGCAGTCGCTGCGGCTCGGCGAGGTCCGTTCGCTCGAGTTCCGCCATCACGGCCGGCGCCAGGTACCCGGCCTTGCGTTCCTGTAGCAATCGGCGGGCGGTGGTGGCGGTGTACTCGTTGTCGGCGAACAGCAGTGGCACCAGGTCGGCGTCGTCGAGCTTGCCGAGGTCGCGCGGCGGCGCCTGCGCGGTGCCGTAGCAGAGCTTGTAGATGCGGCCGTTGCTGCGGTCCCAGGCCTCGATCTGGCTGTGGTGGCAGGTCTGGTCGTCGTACCAGTCGAGCAGGTAGACGTTGCCGTCGGGGGCGTGCGCCAGCGCGACGCCGAGGAACGACTGGTCGTTGCTGCGCAGGAAGTCGGGGCCGTGGCTGCCGACGAAGCCGCTGCCTTGGCGCGTGAGAACGTCGTGGTTGAGGCGATGGCCGTGCAGGTTCACCATCAGCAAGCCGCCGTCGTACTGCTGCGGCCAGCGGCCGCCGCGGTAGAGCAGCGCCGCGCAGTGGGCATGGCCGCCGCCCTGTTCGTCGGACACGCCGTTGCCGGCATGGGGTTGGTTGCCCTGCCAGTGCTGGTGGTCGGCGATCGTCGGGATGTCGGCGTAGACGAACGGCGAGAAGTGCTTGCCCGCCTGCCGGTGGTAGACGCCGCCCTGGACCATGTGGAACAGGTGCGGGATCACGCAGGACGTCACGAACGCCTGGCCGTGTTCGTCGAAGTCGACGCCCCACGGATTGCTGGTGCCGTGCGCCCACACCTCGAACGTGTGCCGCGTCGGATGGAAGCGCCACACGGCGGCGTTGAGCGGCTGGCGCTCGGCGTCGGGCGTTCCGGGTTTGCCGACGCGCGAGTGCGTGAACACGCCGTGGCAGCCGTACAGCCAACCGTCGGGGCCCCAGCGGAACGCGTTCAACGTCTCGTGCGTGTCCTCCCAATGCCAGCCATCGAGCAGCACTTCGGCCGGGCCGTCGGGCACGAGGTCGCGGTTGCGGTCGGGCACGAACAGCAGGTTCGGGGCCTGGCCGACGAACACGCCGCCGAAGCCGACCGCGATGCCGCTGGTCAGGTTGAGGCCGGCGAGGAACTGCGTGCGCTGGTCGAAGCGGCCGTCGCCGTTGGCGTCGCTGAACACGACGATGCGGTCGAGGCCCTGGCCGTCGGGGCGCTTCTGCGGGTAGCTGTGCGCTTCCACGACCCACAACCGGCCGGCCTCGTCGACGGCCATCGCGATCGGCTGCGTCACGTCGGGTTCGGCGGCGAACAGTTCGGCGTGGAAGCCCTTCGGCAACACCATGCGTGCCAGCGCCTCGTTGGCCGCGAAGCCGCCGTCCTTCGGCGAGGTGCCGTGCAGCCGGAAGTCGTCGAAGTTCACGTGGCCCCAGTGCCCGGTCGCGTCGTCGACGAGGCGCACGCACACCGTGGCACCGGCGAAGGCGGTCAGGTCGGCGGTGGCGAGGCGCAGCCGTTCGTTGTCGGTGCCGCTGGCGGTGAACAGGACCTTCTGGTCGTCGACGCGCACGATCTCGACGCGCGTCGAGGCAGCGCGACCGCCGCCGACCAGGAAGCTCGCGTGCGGGGCGTCGAGCACGAACGGGGCCGACGTCAGCGTGCCGCGTGGCCGGTCGGAGGCCAGCGGTTCGTAGCTGCCGACCCAATGCCGGCCGGTGTGGCCGCTCTGCATGTCGGTGCGCCGCGCGGCGACCACGTCGCCGGTCTCGACCCGCGGGAACGCGTCGCCGGTGGCGGTCCAGTCGCGCAGGTCGCCGGATTCGAAGTCGAGGTTGAGCGGCTTGCCGTCCTTGCCCTTGGGCACCGAACCGCCGCGCTGCGGGGCCTTGTCCTGCAGCAGGCGCGCGAGTTCGACCCTTCGGGCCGCTTCCATGGCTCGGGCCGTCGTGGTGGTGGGCCGCTGCGTGTGCACGAACACGCCCATCTTGTTGCCGACCACGACGTCGGGCGCGCCGTCGCCGTTCACGTCGCTGGCGACGACCTGCGTGCCGACCCCGGAGTGGGCGTCGATCTCGTGCGGGATCCACTGCACGCCGGCGGGGGTGCGCGCGCAGCGCAG
Source organism: Planctomycetota bacterium (assembly GCA_016794485.1). GTDB lineage: Bacteria > Planctomycetota > UBA1135 > UBA1135 > UBA2386 > UBA2386. Next base: position 10,257 of record JAEUHV010000556.1, read on the forward strand.
CCACAACAGGCGCGAGGGCTCGCGGTCGACCGGGTCGTTGCCGGCGTGGGCCCAGTAGCGGTTGCCGGTGACGACGTCCTGCACACCGTCCTGGTCCATGTCGGCGAGGCACATCGCGTGCAGGCCGCCGAGCACGATGCCGAACGGATTCTCGTCGGCCTTCTTGCCGAGGATGCGATGGGGCACGAACGCGATCGCGTCGCCGTTCTTCTGCTGTTCGTGCCAGACGAGGCCGAAGCCGTGCGCGTGTTCGCTGGTGACGACGTCGTGGTCGCCGTCGCCGTCGACGTCGAGCACCAGCATCTGCGCGCCGCCCGGTTCGCAGAACTTCACGCCGTGGTTCCGCCACTGCGGGTCTCCGGCGAGCGACTCGGGTTGCTGCCACCAGCCGTGCTTCCACAGCACGTCGATGCGGCCGTCGCCGTCGACGTCGCCGGTGCCGAGCCCGTGCGTGAAGCGCCCGCCGATGCCGGCTGGCGAGATCGGGTGCCACGTCCACGGCCGTTCGGGCTGCGTCCAGTCGACCGACGCGAAGCCCAGGCGATCCTGGAACATGCACACGAGCTCTGGCTTGCCGTCGCCGGTGAGGTCGGTGAACGTCGGCGATTCGTTGTCGACGCCGTCGAACACCACGTGCGCGGCCCAGGCCTCGGCCGGGCCCTGCGGGTTGCGGTACCAGATCGCCTGCTTGCCGGGGAAGCCGATGCGCAGCAGGTCGAGCCAGCCGTCGCCGTCGAAGTCGTGCGCGAAACTGAAGAAGTGGTCGGAGTAGCCGGCCTTGTCGTAGACCGTCGGTGCATACAGCGTGTGCACCTTCTGGAAGTCCGGGCCTTCCCACCAGAACGGTCCGGCGGTCACGTCCGCATCGCCGTCGCGGTCGAGGTCGGCAGCGGTGCCGCCTTCGCACACAAAGCGCGTCTCGAGTTGCTGCCGCACGAACGGGCGCAGCACGTGTTGGGCGCGCAGGGCGTCGGCGCCGACGAGGAGGCACGGGAGCATCGCCGCTGGGCAAGCGGCGAGCACGGAACGCAGACGGGATGCGGCCGGCATGGCGGCGACGGTAGGCAGCCGGGATCGGCCGGGCAAGGCACGGATGCGTGCCTCGCCGTCGCCAGGATTGCATACTGCGTCGATGCGCTCCCCGTTCCTCGTCGCGTGTCTCGTTCCGTGTCTGTTGCCGGCCCAGGACCAATCACCCAAGCCGCTGTGGAACGGCAAGGACCTCGCCGGCTGGCACGGCCAGCGCCACGAGAGCCCGTACAAGCTCGCGGCGATGACGGCCGAACAGCGCGCGAAGCTGCGCGCCGAGGACGACGCGACCATGGCGGCCCACTGGCGCGTCGAGAACGGCGAACTCGTCAACGACGGCGAAGGCGCCTACCTGACCACCGACGAGTCGTTCGGCGATGCGGAGTTCCAGCTCGAATACCGCACCGTGGCGAAGGCCGACTCCGGCATCTACCTGCGCGGCTGCCCGCAGGTGCAGATCTGGGATACCACCGAGGCCGGTGGCAAGTGGCAGCTCGGCGCCGACAAGGGCAGCGGCGGCCTGTGGAACAACGAGCAGGAGCCGCGCTTCCCGCCGGTGTGCGCCGACAAGCCGTTCGGCGAGTGGAACACGCTGCGCATCCGCATGGTCGGCGAGGTCGTGTGGGTGTGGTTGAACGGGCAGGTGACCGTCGACGGCGCGCGCATGGAGAACTACTGGGACCGCAAGCGGGCATTGCCGGCCACGGGCCCGCTGCAGCTGCAGACGCACGGCGGCGAGATCCGCTTCCGCAACCTGACGGTGCAGCGCCTCGACGCGGCCGCGGCGAACGCGAGCCTCGCGGCGCTGCGCGGTGAAGCCTTCACCAGCTTGTTCGACGGCAAGACGTTCGCCGGCTGGCAGGGCGACCGCGACAGCTACGAGATCGTCGACGGCGCGATCCGCTGCAAGGCCGGCAAGGGCGGCAACCTGTTCACCGAGAAGCGCTACGGCGACTTCACGGCGCGGCTGCAGTTCCGGTTGCCGGCCGGCGGCAACAACGGCCTCGCGATCCGCTACCCGGGCACGGGCGATCCGGCCTACGCCGGTTGCGAGGTGCAGGTGCTCGACGACACGCACGCCAAGTACGCGGACCTGAAGCCGTACCAGTTCCACGGTTCGGTCTACGGCGTCGTGCCGAGCCAGCGCGGCTACCTGCGGCCGGTGGGCGAGTGGAACTTCGAGGAAGTCACCGTGCGCGGCACGCGCTACACGGTCGTGCTGAACGGCACGCGCATCGTCGACGCGGACATCGTCGAACTGCCGAGCGCCCTGAAAGACCACGTCGGCAAGAACCGCACCGAAGGCCACTTCGGCTTCTGCGGCCACGGCGACGCGGTCGAGTTCCGCGCCGTGTCGATCCAGGCGCGGTGACCGTCAGAGGGTGAAGTCGGGCTTGTCGGCGTAGGCGGCGCCGACGAGACACAGCTGGTCGAGGGCGACGACGAACAGGGCGTACAGTTCGCGCAGCTTCTCGGTGTCCTTCACGTGCCCGGCGATCTGCACACGCAATTCGTCGGTGTCGGCGGGGAACTTGCGCCCGAACCAGCCTTCGTGGTCGACCACGTCGAGGGTCGTGTGCTTGAGCCTGGCGAGGCGCGTGCGCAGGTCGGCGCTGGCGAGGAACGCGCGCACCTTCGCTTCGTCGTTGGTCTTGACCACGAAGTCGCGGTCGAACGCCGCATCGCCGATCGTGACGTCCTGCATGCCGAACCACTTGCCGATCGTCGCGAGCAGGTTCGAGCGGTAGACCTTGCAGCGGAACCGGCCGGTGTTCAGGAACGGCGCGCGGAAGCGGGTGAACGGGATCTGGGCGTTGTTCGCATGCACGGTGAACGTGTCGAGCGTGATGGTCCAATGGCCGTGGTCGACGGTGATGCGGTCGGAACGGCGCCAGGTCGCCTTGGTGTAGGAGCCGCCGAGTTGCGCACTCAGCTTGCTCCAGATCTCGGCACGGCTCGGGCCGAACCAGTTGCGGAGGATGCCCATCGCGGCATTGGATCCCGCCACGCGCGGCATTCCAGGTTGGCTGCTTGCGATTGCGCGGCCAGAGGCGACCATGCGCCGCCCTCTCGCCCCAGAACCTCGCCACCGCCATGCGGACCACGTTGCACGATCTGTTCGGTCACGGCCGCGGCAAGGTGCTCGCGTTCGCGTGGCTCGGCTGGGTGTTCGACTTCTTCGACCTGTTCCTGTTCAGCCTGCTGAACAAGACGATCGCGCGCGACCTCGGGCTGAACGAGAACCTCGACATCGCCTGGATCGACGGCTGGTTCATGGCGGCGACCGCGGTCGGCGGCTTCGGCCTTGGCTGGGTGGCCGACCGCTACGGGCGCCGCCACGCGATGGTGTGGAGCATCCTGTGCTACAGCATCGGCACGCTGCTCACGGGGATGGCCGAGGGCTACTGGAGCCTGCTCGTGGCGCGGCTCGTCACCGCGATCGGCGTCGGCGGCGAGTGGGGCATCGGCCATGCGCTCGTCGCGGAGACCTACCCGCGGCACCTGCGCGGCCGCGCCGCCGGCATCCTGCAGGCGGGCACGCCGTTCGCGATCGCGCTGGCGGCGGTGTTCGGTTGCTTCTGCAGTCCGTACCTCGGCTGGCGTGCGTGCTTCCTGTGGGCGGCCGCCCCGGCGGTGCTGGTGTTCTTCGCGCGGTGGGCGGTGCCGGCCCAGAACGACGTGCCGCAGGGATCGAAGGGTTCGCTGGTCGAACTCGTGCAGGGCGAACACCTGCGCCGGTCGCTGACGATCTGGTTGTTGGTCGCGGTGCACCTGGCCGCGTTCTGGAGCAGCTACAGCTGGATGCCGCGCATCCTGCTCGGCCAGGGCTGGTCCATGCAGCAGCTCGGCGTCTACCAGATCGTCGTCGCCTCGGCGCAGATGACCGGGAACGTGCTGTTCGGCTTCCTCGCCGACCGGTACGGCCGGCGGCCGATGTTCGTCGCGCACTGCCTGCTGTTCAGTGCCGGCTTGCTGGTCATCATCGGGTGGTTCGACGCGTTGATCGGCAATGGCGTCGCGATCACTGCGGCGATGGCGTGCACGGCACTCGGGCTCGGCACCTGGTCGGCGTTCGGGCCGATGTTCGCCGACAACTTCCCGGAACGGCTGCGGGCGATGGCGAGCAGCGGGATCTTCAACCTCGGGCGCACGCAGCAGCTGCTGGTGCAACCGATCGCGGGGCACATCCGCGCCGGCGGCAGCGACGTCGGTGTGCTCGTGCTGGGGGCTGGCATGGGCCTGCTCAGTGCCCTGGTGCTGTTCCTGGTGCCACGCACGCCGCCAGCCGCGACGAAGACGTAGGGATCGAGCGGCAGGGTCCAGAGGCGAACCGCCAGCGAACCGCACGGCCAAGACAACGAAGGTTCGTTCGCCTCAAGAACACACCTTCGTTCCTCCGCGCGACCTGCGAGCCAGTTGCTTTGCTTCGCCCTGGCCGTTTCCGAGCCGTCGCGCGGGTAACCGAGTGGTTGTTCCTCTCAGGAACAACCGCTCGTGCCGCCGCAGGACACGCACTTGAGGCAGGTGCCGTTGCGCACCAACGTGAAGGCGCCGCAGGCGCCGCACGGGTCGCCTTCGTAGCCCTTCAACCGGGCTTCGGCGATCTTCATGCGGGTCTGCCGCGTCGCCAGCACCGTTGCCGACGGTTCGGCGCGCAGCAGCGCGGCGTTGGTGGTGGGCATGGTGGCCAGCGCCTGCGGCGCCCCACTGCCCTCGTGGCCGCGGGCCATGCCGCGGCTGTGCGGGTGCAGGTGCGCGTTCTCGTGCACCGCGGGCGGCGGCTCCTCGCCCTCGTAGGTCGTCTCCGAGACGACCTCCTCGTCGGTGTACTCGGGGCCCTTGCCGCCCATGGTGGTGTTGCGCAGGTCTTCGCTGTGCACCTGCGCCAGCTCCTCGCGGCCGAGGTAGCTGATCGCCAGCTCGCGGAACACGTAGTCGATCACCGACGTGACCATCTTGATCTGGTCGTGGCCCTGCACGATGCCGTTCGGCTCGAAGCGGGTGAACACGAACGCGTCGGAGAACTCCTCGAGCGGCACGCCGTGCTGCAGGCCGAGCGAGACCGCGATCGCGAAGCAGTTCATCAGGCTGCGGAACGCCGCGCCTTCCTTGTGCATGTCGAGGAAGATCTCGCCGAGCGAACCATCCTCGTACTCGCCGGTGCGCAGGTAGATCTTGTGGCCGCCGACCACGGCCTTCTGCGTGTAGCCGGCGCGGCGGTTGGGCAGGCGGCGGCGCTTGGCGATGTAGCGGTGCACCACGCGTTCGGTGATGCGCGCGGCCATCGCGGCGGCTTCGGGCGTCGTCGCGGCCGAAGTGTCGATCGAAGGGTCGTCCTCGACCATGGTGCTGAGCGGCTGGCTCAGCTTGCTGCCGTCGCGGTAGAGCGCGACCGCCTTCAGCATCAGCTTCCAGCCGAGCTTGTAGGCGTCCTTGACGTCGTCGAGCGACGCCTCGTGCGGCATGTTGATGGTCTTGCTGATCGCACCGCTGATGAACGGCTGCGCCGCGGCCATCATGTGCAGGTGGGCGGCGTACGGGATGTAGCGCTGGCCCTTCTTGCCGCAGCGGTTGGCGCAGTCGAACACCGGCAGGTGCGCGTCCTTCAGGTGCGGCGCGCCCTCGACGGTCATCGTGCCGCAGACGTAGTCGTTCGCGGCCTGGATGTCGGCCTTGCTGAAGCCGAGGTGCCGCAGCAGGTCGAAGCTCCAGTCCTTCAGCAGGGCCTCGTCGATGCCGAGGCGGTTCTTCAGGAAGTCCTCGCCGAGGATGCCCTTGTTGAACGCGAAGCTGACGTCGAACGCGCCTTCGAGCGCCTTCTCGATGCGCTGGATCGCGGCGTCGTCGAACCCCTTGGCGGCCAGGGTCTGGTGGTTGATCGCCGGCGCGCCGGCGAGCGTCTTCTTGCCGACCACGTAGGCGAGGATGTCGTCGATCTGCGCCGGCGAGTAGCCGAGCCGCCGCAGGGCCGGAGCCAGGCTCTGGTTGGCGATCTTGAAGTAGCCGCCGCCGGCGAGCTTCTTGAACTTCACCAGCGCGAAGTCCGGTTCGACGCCGGTGGTGTCGCAGTCCATCAGCAGCCCGATCGTGCCGGTCGGCGCGATGCAGGTGACCTGGGCGTTGCGGAAGCCGTGCTTCTCGCCGAGCGACAGGGCCCGGTCCCAGCATTCCCGTGCCGACTCGAGCAGGTCGGGCGGGCAGATCTGCGCGTCGATGCCGACCGGCGTGACCGAGAGACCCTCGTACTCCGACGCCGAGGCGTGGTAGGCGGCCCGGCGGTGGTTGCGGATCACCTGCAGCATCGAGTCGCGGTTCTTGTCGTAGAGCGGGAAGGTGCCCAGTTCCTTGGCCATCTCGGCCGAGGTCGCATAGGCCTCGCCGCACAGGATCGCCGACAGTGCCCCGGCGAGCGCGTACGCCTTCTGCGACGCGTACGGGATGCCGAGCCGCATCAGGATCGTGCCGAGGTTGGCGTAGCCGAGGCCGAGCGTGCGGAACTCGAAGCTCCTCTGCGCGATCTCCTTGCTCGGGAAGCTCGCCATCAGGACCGAGACCTCGAGCACGATCGTCCACAGGCGCGACGCGTGCTTGTAGCCTTCGAGGTCGAAGCGGCCGTCCTCACTGAGGAACTTCTGCAGGTTGATCGACGCCAAGTTGCAGGCCGTGTCGTCGAGGAACATGTACTCCGAGCACGGGTTGCTCGCGTTGATCCGGCCGTCCGCCGGGCACGTGTGCCACTCGTTGATCGTCGTGTCGTACTGCACGCCCGGATCGGCGCAGCCCCATGCGGCGTAGGCGACCTTGTCCCACAGCTCGCGCGCGTCGACCTCCTTCGCGACGCCGCGGTCGGTGCGACGGATCAGCCGCCACTTGCCGCCTTCCTCGACGGCGCGGAAGAACTCGTTCGGCACGCGCACCGAATTGTTCGAGTTCTGGCCCGACACCGTGGCGTAGGCCTCGCCGTCCCAGTCGGTCGAGTATTCGGGCGTCTCGACGGCGCGCAGGCCCTGCTTCGCCAGCTGCAGCGCGCGCTGCAGGTAGCTCTCCGGCACACACGCGGCGCGGGCTTCGTTCAAGGCGGCACGCAGGCGCTCGTTGTCGCGCGGCGTGGTGACCACGGTGGCTGCAGGCTTGACGTCGTTGCCGATCTCGCCCGGCGCGTCGACGTGGCAGGCGTTGATGACCGTGTTGAGGTGTTTCTTGATCAGCTTGCTGCCGCTGACCAGCGCTGCCACCTTCTGCTCCTCGATGACCTTCCACGACACGAAGTTCTCGATGTCCGGGTGGTCGAGGTCGAGGCAGACCATCTTGGCGGCGCGGCGCGTGGTGCCGCCCGACTTGATCGCGCCGGCGGCGCGGTCGCCGATCTTCAGGAAGCTCATCAGGCCCGAGCTCTTGCCGCCGCCCGACAGCGCTTCGTTCTCGCCGCGCAGCTGCGAGAAGTTGCTGCCGGTGCCGGAGCCGTACTTGAACAGGCGCGCCTCGCGGGTCCAGAGGTCCATGATGCCGCCCTCGTTGACGAGGTCGTCGGTCACGGACTGGATGAAGCACGCGTGCGGCTGCGGACGTTCGTAGGCCGAGCGGCTCTTCATCAACTTCGGCGCCTTGCCTTCGCTGGCCGGGTCGACGTACCAATGGCCCTGGGCCGGGCCGGTGATGCCGTAGGCGTAGTGCAGGCCGGTGTTGAACCACTGCGGCGAGTTGGGGGCGGCGTGCTGCGCCGCCAGCATGTGGCAGAGTTCGTCTTCGAACGCCTGGGCGTCATCGGCGCCGTCGAAGTAGCCGTGCTCCTCGCCCCAGTGGCGCCAGCAGCCGGCCAGCCGGTGGAACACCTGGCGCGCGTCGCGTTCGCCGCCGAGCACCGGGTTGCCGCGTTCGTCGGTCAGCAGCTTGCCTTCGGCGTCGCCGTGCTCGGCGGTGCCGCGCTGCGGCACGCCGG
>JAEUHV010000103.1 GCA_016794485.1 Planctomycetota bacterium
CCGTAGACGAACGAGCGCTTCAGCGAACGGGCGAACTTCTTCGCGACCCGATCGACGCGCACCACGACGTCGTCGGCCATCACCGTCCCCCGAGCAGCATGCGCTCGATCAGGATCGGGGCGACCGCGCGCACCAGCAGCAGGCCGGCGACGGTCAGCAGCACGCCGGCGCCGAGCATGGTCGCGAACAGGACCGGTTGCGCCAGCGCCTGTCCCGCGGCCGCCTGCCGTGCGGCTTCCATCAGCGGCGAAACCGGATTGCAGCGCACGATCGTCGCGAAGGCGGAGTCACCCTGCGGCTCGTACATCGCCGGCGTCAGGAAGAGTCCGTAGCCGAGCAGCAGCTTGACCGTCTGTTGCAGGTCGGCGAACAGCTGCAGGAACGGCATCAGCAAAGCACCGATGCCGAGGCCGAGCAGCACGGCGCCGTAGAACGCGATCGGCACGAGCAGCATGCCGGACGGGTCGAGCCCGCAGCTCACGGCGACGAACGCCAGGGCGGCGATCAGCCGCACGGCCGTGGTGATCAGCGACTCGTAGAGCTGCGACAGCACGATCGCGGCGCGCGAGAAGTGCACGCGCGTCAGGTAGCTGCGGGCCCCTTCGAACGCCTGGTGCGGGATCTCGATCGCCTCGGCGAACACCTGCCACAGCAGCGTGCCGAGGAACACCGACACGCCTTGCGGCAGGGCACCCGCACTCGGCACGACCACGCCCGCCTGGCTCGCGAGCGTGACGCCGCCGGTGATGAACAGCGCCGGCGCCACCATCCAGAAGTAGCCGAGGAACGACTTGCGGTACTTGGCGGCGATCGTGCGGCGGAAGATGCGCCACGACAGCGTCAGTGCGTCGCCCGCACCGGCGAACGGCTTCATGCGTCGACCTCGGCGACCGACGGCGGCGGCGGTGCGTTCGTCTCCGCGGCGATCGCACGCTGCAGCCGGGCGACCGCTTCGCGCTCGGCCCGGCGGCGGCGCCACGGCAGCCAGTGCGTGCGCGGCGCGAGGAAGGCGTCCCAGAACGGCTCCATCAGCCGCTTGCGCTGGCCCTTGAAGTGCAAGACCAGCTTGTCGGGCAGGCCGTTGCCGATCGCGGCGAGCTGGTTGTCGGGCGAGAAGTTCCAGGTGTCGCACGGCAGCAGCCGGATGCGCACGCCGTCGCGTTCGATGCGCGGTTGCGCCGCCGCCTGCTTCCAGTCGAGGCCGACCAGTTCCTGGAGCGCCAGCTGGTCGCCGTACCAACCGGCGTTGTCGCCGACGGCGTGGCGTTCCTGGTAGCACTGCAGGAAGCGCCGGTAGAACGCGCGTGCGACGTCGGGCCGGTGGTTGTGCAGCACGATCAGGCCGCCGTTGATCGGCATCGTCTTGTTGAAGCGCCAGGTCAGCGCGACGTCGAAGTCCTCGGCGAACAGCGGCTGCAGCGAGCCGTTCATCAGGATGTCGGAATCGAGCAGCACCAGCGGCCGCGCGAAGTCGTTGGCCTCGACGCACGCGAGCTGGGCCAGCGAACGCGACAGCATCAGGCGGCCGTGGTCGACCGGCTGGTCGAGCCGGCGGAACGGTACGCGGATGCCGGTGACGTGCGTGTCGCGCGTGGTCAGCAGGGTGCAGCGGGCGCCGCGATGGAACAGCCGGGCCGAACGGAACAGCATGTCCAGCATCCGCATGTAGCCCAGCGACTGCAGGGTCGTGTGTGGATGTGCTGTGCCGGCTCCCGCCGGACGGTCGGCGTGGAAGCTGACGAACTCGGGGGCTGGAGACGTGCGGACCAAGTCAGGGCGCGGCAGGATAGCGGCCCGTCGGGGCAAGTTCTCGCCGCTCGTGGCACGTGCGCAGGAACGCGTCGTACTGGTCGCCGATCGCTTCGAGCGTGTACTTGTGCCGTTCGTCGAGGAACGAGCGGTGCGCCTCGAGACGGGTCTCGTACGGCAGCAACTCGACGATGCGGTCCTCGAGTTCGCGTTCGGTCGCGAAGAAGCGGACCTGGCCGTTGTCGGTCTCCTTGTAGGCGAGCTCCGAGTCGTTGACCACGCACGGCAGCGCCGCCCCGTAGAAGTTCGCCAGCTTCACGTTCGACTTGTAGCGGTGCGCCAGGGTGCTGGCGTGCACGCCGCCACGCGCCGCGAAGCCGATGTCGAGGTTGCGGTAGTCGCTCGGGTTCACCACGAACCGCAGGCCGTGCCGCGCACAGATGCGTTCGATGACGGCGCGCCACTGTCCCAGGTACTCCGGCTCGCCCTGGTAGCCGACCAGCCGCGCCTGCTCGCGCACTTCGATCGGTGCCATGCCGGGCCAGTAGTGGTGGTAGATCGTGGTCGGATTCGGCACGAGGTCGCCGAGATCCTCGCGCATCGTGCGGTTGGGGAAGATCACGCCGTCGACCGCCAGGTCGCGCACGAACTCGCGGAACCAGCCGCGGATCGCCGGAAGGTCGCGGTAGCGCAAGCCGTCGGCCGGCTGCGCCCAGCAGTCGACGACGTCGTAGATCGTCGTCTTGCCCATCGCCGTCAGCAGGCGCAGGGCGGACCGGAACGGCCGCTTCACCGCGACGAACGCGTCGTGGTGCACGATGTCGTAGGGCTCCAGTGAGCCGGTCGAGTGCCATTCGCGGCGAACCCCGGCGACCTGGCCGGCGCGGATCTTCCAACTGCCCATCGCGGGCACGCCGAAGAAACAGGTTCGCACTTGGGGCGTGGTCACCCGCGCAGCGTAGCAGGCCGCCGCGTCAGTACGGACTGTCGAGCATGTCCCAGATGATCTGTTCGACGTCGGGCTGGCACTTGCCGGTCAGGCGTTGCACCGGCGTGCCCTTGCCTTCGATGTGCGCCGCGATCTCCGGCAGGTCCTGCGCCGTGACCTTGCTGTAGAAGATCTTGTCGGGATACAGCGTGACGTTGATGCCCTGGTCGCAGGCGCCGAAGCACGGGTAACGCCGGATCTTGATGCGTTCCTGGTTCGGATCGAACTGCTTGATCAGGTCGCGCAGCTTGTCGAAGACGTCGCCGCTGCCCTTCTCGGTGCAGTCGCCGCCTTCACAGACGTAGCAGAGTCGGTTGGTCATGGTTCGCGCCGGAAATGCGAACGGTCCACGCACAGGCGTGGACCGTGGGTGGGTGTGCGTAGGAGGGTTGGGATCAGAGCCGCACGTACTCGAACTCGATCGGCTTGTCGTTCACGCCTTGCTGGGGCGGGGCGATGTAGTTGGCGAACTTGCCCGGCGTCGTGACCTTGACCATGCAGGAGTCGACGTACTTGCGGTCCTCTTCGGTCGGCAGCCACTCGGCGTGCTTGTGCGTCCAGGTCGCTTCGTCGATCGGCTTGCCGGTCGGGTCGAAGCGGTAGCCGGCGTAGACGCCCTGATGCCGGTTGAACTTGTGGTCCGGCAGGTAGACGCGCTCACCGACGCCGGTCTTCTCGAGGTCGCGGTTCCAGCGTTCGACGATGCGCTTGCAGTCGGCGATGTAGGCGTCGAGCAGCACCGCGTTCATCGCGCGGCGCAGCGGGATGTCCTGCTTGACCAGCTTGCCGTCTTCGGTCGGAACCTCGAGCGTGTAGTTCGCCTGCAGCGCCTTCGGATCCTTGTAGATGCCGTCGCTCTCGCGATACCGGCCCTTGAGGCCGTTCGCGAACGACTCCGCCGCGTTGGTGCTGTCCTCGCCACCGAACAGGTCCATCGAGCCCGTGAACCAGAAGTTGATGTACTTCTGGATGATGCCGAGCGGGATCGCGCCGACCTTCTTCGGGTCGGTGCCGGCCTTCATCAGTTCGCCGGTGCGCTTGACGATGCGGCCGACGCCGTTCTCGCCGGTCTGCAGGTGGTAGGCCTCTTCGGCGAGCATGAACTGCGTGCTGCGCGCCAACGGATCGAAGCTCGACTCGGCCAGCGAGGCCAGCTGGTACTTGCCGTCGCGGTCCATGAAGGCCGTGAAGCAGAAGAAGTCCAGCCAGTTGGTCACCGGGTAGTTGAACGCCTGCAGGATGCG
>JAEUHV010000580.1 GCA_016794485.1 Planctomycetota bacterium
TGCGATCGGCGGCCCGAACGTCGCCTGCCCGGCGACGACACCCGTGTGCAGCTGGTAGCGATCCTGGCCGTCGTCGGAGTAGACCAGGTCCGGCAGGTTGTCGTTGTTGAGGTCGCCGACGGAAAAGCCGTAGACGGGCGACGTGAGGGCGATCTGGTAGCCGGCGAAGAAGCCCGGGTTGGCCGGCGTGTTGTAGGCGATCGACACCTCGTTCGGGGTCGGTGCGTCGGCCTTCACGATGTCGAGGCGGCCGTCGAGGTTCATGTCGGCCAGCGCCGCCGTCACCGTGAACGTCGAGGCGACCATCGTCGCGGTCGTGCGCGCGGCGGTGGCGTCGGTGAAGTAGCCGGCGCCGTTGTTGAGCAGCAGGCGATCGTCGACGTCGATGCTGCGCGCGCCACCGGCCTGGTAGTCGCCGAAGTAGAGGTCGATGTCGCCGTCGGCGTCGACGTCGCCGGCCGCGACCGTCGCGAAGCGCTGCTCGCCGTTCCACGACGCGCCGGGCTGCATGTCGTCGATGCGCAGCGGATCGTCGTACAGGAAACCCTGCCAGACGCCGAGCTGGTTGCCGAGGTTGCGGTAGACCCGCGGCACGCGGATGTACTGCGGCTGCGTCGCGGTCAGCGTGGTGGCGGTGACGAGGTCGATCCAGCCGTCGCCGTCGACGTCGACCGCGACCACGTCGGTGTCGTTGGTCGCATCGAGCATGCCGAGGCTGCCGGGGACCAGCGAGGCGCTCGCGAGCGCGGCGGTGCGGTCGGTCAGCACGCCGTTCTCGTTCCTCAGGAACACGTTCGGGAAGTGCCCCGCGGTGACGTAGGGCGACTTGCGCACCACGACGAGGTCGGTGTCGCCGTCCTGGTCGAAGTCGGCCCAGGCGTAGTCCTTCTCCTGGGTGTCGGCGGCGCCGAGGCCTGGCGCGCAGTTCAGGCGCGTCGCCGTCTGGTCCTGGAAGGTGGCCCATTGCGCGCGCGCCATGGGGGCGAGGCACAACAGGGTTGCGCCCGTCGCGATTGTGGTCAGTGAACGCATGGCGATTCCTTCATGCGGCGAAGGTAACGCGCGCCCGCCGATCGGCAACGGGGTCCAGGGAGGCCGCCGTCGCCTTCGCCGCGAGCGAGCGCTTCAATGGTCGGCGCAATGGAGCGCAGCCTTCTCGTGTGCGGTGCCTGGGCCGCCGTGTTTGCCGTGGTCGCAGGAGCCCAGGAACCGCTGCAGTTGCGCGAGGCCGTGCGCGCCGCGTGCGGTTGGCGCGAGAACCAGCAGGACCGCAGCGTGCTCGGCGATGGGCTGCGGGTCGGCGACCTCGAGGCCGACGCGGGCATCGGCACGCATGCGCCGGCGGAACTGGTCTGGAACGTGCCGGCCGGACGGCGCTGGTTCGCGGCGTGGTTCGGCGTCACGCACGAACGGCAGCGCAACGGTTCGGTGACGCTGCACGCGTTCGTCGACGGCAAGGAACGCTTCGCGAGTCCGGTGCGCCGCGGTGGCGAGGCAGCGCTGTGGGTCGTGGTGCCGGTCGACGGCGGGCGCGAACTTCGGCTCGTGGTCGGCGACGGCGGCGACGGCAACGGCAGCGACCACGCCAACCTGCTGCTGCCGCGCTGGCACGCGGGCGAAGCGGCGCCCGGTCCGGAGCGGCCGCCCGCGACGACGTTCGTCGGCGAGGCCGCGGCACCCGACGGTGCCCATGTGCTGTGGAGCCGACGCCCCGCGCGCGTGTTCACCGAGGCCTACCCGCTCGGCGACGGCCGCATCGGCGCCACGTGGTTCGGCGGGGTCGGCAAGGACCGCATCGTGCTGAACGAGATCTCGATGTGGTCGGGCAAGCCCGAGGACGCGAACCGTCCCCTTGCGCACCGCAACCTGCCGGCGATCGTCGACCTGCTGCGGAACGGCAAGAACGTCGCCGCCGAGAAACTGGTCAATGCGACGTTCACGTGCCAGGGGGCGGGCAGCGGCGGCGGCAACGGCAAGGACGTGCCGTTCGGTTGCTACCAGACGTTCGGCGATCTCGAGATCACGACGCTCGGGCCCGACGGGCAGCCGCTTGCCGGCGAGATCCGCGACTACCGGCGCACGTCGTTCCTCGGAACGGAGGGGCAGGAGGTCACGTTCATCGATGCCGCGGGCCATCGGCATCGCCGCGTGCTGCGCATCCGTCGGAACACGATGGACCTGGACCTCCTCTGCGACGCGCCCAGCGACCTCGTCGTGCGGCTGCGGCGGCGCGAGAACGCGACGGTCACGGTGGTCGACGGCAAGGAACTGCGCATGCAGGGCCAGCTCGGCGACGGCGTGCGGTTCGCCGCGCGCGTGGCGGGCATGGACCGGGGCGTTGCCGACGGCAGCGACGGGATCCGCATCGTCGGCCAGAAGGAGCTGTACCTGAGCATCAGCTTCGGCACCGACTTCGCCGGGCTCGGCAAGGCGCCCGAGCGCGCAACGCCGGTCGACGAGTTGGTTCCGCAGGTGTTCCGTCCGCCCGGCATCCAGTTGCCGCCCGACTACGCGCCGCACCTCGACCTCGCCGGCCACGACCGCCGCGCGCTGCCGACCGTCGAGCGCCTCACCGCACTCGCGAACGGCGCCGCCGATCCGGACCTGTTCGCCCTCTACTTCCACTACGGCGCGTGGCTGCTCGAACACGGCGGCGGTGGCCGCGGCCTGCCGCTCAATCTGCAGGGACTCTGGGCGCCCGAGTACCAGACACCGTGGAACGGCGACTACCACCTGAACGTCAACGTGCAGATGAACTACTGGCCAGCGCTGCCGTTCGGCCGGTTCGGTGCGAACCTCGCGCTGGTCGGACTCGTCGAGTCGCTGGTGGCGCCGGGCACGAAGACGGCGCAGGCCTACTACGGCGCGCCGGGCTGGGTCGCGCACACGATCACCAACGTGTGGGGGTTCACCGCACCGGGCGAACACGCGAGCTGGGGTTCGGCGCACACCAGCAGCGCATGGTTGTGTAGGCACCTCGCCGAGCATTGGGCGTTCACGCAGGACCGCGCGTTCCTGCAGCGCGTCTACCCGACGCTGCGCGAGTCGGCGCGGTTCTACCGCCACATCCTGGTCGACGCTGGCGACGGCACGTTGGTGACGCCGGTCTCCAACTCGCCCGAGAACGCGTTCCGCATGGCGAACGGCGACGTCGCCAGCGTCTGCATGGGCCCGACGATCGACCAGCAGATCCTGCGCGAGTTGTTCACCAACGTCGCCGAGGCAGCGCGCCTGCTCGGGGTCGACGCGGACCTGGCCGCGGACCTGACCGCGACCGCGGCGAAGCTCGCCCCGCACCGCATCGGCAAACACGGCCAGCTGCAGGAGTGGCTCGTCGACTACGACGAGCCGGAGCCGCACCACCGCCACGTATCGCACCTCTACGGGCTCTACCCGAGCGACCAGATCACGCCGTTCGGCACGCCGGAGCTGGCGAAGGCCGCGCGCGTGACGCTGGAACGGCGCGGCGACGACGGCACCGGCTGGTCGCTGGCGTTCAAGGCGAACCTCTGGGCGCGGCTCGGTGACGGCGACCGCGCGCTCGCGGTGTTGACCAAACTGTGCAAGCCGGTCGGCGTGCCGGGCTTCGAGGGCGGCCACGGCGGCAGCTACGCCAACCTGTTCTGCGCGCATCCGCCGTTCCAGATCGACGGCAACCTCGGCGGTGCCGCGGCGATCGCCGAGATGCTGCTGCAGAGCCATCGTGAACGGCCCGGCGAGGACTTCACCGTGCACCTGCTGCCGGCGCTGCCGAAGGCGTGGCCGCAGGGCCGGGTCGACGGGCTGTGGGCGCGCGGCGCGATCAAGGTGGACCAGGAATGGGCCGGTGGCGTTCTCGTCCGGGCGACCCTGGTGAACACGCGCGAGGAACCGCGGTCGATCCGCTTGCGCACGGCGCGGCCAGTGCGAGTCGCGGCCGGAACGGAGCCGGTGCCGACGACTTCGCCGACGCCGGGAGTCCTTGCGTTCACGCTGCCTGCGCGCAGTTCGGTCGAGGTGACGGCGGTCGAGTAGCATCGGCTTCGCGGGTTCGCGGAGCCTTGTGGGAGTTCATCCGTAGGCGCCCGCCATGCCCTCGTCCGCCAGACTTCGCCTGGTGCTGCTCGCCGTCCTGGTCGGGGCGTGTGCGGCGGTGGTCGCGTTCGCGTGGCAGGGGGCAGGTGGCCCGAGCCCGGTGGTCCCGGCACCCGCCGCCGGCGAGGGCGAGGGGCCAGCACCCACCGCCGAGCCGCCGCTGCCGAAGTCCTCGGCCGCGAACGTGCGGACGGCGCCGAGGCCGGTCGATGCGACCCCATCCCGCGCGACGTTGCGTGGCCGGCTGCTCGATGCCGCCGGGGTCCCGATCGCCGGGCAACGGATCGACCTCGGCCAGGGCGAGGCCCGGGCCCAGGACGCCAACTTCTTCGCCATCAGCCGATCGTCCCTGCCGCCGATGCCCGAGCGCGACACGCGGACCACGACCGAGGCCGGCGATTTCGAGTTCGCCGAACTCCGGCCCGGCACCTACCGCCTGCGCTCCGATGCGTGGTCGCCCGAGGCGGGGCAATGCACGCTGGCGGCCGGCGACGTCGTGTTCGTCGAGCTGCGTTTGCCGCCGGACCTCGTGTGCGTCGAAGGGCATGTCCGCGTGTCGGGCTTGCCGGCTGCCGAGGCCATGGTGTCGCTCGTGCCGATGGCGACGCCCGACGCCGACGGTGCCGCGCGCAATGCGAGCGAACCCGTGCGCGTCCTGCTGGCGCCCGGTCGCTACCGGGTGCGCACGTGGACGCAGCGCCTGGGGCCGAAGGCGGTGTTCGCGCAACAGGATCTGGTGGTGCAGAAAGGCGTCGCGCGCGCGTCGTTCGTGATGGCGTTCGGCGGCACGCCGGTCGAGGTCGCCGTGCACGGCGAAAGCGTTTCCGGTCGCGACGGCATCGGCATCGACGTGAACGGTTCCGCGGTCGACCAGGGTCAGTCGGCCTACACCGCGTTCGAAGGTCGCGTCGGCGGCACGACCCGGTTCCTGCTGCCTGCGGGCACCTGGCGCATCGCGGTGTCGGGGCCGGGCATCGCTGGGTTGCCGGAGCGGGTGTGCACGATCGATCCGGACACGCCGCTGGTCCGCATCGAGCACGAGGCGCGGCCGGGAGCCGTGGTGCGGCTCGAGCTGGTCGATGCGCGCGGCGAGTCGGTGTGGACCGCACCCGAACTGCTGCCGCCGCTGTACGCGCAGGGGCTTTCGTGTCCGTGTGTGGCCCTCGAGGAACGGTTGCGCCGACGGCAGGTGGGTTTCCGCTCGGTACCGTTGGGGCCGGCGCTGCTGCAGTGGGACGACCGCGTCGAGAACGGCATGCGCACGTTCCTGCCGTTCGATCCGTTGCCGCCGCTCGATCTCGTCGTCGCCGCCGACGACAACGACGTGCCGCTCGTGGTGCAGCGGCGGCCCTGGGTCGATCTGCGCGTGTGTGATCGCACCGGCCGTGAAGACTGTTTCTC
>JAEUHV010000028.1 GCA_016794485.1 Planctomycetota bacterium
TCGGCGTCGTTCGTCGACGCGCGCTGGCAGGTGCGGTCGTTGCCCGACCTGGGGGCGACCTCGGCGACCGTGGTGTTCTTCGCGACGATCGAGTGCCCGCTGGTGCAGCGTTACCTGCCGCGCCTCGGCCAGATCGCGCGCGAGTACCAGAAGCACGGTGTGGTGACGCTGGTCGCGAACGTCGGCAGCGGCGACGGGTTCGTCGACGCCGCCGCGGAGGTCGTGCAGAAGGCGCCGGCGGCGGAGTTCGCCAAGGACTTCGAACTGGTGCTGGCGCGCGCGTGCGGGGTCGACCGCACCGGGACGGTGGTGGTGCTCGACCGCGACCGCCGGCTCGTCTACCGCGGCCGCATCGACGACCAGCACGGCTACGCGTCGTCGCGGGCGAAGGCGACGCGCGACGACCTGAAGCGGGCGCTCGACGAACTGCTGGCGGGCCAGCCAGTGTCGGTGCCCGAGACCGCGGCCAGCGGCTGCAAGATCACGCCGCGCGATGCTGCGAACCCGGCGACGGTGCCGACGTTCCACGAACACGTGCAGCCGCTTCTGCATCGGCATTGCGCCGAATGCCATCGCCCGGGCGGCGAAGCGCCGTTCCCGCTGCTGGTCGAGGACGACGCGAAGAAGCACGCCTACATGATCGCCGAGACCGTCGACCAGGGCCGCATGCCGCCGTGGTACGGGTCGACGCGGCACGACACGTTCGTCAACCACCGCGGCCTAACGCCCGCCGAGCGCGCGACGATCGTCGCGTGGGCGGGCAACGGCATGCCGTCCGGGGACCCGCAGAAAGCGCCGGCACCGCCGGCGGCGCCGGCCAGCGCGTGGCGCATCGGCGAGCCCGACCAGGTGCTGGAGGTGAAGGGCGCGATCCGGTTGCCGGCCGAGGGGCCGATTCCCTACCGCTACTTCATCCTGCCGTTCCGCTTCGAACACGACACCTGGATCGAAGCGATCGAGATCCGGCCCGCGAACGAACGCGTGCTGCACCACTGCAACCTGGCGCGCGTGAAGTTCGGCGAGAAGTTCAACCAGGACGGCTTCATCACCGGCTATGTGCCGGGCGGTGACCCGATGGTGATGGATCCGGGCATCGCGGTGCGCATTCCGGCCGGTTCGGTGCTGGCGCTGCAAGCGCACTACGTCGCCACGGGCCAGCCCGAGGAGGACCGGTTGCGCGTCGGGTTGCGCTTTCCGCGCACCAAGGTCGACAAGGAGATGCAGGTGGCGATCGCCGCCGACTTCCGCTTCGCGATTCCGCCCGGCGCGCGCGCGCATCCGGTGCGGGCCGCGCGCACGCTGCGCGACGACGCGGTCGGCATCGGCCTGGTCGTGCACATGCACTTGCGCGGGCGCGACATGACGGCGATCGCCGAACTGCCCGACGGCACCGAGCAGACGCTGCTGGTGGTGCCGAACTACAACTTCGACTGGCAGCAGTCGTACCGCTGGGCGCACGGCGCGAAGACGTTCCCCAAGGGCACGAAGATCAAGGCGCTCGCGCACTTCGACAACTCGACGTGGAACCCGTTCAACCCGGACCCGACCCAGACCGTGAAGTTCGGCCTCGAGACCGAAGAAGAGATGATGTACCTGTTCACGTTCTG
>JAEUHV010000031.1 GCA_016794485.1 Planctomycetota bacterium
AGTTGTCGCGCATGCGCTGCGCTGTCGCTGTGGCGAACGCCGTCGCGTACCGTTCGTCGGCGGTCGTTTGCATCGTGGCCAGCTCCGCGGCCGGCCCCTTGCGGTCCGTGGCCGGCACGCGCGCAAGCGCGGTGGTGATGCTGCGGGCAGCTTCGTCGAATCGCGCGAAGCCGCGGTCGCGTTCGCCGGTGTCGGCACTCGCCATCTCGGTCTTCATCGCCGCGAAATCCTGCTGCAGCTGCGCCAGCTCCGTCTTCGCCTGCACAAGCAGCTCCTTGGCCAGGCGACCGTCGTTGTCGGCGCGCGCGCGCGCCAGGTGCTGGTGCACCTTGGCCAGGTCCGGCTTCGGCATGGCTTGCGTCAACACCGCCTTCTGCAGCGAAGCCGCGAGGTCGACGAGTGCGAGCGACTTGTCGTCGTCGGCGCCGAGCCCGGCCAGGTATTCACAGCGGGAGGCCAGCTCCTGCAGCGATTCCTGCGCGCGCAACAGACGACTGCCCTTCGCCAGTTCGTCGCGCAGCGTTTCCAGTGCCGCCCTGGTCGCCGCCCGCTTGTCTTCGGCGACGTATTCGAGGTGGTCGAGCGCGATGGGAATGGCGCCGATGCCGGCGTCGAACGTCTCGCCTTTGAGCACGTCGTCGATCGTCGTGCAGTCGCCCTGCACCTTGTTGTCGGGATCGCCGATCGCAGCGCGCGCTGCCTCGAGCGCCTTGCGGCAGCGCTGCAGCGCTTGCTGCACTTCCCCGGCAGTCGCGGCGGCGCGCTGTTGCAGCGCGGCGACATCGACCTGGGCCGCAGCGGGGGCGGTGGCCAGCAGCAACGGCAGAACGAACGGGAACAGGCGGAAGGTGTTCATCGTGGAGTCATCGGGGGCGGCCGAACCAATCGATCGGCCCGAAAGCGAACGCATAGGCGGTTCGCTGCAAGCCAGCGGCGAAGGTCATCACCATGCGCGGGTTCGCCGGCAACGCGCCTTCGACGCGGTAGGTCATCGTCGTCTCGTCGTTGCACGACGAGTAGCCGGCCTGGTCGAGCGCGACTTCACCGTCGTCGCCGACGAGCTTGCAGCCGAGGATGCGCTTCTGCGCGACGTGCACCAGCACTTCGAACGACCAGCGGTTCTCGTCTTCCTGCTGCATCGAAACCAGGGTTGCGCCGTGCACCGTCCCGGTCGCGCCCGCCGCGAGTTCGGCGAAGCCGAGATCCAGCTCTTCGCTGCCGTCGCTGGTGAGGGCGACGAAGCGGCCGCGCAGTTCGTCGAGGCCGCGGCAGCCGGCCGGGGCCGCGAACTCGAACTCGAGCACGACGGTGGCGCCGTCGCTGGACCGCTTCGGGAAGTGCACGCGACGGTTCCATTCGTCGTCGGGCGTGAGGTCGGTGCCGTCGTCGGCGACCACGCGCGTGTAGCAAGCACTCTCGATGTCGAGAGCAGGCACGCCGAGGTCGATGCCGACACACAGCGCCGCGCCGACGAAGTTCTGCCCGAACGGGGTCACGTCGCGCGCACCGTCCGCCTCGAGCACGAGCTTGGTGCCGAGCACGCGCGCCGGCAGTTCCACGGCGGGTTCGTCGGGCGGGGCGGCGACCTGCAGGCTCTCGGCGAAGCCGGCGAATGCGGCGCGTGCAGCCTCGACCTCGGCGTCGTAGTCACACTGCAGTGCCACGTCGGGGCCGGTCGTCAACTGCACCGGGCCGATGTCGCCGAGCAGGGCGAGGGCGCGCTCCGGCGTGACGCCGCCGTCGCGCATCATCTGCAGCATCAGCGCATCGTCGGTGAGCAGCCGGTCGACGACCTCCAGCAGCCGGGCGCCGTGCCAGGTGAACTGCACCGACCTGGCGTCGAGCCGTTCCCCGCGCACGTCGCCGACCAGGTCGCCGGGCAGGCGCAGGATGGCCGTGCACTCGAGGTTGCCGAACATGTCCGCGAGGAAGCCGCGCGCCATCTCGAGTTTCTCGCGTTCGGCCAGAAGCAGCTCGCGGGCCTTGGCGTCGCTCGTGCCGGGGGGGATTGCCGTCACGTCGCCACCCGCAGGACGCCCGACCGAGGCGACGGTGATGCCGCCATCGGGGTTGGCCAGCACCTGGAAGTCCATCAGGCTCACGTGGAAGCCCTGGCAGTGGAAGCGCAGCGTCGTCACGTCGCGAAACCATGCCGTGGCCCGGAACACCAGGTGGTCGCCTTCCAGACCGCAGCCGACGTCTGCCCAGGCGTCGACGCCGGAGCAGCGCTCCAGCTCGCTGCGCACGAAGTCGTCGGGGCTCGGGGCGCCAGCGCCGGCGGGCCCAGTCCAGCACACGGTGACGCGGCCGCTGCCGTCGGGGTTGAAGGTGAAGTCGTGGTGGAGTGCGAGGGACATGGGGACAGAGTGGCCGCCGGCCGACGCCAGGGACAGCGATCCGGGCGCGAAAACGCTGCTGCGGCGGTCGCGGATTTCCGCTAGCCTGTTCGCCCTTCGTTCCCATGAACATCCACGAGTACCAGGCCAAGCAGCTCTTGGCGAAGTTCGGCGTGCCGGTCAGCAAGGGCATCGCCTGCAAGTCGGTCGACGAGGTCGGCAAGGCATTCACCGACCTCGGTGTGCCGCTCGGCGTCGTCAAGGCCCAGATCCACGCCGGCGGTCGCGGCAAGGCCGGCGGCGTCAAGCTGGTGCGCTCGGCCGACGAGGCCAGGACGGTCGCCTCGAACCTGCTGGGGAAGACCCTGGTCACGCACCAGACCGGCCCCGAAGGGCGCGTGGTCAAGACGCTCTACGTCGAGGCCGGCAGCGACATCGACCGCGAGATGTACCTGGCGATCGTGATGGATCGCTCGGCCCAGGCGCCGGTGATCATCGCGGCCAAGGAAGGTGGCGTGGACATCGAGGAGCTGGCGGAGCACCGCCCCGAAGCGATCGCGCGGCACCGCGTCCACCCGGTGAAGGGTGTGCAGGGCTTCCAGCTGCGCGCGCTGACCAAACACCTCGGGCTAGGCGGCGACCAGGCCAAGGCCGGCGCGAAGCTCATCCAGGGGCTGGTGCAGGCGTTCATGGCGCTCGACTGCTCGCTCGCCGAGATCAACCCGCTGATCGTCACGAAGCAGGGCGAGGTCAAGGCGCTCGACGCCAAGATGAGCTTCGACGACAACGCGCTGTTCCGGCACAAGGACGTGCAGGAGTGCCGCGACATCAACGAAGAGGACCCGAAGGAAGTCGAGGCGAAGAAGTTCGACCTCAACTACATCGCGCTGACCGGCAACATCGCGTGC
>JAEUHV010000127.1 GCA_016794485.1 Planctomycetota bacterium
CTCCCCGCAGTCGTCGCAGTGCACCCGCGCAAAGCCGTGCGCCAACACCCCACACCGCAGGAACGCTTCCACCTCCCGTACGCAGAACCGCGGCACCGACCACTCCCCCGCTGCCACGACGCGCACGAAGGTCCCCCACGCGGCCTGCACCGCCCGGTACAGCACCGTCCCACCCGGCTCACGCCGGACCCGCGCGACCGTTCCGCTTCGCACCGTGACTTGGGGCCCGGAACTCGCCCACGGTCGCAGCAATCGCCAACTTCCCACTCCATCACGCACGGCCCGCTGCCATCGCCCGCAGCGCGAGCCCCCACCTGCCACTCGGCCTGCACGCCTGCACGCCCGAGACCACGGCAACCTCCACGCCGCCACCACAGCCTCCGACTCCCCCGAACCCACACCGCGCACCTTCGATTAGGCTCTGCGGCCCCATGCCGCTGCCGTCTCGCCTCGTGCTCCTCGGCGCCCTGCTGATCCCCGCCACGGCATCCGCCCAGCACGACGGCGTGGCACCCGCCACGCCCCCACCGGCTGCCGCGATCGACTTCGCGCGCGACGTGCGGCCGATCCTCGCGCAACACTGCTACACCTGCCACGGGCCGGACGACCAGAAGCGGAAGGCCGAGCTGCGCCTCGACCAGAAGTCTTCGGCGTTCGCCGCGCGCGAAAACGGCGCCGCGTTCGTCGCGGGCAAGCCGGACGAGTCGGAAGCGATGCGCCGCATCCTGTCCACCGACGACGACGAACGCATGCCGCCGCCGGAGAGCGGCGTGACGCTGAAGCCCGCCGAGATCGCGGTGCTGCAGCGTTGGCTCACCGACGGTGCCGCGTGGAGCGAACACTGGGCGTTCGTGCCGCCGGTTCGGCCGCCGGTGCCGACCGTCCCGGATCCCGCCTGGCCGAAGAACGAGATCGACCACTTCGTGCGCGCGCAGCACGCGGCGCGCGGGCTCACGCCGGCGGCTCCGGCCCCGCGCGAGGCCTGGCTGCGCCGCGTCACGTTCGACCTGATCGGCCTGCCGCCGACCATCGCCGAACTCGACGCGTTCCTGCAGGACAAGAGCCCCGATGCGTTCGAGAAGGTGGTCGACCGCTTGCTCGCCGACGAACGCTACGGCGAGCGTCAGGCCAGCGACTGGCTCGACGCCTCGCGCTACGCCGACTCGAGCGGCTACCAGCGCGACACCGCGCGCCAGGCGTGGAAGTGGCGGGACTGGGTGATCGAGGCGTTCAACAAGAACATGCCGTTCGACCAGTTCACCGTCGAACAGCTCGCCGGCGACCTGCTGCCGAACGCGACGCTGGGCCAGAAGATCGCCACCGGCTTCAACCGCAACCATCCGGTCAACACCGAAGCCGGCGAGGAGCTCGACGAATACCGCAGCGCCTACGTGATCGACCGCGTGCACACGACGGCGACCACGTTCCTCGGCCTGTCGCTCGGCTGCGCGCAGTGCCACGACCACAAGTACGATCCGCTGACGCAGAAGGAGTTCTACGGCTTCTACGACTTCTTCAACCACGTCAAGGAGAAGGACAACGGCGCCGGCCGCAACCCGAAGCCCGCGATCGCCGCGCCTGGGCCCGACGACGTGCCGCGACTGCAGGATCTCGAACGGCGCATCAAGACGCTGAAGCGCCGCCTCGACCGCGACGACCCGCTCGCCGACGAAGCGCAGCTCGCGTGGGAGAAGGCGACGCGTGAGCGGCTCGGGGCGCCGATCGCGTGGAGCACCTTGGTTCCGACCGAGCTGATGGCGCAGCACGGCTCCCGCCTGTCGCGGCTCGACGACGGTTCGGTGCTCGCGGGCGGACCGACCCCGGCGCGCGACACCTACGAACTGGTGATCACTCCGGGAAAGCGGCGGATCGAAGCACTGCGGCTCGAAGTGTTGCCCGATGCGAGCCTGCCGCACGGTGCGTCCGGCCGCGCCGACGACGGCCGCTTCATCCTCAGCGGACTCGAAGTGCGCCTCGCCAGCGTCGCCGACAGCAGCGATCCGCCGCGCGTCGTGTTCGCCACCGTGCAGGCCGACGTCAACCAGCAGCGCGACGAGGACG
>JAEUHV010000152.1 GCA_016794485.1 Planctomycetota bacterium
ACGTTTCCGTGCGTGACGGCGCTGCTGTCGAAGGTCGTGCCGGCCGGCGAACGCGGCATGTTCCTCGGCCTGCAGCACACGTTCGGCGGGCTGTCGCGGCTGGTGGCGCCGCTGGCCTACGGTGTGTTGTTGGATGCGTTCGGGGCCGGCGTGCCGTTGTGGGTGGCGGCAGGGGTCGTGGCCGCGACGATCCTGTTCGGGGTCGGTCTCGTCGTGCCGGCCTCCGACCTCAGCGGAACTCGAGCCGGCGCGAAGTGAAGTCGGCAGCACCGAACGGTTCGCCGTTCGCCACCGGGCGCGCATCGAGGGTCGCGGTGCGGCCGCGGATCGCGAACGTGTCGAACGCGAGCAGCGCCGCGAGCAGCAGGCACGCGACGCGCGGCCGGCACACCGCGGCGAGGGCGCGCGGAGCCACGGCGTGCACGAATCCGGCGAGGCCGAGCGCCACGAGCGGCAGGCACAGCGCACCTTGGCGGGCGTAGCCGAAGTACACGACGACGACGGCGACCTTGGTGGCACCGAACGCGAACAGCGGCCAGAGTGCGTGCGTGCGGCGCAGGCACCACAGGCCGGCGAGACCGAGGCCGCAAACGACGACGCGCCACACGTTGGCCCACGTTCCACTCGCGGTGACGAGGTCGACCTGGCGCCGTTCGCCCGACAGTCCGATCGGCAGCGCGGTGCCGCCGACCGTCGGTGTGGCACCTTGCAGGGCATGCCAGAGCTTCTTGCCGATGCGCGCGAGCGCTGCACCCGGTTCGGCCCGCAGTTCAGCGAGACCGTTCGCAGCGCCGTTCACGACGGCGTCGAGGTGCGGTGGGTACCCGAACACGAGTGACCCGCCGGTCGGCAGCACGCGGCGCAGTCCAGGCGGGTAGCGCGTGTCACCGCCGGTGAGTGGTGGTGTGCGGTCGAGTGCCGCCCGCGCGAAGCCGCCGTCCGCTTCGCGCGAGTTGGCGAGGAAGAAGTTGAGCGGGCCGTACATCGCGAGGAAGCCCGACCGCAGCGGTTCCGGGAAACAGCCGTACGCTTCGCGCACGACGTCGAGATCGGCGACGGTGACCTTGCTGGCACCGCGCGCGCGCATCGTGTCGGTGACGAAGCCGAACGTCGGCAGCTGGGCGAACGCCGGCAGTGTGCGCACGCGCGCCATTGCGTCTGCGTCCCACGGCAGGGCGGGCGGTGGCAGTACGACCGGCTGCCAGCCGGCGTTGTAGTCGGCGACGGCGCGGTTGGCGTGCAGCTGCCACGGCAGAAGGACGAGTGCGTTCGTGGCGAGGGCCAAGAGCAGCACGCGCCACGGGGTGCGCAGCCATGCTGCGACGGCGAGCAGCGCCACTGCGGTCAGTGCGTGTTCGGCGCGCAGCAGACACAGGAACGCGTGCAGCAGCCCGAAGCGGATCGCCGCGAACCACGGCTTCGGCGCGTCCAGGTTGCGCTGGTCGATCAGGCCCGCGAGCAGGAGGGCCAGGTACAACGACTCGGTGTGCAGGCCGCTGCCGAGCAGCAGCACGTTGGCCGACACGGCGACGAGACCCGCGGCGGCGACGGCGACGCCGGGGTGGGTGTGGCGGCGAACGAGCAACCACAGCAGCGGCGCGCTGGCGGCACCGACCACCGCGAACACGAGGCGCACCGGCAGCACGCGGGCGGGGTCACCGTTCCACAGCATCGACACGAACCAAACCATCGCCGGCGGGCGCCACGGCAGGCGCAGTTCGTCGTCGACACCGTGGTCGACGAGGCGGCGCCAGGCCTGCGCGTTGCCGGTGGCGAGGAGGGGGGCGAGTGGGTGTTCGACGCGCGGGTCGCCGGGTGACACGTGCTGCGCGACTTCGCGCCATAGCGGATCGCCCGTGGGGGCCAGACGTGTGGCGGTGTTCGGCCAGTCAGGGGCGTTGCCCTGGCGAATGCGGCTGCGCGCGTCGTCGATTGCCGCGACGACGGGCGCGAACCGAACGGCCCGCTGCCAGACCGGGGCATCGCCCTGGAAGCCGACGTGCCAGCCCGGGCCTCCGTCGGGCCCGGCGAGGAGGAAGACGAGTTGCAGCGCCAGGCCGAAGGCGAACAGGACGAGTGCGGGCACGCGCGGATGCTAGCCGGGTGCGCGGTGCGGTCGACGGCGACGGGCCGTTGTCCCCGCCCTCCGTGCCCGCACAATGCTCGCCGACACGAACGGCCGCCGCGTGGCCACTACGCGGCTTCCGCCGGCCCCAGCGTTTCCCACATGCCGAGCCCGTCGTCATCCTGGTCGTTCCTGTGCGCCATCGCGTTGGCATC
>JAEUHV010000200.1 GCA_016794485.1 Planctomycetota bacterium
CCGCCGGGCCGCACGCCGGTGGTGACCAAGGTCTTCGCCGACGACAAGCGCCCGCAGGTCATCGCCCGCATCCGCGCCTGGCTCCAGACCGAGATGCAGCGCGCGCGGTTCGGCCGCATCCGCCTGCCGCGCGAGCTGGCCGGCAACGACACCAGCTGGCTCGTGAGCCTGCGCCTCGACCGCACGGCGATGCCGCAGGGCCACCTCGACCGCGCGGTGTGGTTCGTCAAGGCACGCGCCGACCGCGACGAATCGTGCGAACTGCTGCACCACCGCTACTGGACCGAAGGCGCCTGATCCGGGGCCGGCGTCAGTGGCGCGCCGAATGCCGCGACGGCGGCGGTTCGTAGAGCACCGTCTGCGCCGGCAGGGACGCGCGCACCTCGGCCGATTCGTCCGAGTCGAACACCCCGGCGAGCACCGTGCACGGCGCGAACGCATGGGGCCACAACAGGTCCGCCAACACTTCGTGCGTCGCCAGCACGGCGGACTCGGGCACGTCGAGGGCATCGGCCTCCAGGATCGACCCGAGTTCGGCATCGCGAGCCGGACGGATCGCGACCGGATGCGGGAACCCCGCGTCGCGCAACGCCTGCAACAGCAGCGGAATCTGGTTCATGTCAGGCCTCCTCGACGCCAAGGGAACGACACAGGCCAACGTGGTCCGCAACCAAGGAGCGGGCTCGCTCGAGTTCGATGCGGCCCGAGGCGTAGTCCGCACGCCGACGCCATGTGTAGAGCCGCCACAAATCCCTGCCAAGTCCCCGGCGATGCCGTTCGGCCGTTTGCCACACCTCGCCGTGATGCCCGGAACAAGAGACACCATCGCGAAGCAGCCGCGCCACGGTCGCCTGGAAGGCGGCGTAGTAGATCCTGGACACCGCCGGATAGGGCAATGCTGGCTGCCTTGCGATGCAGTAGTTGGCGGCTCGCAGATTCTGCCGAGCACGCTCCGTCCAATCCGTTGCCGCAGGGTGTGTGGTCATGCCACCACCTGAGTGTGCGCACCGGGGGCAAGGCGGACGCAAGATCCGGCCGACGACACCAACCAGCTCCTACGCGAAGAAGTCGTTGCCCTTGTCGTCGACGACGAGGAAGGCCGGGAAGTCGCGCACTTCGATCTTCCACACCGACTCCATGCCGAGGTCGTGGTAGTCGAGCACCTCGACCTTGGTGATCGAGTCCTGCGCCAGGATCGCCGCCGGCCCGCCGATCGAGCCCAGGTAAAAGCCGCCGTGCTTCTTGCACGCGTCGGTGACGGCCTTGCTGCGGTTGCCCTTCGCGAGCATCACGAACGAGCCGCCCATGGCCTGGAACGCGTCGACGTACGCGTCCATGCGCCCTGCGGTGGTCGGACCGAACGAGCCCGACGCCATGCCGGCCGGCGTCTTCGCCGGCCCCGCGTAGTAGACGACGTGGTCCTTGATGTACTGCGGCAGGCCCTGGCCGGCGGCGAGCCGTTCCTGCATGCGCGCGTGCGCGATGTCGCGCGCCACCACCATCGGCCCCGACAGCGAGAAGCGTGTGCGGATCGGATGCTTCGCCAATTGCGCGCGGATCGCAGCCATCGGCTGGTTGAGGTCGATGCGCACGACGTCGCCCGCGAGTTGCGCCGGCTCGACCTCGGGCAGGAATCGCGCCGGGTTCGTCTCGAGCTGCTCGAGGAACACGCCGTCCGCGGTGATCTTGCCCTTGGCCTGCCGGTCGGCGCTGCACGACACGCCGATGCCGACCGGACACGACGCGCCGTGGCGCGGCAACCGGATCACCCGCACGTCGTGGCAGAAGTACTTGCCGCCGAACTGCGCGCCGATGCCGTTCTTGCGGGTCAGTTCGAGCACCTGCTGTTCGAGCTCGAGGTCGCGGAACGCCCGGCCGCGCGCGTTGCCCGCGTTCGGCAGGTGGTCGAGGTACTTGGCCGACGCCAGCTTCACCGTCTTCAGCGTGAACTCCGCCGACATGCCGCCGATGACGATCGCGAGGTGGTACGGCGGGCACGCCGCGGTGCCGAGCTTCCTGGTCTCCTTGTCGACGAACGCCAGCAGCGTCTTCGGATTGAGCAGCGCCTTCGTCTCCTGGTACAGGAACGTCTTGTTCGCCGAACCGCCGCCCTTGGTCATGAACAGGAACCGGTACTCGTCGCCGGGCACCGCGTAGAGCTCGATCTGTGCCGGCAGGTTGTCGCCGGTGTTCTTCTCTTCGTACATCGAGAGCGCCGCCATCTGCGAGTAGCGCAGGCTGGTCTCGGTGAACGTGCGGTGCACACCCTGGCCGATCGCCGCCTCGTCGTCGCCTTCGGTCCACACCGACTGGCCCTTCTTGCCCATCACGATCGCCGTGCCGGTGTCCTGGCAACTCGGCAGCACCATGCCCGCCGAGACGTTCGCGTTCTTCAGCAACTGCAGCGCCACGAAGCGGTCGTTCGGCGATGCCTCCGGGTCGTCGAGGATCGCGCGCAGCTGCTGCAGGTGACCGGGCCGGAACAGATGGCTGATGTCGCGGATCGCCGCGAAGGTGAGCTGCCGCAGCGCTTCGTCGCCGACCTGCAGGATCTTGCGCCCGGCCACGTGCAGCGTCGACACGTGGTCCTTGGTGAGCAGTCGGTATGGCGTCGGGTCGGCGGCGAACTCGAAGATCGGCTGGTGCACGAACGGCATCGGGGCAGCTTCGCGCGCCCGCGGCCGTGAATCCAGCCGCCGTGGCTCACTTGCCGGCCGGGCGGAACCGCTGGATGCACGCCGCGGCCACGGCGTCGCACGCTCGCGCGCCGAAGCCGGCGTTGCAGGTGACGAGCACGCCGAACTTCGCGTCCGGCGCCAGCCACGCCACGCAGAACCACGTGGTGTTGCTGCCGGTGTGCGTCAGGATCGGCCCCGGTGCCCAGCCCCGCTGGACCACGCTCCAGCCGAGCGCGTAGTCGCCCGCAGGCGGAGTGCGCAGCGACGCCAACGACGCCGCGGCCAGCAACGGCTTGCCGTCGGGGCCGGGCATGCCGAGGTGCAGCGCGGCGAACTTCGCCCAGTCGCGCAGCGTCATGTGTGCGGTGCCGGCCGGACCGAGCGCCGGCGGGTTGTCCTCGAACACCGCCAACGCACCGGTCTGCGTCTGGCGATGCCCGAACGGTTGCACCACTTCGTCCTTCGCCCCGGGCATGCCAAAGCCTCCGGTCGTGATGCCGAGCGGCTGCCACAGTTCGGTGCGCACGAGGTCTTCCCAGGCGGCGGCGCCGAGCCGTTCGGCGATCGCACCGGCGACCATGTAGCCGGCATTGCTGTAGAGGAAGCGCTCCCCGGGCGCGCTCGCCGGAGCCTCGTGCAACAGCACCTTTGCGGTCTCGCTGCGCGCGTCCCTGAGCGTTCCGCTCCACCCCCAAAGCCGCTGCCAGAGGTCGCGGGGTGGACCGCCGGGCAGGCCGGAGCGATGCGCCAACAGGTGCTGCACGGTGATCGGCTTCGCCGCAGCGTGCATTTCCGCCACGAGGTCGGGCAGTCCATCCGCAACGGTCGTCGTCCACTGCAGCTTGCCCTGTTCGACGTAGCGCGCGAGCAACGTCGCGGTCATCGCCTTGGTGCACGAACCCAGGTGCCACAGGTCGTCGGGCGTGACCGCAGCGTCGGCACCGACCTTGCGAACGCCGTCGACGCCGAGCCCGGCGAGCTTGCCGTCGACCAGGACCGCGACGCCGAGTGCTGGCACCTTGTGCTGCTGCCGGATCGGCGCCAGCATCCCCGACAAGTCGACCGGGGCCTTGCCCGCCTCGTCCCGCTGGGCTTGCAGGGTGCCGACGAGCCCGACCACGAACCACGCCACGCAAAGCGGGAACCGGACCATGGCGCGAGCATTGCTCCGCCGCCGCTCGCGTTCCACCCTCCAACCACAATCCCGCCGCACATGTCCGTTCCGCCACGCCTCGTCTCCTTCGCCCTGTTCGTCGGTGCCGCAGCAGCCCAGGCCCCGGCTCCGGTCTTGCTCGGCAATCGCCTGCTCGACGGTGCGGACGGGAAAGAACTCGCGACGCTGCCGAGTGGGACGATCACCTGGCCGCAATGGCGCCCCGACGGCACCGTGCACCACGCCGCGGGACTCGTCGATCCCGCCCGCCGGCGCCTGCTCGCGGCCGACGGACTGCACCTGCGCCTGGTCGCGATCGGCGGCGACCCGGTGTGGCAACGACCGATCACGGACTTGCAGCTCGAAGCGGAGGTGTTGCTGCCGCAGGCCGTGCTCGGCAACGATGTCGCGGTGATCCCGGACCACGACGGGCACCTCGTCGGCGTGGCGCTGGCCGACGGCAAGAAGCTCTGGCGTAGCGAGGCGGACGGCCACGGCGAACTGGTCCAGGACGGCGAACTGGTCGCCGCACTGGCGACGCACGCGGGCGGCCGCCGATTGCGCGCGTACGCCCTGGGCAACGGCGCGCCGGCCTTCGATGAACGAGCGCCCAAGGCCGCCGAGTTCACCGCCATCGGCCCGCACGGAATCGTCGCCGGTGGCCCGGGTGGGGCCGCCGTGTTTGCGCGCAGCGGGCCGCGCCTGTTCGCGGTCGAGGCGCCGGTCCGGGCCGCAGTCGCCGACGCGAGCGGCTTCTACCTGAATCTCGACACCGAGGTGGTCGCGTTCGATCGGGCCGGCAAGGAGCGCTGGCGGCTGCCGGCAGATCACACGACGTTCAACGACGTGCGCCTGGCCCTCGGCCCGACGGGCCTGCTCGTGCTGGTGCGCTACTCGACCGTGTCGGACAGCGGTGCCGTGCTCACCGCACACGAGCCCGAACGTGGCGAAGTCGCCTGGAAACGCACCCTGTCGGACCTCGGCGCCACGCATTCGAAGTACTGGCACGACGTGGCCGCGGTCGCGCGCGACGGCGAACTCCTGGTCGCGAGCCACGCCCCCGGCGGCCAATGGCTCGCGGCGCTCGACGGGAAGTCCGGGGACGTGCGGTTCCGGATCCAGCACACGAAGTGACCGGCAGGCCACGGGCCCGGCGCGAAGCGCGGACCGGATCGTCGCGCGCCGGACGGTGCTGCCAGCCATCCAGCAACCGATTGGTCAGCCAACGGTAGTGTTCGGCCCACGGCCAGCCGTTGCGTTGACACACCACGGGAGCGTTCCGGATGACTCTGTCGACCATGGCCGTTCCCGCCGACTCGACAGACGACTACCCGCCCCACCACCGCGTCTTCCTGGGTGGAGCCTGTGGCACGACCACCTGGCGCCGCGACACGGCGATCCCGGCCCTGCAGGCCGCCGGCGTCCCCTTCCACGATCCACAACTGCCGCCCGACGCCTGGACGCCGGCGTGCGAGGCGGCGGAGATGGCGGCCAAGGACCGCTGCCAGGTGCTGCTCTGGGTGGTCGGCGCCGAAACGCGAGGCGTGGCGAGCGTCGCCGAAGCCGCCTACTACATCGCCGCCGGCCGCCGGCTGGCCTTGGCGATGGTCGACGTTCCCGACGACGCCGTGTTCGACGGCCGGGCGATCGATCGCCGGGAACGCGACGACCTGCAGCGGGGTCGCATCTTCGTGCGCACGATGGCCCGCGAACACGGCGTTCCCGTCTGGCCGACCGTGGCCGCCGCGGTGCAGCACGCGATCGCGCTGGCGCGCCACGCCCCCCTTTCCGCTGCGGCCGTCCGCTCGATCCTCGCCGACGTCACCTTCCCCGGCGCCGAGTTCGTGGTGCACGAGGACCATGGCGTGCCGACCCTCCAGCTGCGTTCCAACGACCAGCGCTGGCACTCACGCCCGTGGCCGATCACGCCGCTGGCCACCGCCAGCGAAGTCGTGCAGACGGCCCTGAAGGCCGTGCTGACCTGGCAGGAACACGAGGCTCGCGAAGGGTTCCTGTACCGCGGCCAGCCCGTGTTCGGCCCGCACCACCACCTCGAGGGCCTGCTCGCGCAGTGCCGGGCCCAACCGGACCTCCGCCGCGCCCCCTGACCGGGCGCGACCGTCGCCTACCGCAGCTCCCAGCGGACCCCGGCACCCGGCTTCGGCACCCGCGAGCGCCGTTCGTCGCCCACGTCGACGCCGTCGATCGACAGCAGGATGTCGTCGGCGACCCTGCCGTCGAGGTAGTAGCTGTGCTCGACGAGGCCGCCGACGATTCCGCTGCAGTCGACCTGCTCGACCTTGTCCGGCAACACCGCCGAACGCGATGCCCCGTAGGTGCCAAGGCGCTCCGGATTGCCCTTGGTGTAGTCGCTGATGCGCAGCGCCAGGTCGCCGGTGTTGTGGTACACGGTGACCAGCCGCGCCAGCTGGTGCAGATCGCCCATCGGCGCCCCGGGCTCGAGCACCGCGCCGTCGACGTCGGGCGCGCACAGGAACACGCACTCGAACAGCCGCGGCAGCGACGGGCCGACGTTGAACTCGCGCATGCGTTCGAGGGTGTTCTGCAGCACGTAGTTGCCCATCGAGTGGCACAGCAGGTGCAGGTCCTGGCCGCACTGCAGGCCGCCGAGCGCGGCGAGGTGGTCGCGCAGCTTCAGCAGGGCGCGCGCGAACGCGTACCCCGACGCCTTGGCGTCGCTGCGGTCGCTCTTGTAGGCGACCATCGGTAGAGCCGAACCGTCGGATGGCCAACTGAACAGCACCACCGTCGTGCGCTGCGCGTCGTCGCCGATGCCGTCGCGGTTCTGCATCAGCTGCAGCGCCAGGGCCGAGCCGACCGCAGCCTCCCACGACACGTTGAAGCCGTGCACGAACACCAGCACGTCGCTGCGCTTCAGCATGTCCTTCTGCAAGTCGGCGAACATCGCCTTGCTGCCGAACTTCGCGTTCGGCTGGGCCGTGTCGGCACGATCGGCGGCGATCTTCTCCGGGTACGCCTCGATGCGCGCCGTCGCCGCAGCTTCGGTCAGCAGCGCCGCGAGCGCGTTGCCGTCGCCCGCGCCGAAACCCGGGTCCTCGGCGAAGCACCGCGCGATCGCCGCGTCGTCGGCTTCGACCTCGAGCCAGCCGAAGCGGAGGTTCTCGAGCCCATCGCTCGAGAACGCCTTGCCGTAGCGGTCGGGATGCCAGCGGTCGTCGCCTTCGTGGGCGCGGTTCGTGGCGAAATAGAGTCCGAGCGTGGCCATTCCGGCAGCATGCGGGTGCGGGGCGCGCACCGCCACGCCGCGCGTCACCAACCGACGCGCGAAGCGAACGCAGCCGACAGCGAGAAGCCGGTGCCGGACAGGTGCGCCCACTGCGTGAAGACCGCGACGCCGAGCAGGTTCGTCAGGTTCGGCACCGCCAGCGGTTGCACCGCCGTGCCGAGCACGTCGGTGACGAGCGCCAGCACCACGTCCGGTGCGACGTGCAACAGGCAACCGCCCGGCAGCGGGCCCGGCAGCGTTCCGTTCGCGAAGTCGTCGAGACCGGCGGCGAGGAACACCACGGTCTGCGGTGGTGCGACGACGTCGAACGCGAACGTGCTGCCGAGTTGTGGCAGGCCCGACACCCCGTGCGCCAACGGCACCGGCCCGCACCCGACCCCGAACCCGAGCACGTGGGCCTGCGCCGAAAGCCCGTAGGCCACGTCCACCGGATCGCCCGGCAGCGGCCCCGAACGCACCACGACCTGGCCAGTCCACGCGTCGATCGTGTAGAGGAACGGGAACGCGACGCCGCCCACCGCGACGCCCTCGATCGACGTGGCCCCTGCCGGACGCAACGCCGCGGCGCCGCCGTTCGGCAGCGGCGGCGTGGTCGCCACCGGCACCGGCGGCTGGCTGAGGATGCCGGTGAACAGCGCGTAGCTGCCGTCGGCGAAGGCGAGCAGTTGCCGCGGCACCGCGGTCGGCAGGTCGACCACTCCGGTGATCGCCGTTGCCGTCGGCGGGAACGCAAACGGCCCCCACACGGCGGTCGCCGTGGCGAGGTCGACCGTGGCAGTTCCCGCAGAAGCGGAGCCAGTGCCGGCCACGCCGTGCCACGCCAGGGTGACGGTGGACGGCGACGACACGTGCAGCGCGGCGAGGTTCGGTTGCGGCAACAGCATCGCGCCGGAGCCACCCCGACGCGGTTGCGCGAACACGCCGCCGCCCGGGCCGCCGAGCCCCACCAGCAGCTGGTCGCCGGCGACGGCCAGCGCCACCACCGGTGCCGGGTAGGAACCGAGCACGAACTCGGCGTAGGCGCCACCGTTCGGCACGAGGCGCACGACCAAGCTGCCGCCGCTGCCGCCGTCGAGGGCGACCAGCAGCGCGCCGTCGAACGGATCCTGGGCCAGCGCCAGCGGCGGCAGGTTCGCCGACGCGAACGTCGGCAGCGGACTCACGACCCCGGTGGTCGGATCGACCGCGGCCAGCGCCGACTGCACCGGCGCCGGCATCCGCACCAGCACCGTGTGCGGCAACGTCGCCGCGACCTGTGCCTCGAGGACCATGGTGGTGGCGGAGACGACGACGAGCGCGCGCAACATGGCGCCGAGTCTACCGGCGCGGCATCCCGACCGGTCCACGATCACGGCCGTACGAGGGCAACGCAACCCGTTGTTCCGACCCGCGTCGACGAGTGCCCCGGAGCAACGCCACCGAGCCCAGATTCACACCCTGGGGACTTTCCCGAGCGACGATCCGGCCATGGACAAATCCGAACGTCGTTCGGATTATCCGTCCATGCAACCAGGTTGGCGAACGACCGCCCGACAGGATCGCAGCCGTGCCACCGACCGCCGCATCGTCGCCGCGGCCATGGACCTGATCGGCAAACACGGTTTCGATGACTTGCCGGTCGCCGCGATCGCCCGGCGCGCGCGCGTTTCGATCGGTGGGTTGTACGCCCGCTACCGCGACAAACTCGCCCTGGTCCACGCCGTCGACGAACGATTGGTGGCCACCTTCGAAGCAGTGTTGGCCCGAGCGATGGCGAAGGAACGCCTCGCCGACCTCGACCTTGCAGCGGTGATCACGGTGTACGTCGACACGATGGTCACCTACTTCGCGCGACATCGTGATCTGGTGCGCCAGGTCGTGCTGCGGGCGCGCAGCACCGGCGACCCCGAGTTCTCGGCGCGCATTCGCGCCTTCAACCAGCGTGCACACGGCCTGCTGATCGAAGCTCTGTTGGCGCGACGCGACGCGATCGGGCACCCGGATCCCACGGCGGCGACCGCCTTCGGCGTCTCGCTCGTCTCCGCAGCCGCACGCGAAGCCGTGCTGTTCGGCGAAGAGCCGGTGCGACGCAACTCGGCGCGTGGGCGCCTGCTCGTGAACGAACTCGTGCGCGCCTACTGCGGCTACCTCGGCACCTCCATTTCATCCAACCGACCATGAACCTACTCACTCGGCTCCTCGGCACGTTCCTGTCCACCGGCCTGGCGTTCGCCCAGTCGGGTGACGATCCCCTGGCTGCGCTGCTGCGCGCGCGTGTTTCCGCCGACGGTCCTGGGGTCGTCGCGGTGGTCGTGCGCGACGGCGCGGTTCTGCATCGGGCCGCCTACGGCCTCGCCGACACCACCACCAAGGCGCCGCTGCGCCCCGACCACCCGTTCTACGTGGCCTCGGTCGCCAAGTCGGTGACGGCCGCCTGCATCGTCGACCTCGCACTGGCCGGCAAGCTGAAACTCGACGACGAGGTGCTCTCGCACCTGCCCGACCTGCCGGCCCACTGCCGCGGCATCACCCTGCGCCACCTGATGCACCACCGCAGCGGCCTGCGCGACTTCTACGAACTCGAACTGCTGGCGAGTCGACGGCCCGGCGACCTGACCACCAGAGGCGTACTCGAACTCTTGGCGCGGCAGCGCGGCACGAACTTCGCCCCCGGTTCCGACTTCCTCTACAGCAACACCGGCTACCTGCTGCTCGCCGAAGTCGTACGCAAGGTAACGGGCAAGTCGCTGCGTGCGTTCGCGAACGAGCGCCTGTTCGTGCCACTCGGCATGACAAACACCTGGTTCCGCGACGCCGACCATTCGGACGCCCGGGGGTTGCCGAAATCCTACGACGACGGCGAAGAGACACCGCTTCCTCCACTGCTGTGCGGCGCCGGTGGCCTGTGCAGCACCGCGGACGACCTGCAACGCTGGATCGCCGCAATCGCCGGTTCCGGATTTCGCCCCGACCTCGTGCGCGAACTGGTGACACCCCCCGTGCTGCGCCGCGACCAAAAGCGTTCGCCGCAATTCGAACCGTACGCGGGGGGCATGCTGATGGCAACCTTGCTCGACGAGCCGGCCGTGCTGCTGCTGGGCGGGTTCTTCGGTTGGCAGGCCGCGGCCCTGGCCCTGCCGCAGTCGAAGTTGCAGATCGTCGTGCTCGCGAACGGCGACGCCGACGCGCTCGGCATCGCCCGCAACCTGGCCGCCACGGTGCTCGGCCGCGCCGAGTCGCGACCGGAGTCGACGAACGGCCGACCGGGCTACGCGATCTACCGGGCCGACGACGGCGAAGTGCTGCTGCACGTGACCCGCAAGAGCGGCACGGAGGTGGTCACGACGCTCAGTTGGAAGGTCGAAGTCGTGTCCCGTGACGGCCAGCTCCGTTCGGTGCCCAGTGGCACGCCGCTCAGCGCCCGGGTCGTCGACGGCGCCCTCGAAGTGACGATCGGCGGCGAGACGCCGCGCCGCTACCGGCCGCTCGCTCCGCAGCGGGTCGAGCCCACCGTCGCCGACAGTCTCGCCGGAACATGGCACGGCTACGAGATCGCCGCCGACGTCGTGCTGCTGGCGAAAGACGGTCGCCTTGTGCTCGACACGAGCCGAATGGCAATGCCCGTGGCGCCGTTCATGGCCCTCGACCGCGACACCTGGATCAGCGACACCGGCATGCAGATCGACGTTCAACGCGATGCCGGCGGTTCCCCGATCGGCTTGCGCATCAGTACCGCGCGTGCCCGAGGCATGACGTTCGTGCGACGCTGACGCCACGGTTCGCTGCGGAATGTCGTCCGGCTGCGCGCAACCGGACCAGATGGCACGTATTCCTGCGCCGCATCATGCCCCCTCCTGCGCACCAAGCCCCGCGCCACCCGGCGATCGACCTGCTGCGCGGCCTCGTGATGGTCGTGATGCTGCTCGACCACACGCGCGACTTCGTGCACGTGGACGGCCTCACCGGCGACCCGACCGACCTGCGCACCACCACACCCGCCCTGTTCCTCACGCGCTGGATCACGCACTACTGCGCACCGGTCTTCGTGTTCCTGGCCGGGTTGTCGATCCGGATCCAGCTGCTGCGCGGCGCCGACCGGCGCGAATTGGGCCTCCGGACCATGCGCCGCGGCTGCCACTTCCTGCTGCTCGAACTCGTGGTGCTGCGGCCGCTGATGTGGTTCCAGTTCGACTACTCGTTCCTCGCGCACCTGCAGGTGATCTGGGCGATCGGCTGGGGCATGGTGGTGCTCGGGGCGCTGTTGCGCACGCGCGTGCCGCCGGCCGCGATCGCCGCCGCGGGCCTGCTGGTCGTCGCGGGCCACAACCTGCTCACGCACGTGCCGTTCGCGTTCACCGACGTGCGCGCGTGGGAAACGCTGCGCATCCTGCTGTTCGGCCGCGGCGGCATCCAGTTCGGCGCCGATGGCCCGGTCGCCATCGGCCAGTACGCGATCGTGCCGTGGGTCGGCGTGCTGCTGGTGGGCTTCGGACTCGGTCGGCTGTACGGGCTCGAGGCGACGGCCCGCCGCCGCGCATTGCTCGGGCTCGGGCTCACGGCGTGCACCTTGTTCGTGCTGCTGCGCGCGACCGGTGGCTACGGCGATCCGTCACCATGGACCAACGAGCCCACCACGTGGCGCTCGGTGCTGTCGTTCCTGCGGGTCGAGAAGTACCCGCCGTCGCTGCAGTACCTGCTGATGACCCTGGGCCCGGGCCTGCTGGTCCTGGCCGCGTGCGAACGCGTGCGCGCCGACGGTCCGTGGTCGGTCGTGGTCCGCCTCGGCCGCGCCCCGCTGTTCTTCTACGTGCTGCAATGGGCGACCGTGCACCTCGTGTCGCGCCTGCTGCAGTGGCTCGACGGCCAGCCGATCGGCTGGGATGCGCCGAACCCGCTCCTGCAGCAACCGCTGCCGCCGGGATGCGGGTTCTCGCTGGGCGTCGTCTACCTCGCGTGGGCCATCGGGCTCGCCGGGCTGGTGCCGCTCACGCTGTGGTGGGAACGGCAGCGGCGACCGGCGGCGCGTTGACCGTCACAGCGACGACCGCACGCGCACGCCCTGGCTGAACGAGAAGCCGCCCGGTGCGTTCGTCAGCGCGAACGTCTGCACGTAGAACTGCTGGAAGGCCGCGGCGGGCGGCACGAACACGCCGACCTGCAACTGGCCGGGAGCCGCCACCCCCACCACCACGAGGTCGGCACTGACGTGCAGGCGGCAACCGACGGTGCCGAGCAGCGGATCGAGCAGCAGCGGCAGCGGCGCCGACGCGTAGCTGTCCTCGCTGAAGCCGACGACCAGCCCGCCGATCGCGCCGCCGGCGATGTTGTTGGTCTGCGTCTGCATCGTCGTGCCGCCGGCGAACGGCAACTGCACGGTCAGGAACGGCGTCGCGACCGCCGGACAACCGCTGCCGAAGTTCTCGCGGCGCGAGGTCGTGAACGCCA
>JAEUHV010000206.1 GCA_016794485.1 Planctomycetota bacterium
GGCGGCGACGAACGCCTGCATGTCGCCGATCTGGGTGAGGATGTCGAGGTCACCGCGGTGGTCGAAGGCGATCACCATGCCACGGCCGGTTCGCGCCGACACCGACGCCTGGCAGCGCTCGAACCGCAGGTCCCCGCGACCGGTTGCCACTTCGACCGGCGCGCGCCATTCCCCCACCGTGACGTGGCCGCTGCCGGCCACGACCACTTCGACCGGCAGCCCGGTCGGCAGCCGCACGGTGAGCTCCAGGCTCAACACCCCGGACACGCCGGCTGGCAGCTTCGGCCCGCGCAGGATCAGGGTTCGCGGACGGGCCGGGTCGGCCACGGGCTCGAGCTGGAACGGCACCTGCTCGATCTTGGCCAGGTCTTCGGCGGTGTTGGCGGCGCGCCGAACCCCGATGGCACAGGCCGCGATGCCGTCCGTACCCGGCCCGATGCCGACCGTGCCGCTGTCGACCTCGAGGCGAACCCGGTCGACATCCTGCCCGAACGGCACGTCCATGGACATCTCCGCAACCGAGCGGTGCCCGAGTTCGCCGCCCTGCAGCATGGTGCCGAGGATCAGGGCGAGGATCACGAGGCCGACCCCGACCGGCAGCCACACCGAGTGGGCCTCGGCGGGCGCAGCACCCATGCGATCGGGACTGGCGTTCATCGTCGTGGCCAGCAACAGTGCCCCCGGCGCCGTTTTTCGTCCAGTCGGAGTTTCGCCTGGGACCTTCCGTCGTGCGGCCCTCCTCACGGCGGCTCCGTGCGGGCATCCGATATCTCCCACGCGATGGGCATGCCAAGCCAAGACTTCCAGCCGGACCCGGTCACGATGGTCGCGTACCATCGCGCCCTGGCCGAGCATGCCGACAGCTTGAAGGCGTACGCGACGCGTCTGCTGGGCGATTCGATCGCGGCCGAAGACGTGGCGCAGGATGCGTTCCTCGCCCTCTTCCGCCACCTCAACCAGGTCCCGACCGCAGCGTTCCGGCCGTGGCTGTTCCGCGTCGCGCGCAACCTGTGCCTCGACCAACTGCGGCGGCGCAAGTTCAAGCTGAGCTTGTTCCGCGACCTGGCCAAGGACGACGAGCAGCCGTTCGTGCCGGCCGACCACGACGGCGTGGCGCCCGACGAAGTCGCCGAATCGCGCGAGGCGAACGCCGCGATCGAGCACGCCATCGAAGAGTTGCCGTTGAAGTTCCGGGAGGCCTTCCTGCTCTGCGAAGTCGAAGGACTCAGCTACGAGGACGCAGCACAGGTCATGGGTTGTCCGGTGAAGACCGTGTCGACCCGGTTGTTCCGCGCCCGCGCCCGCTTCAAGTCGCTGGTCAGCCGCCTGATCAAGGTCTGAGAACACCGCCAGAGCGTCACCGATGAACTGCACCACTTGCCGCTACGAACTGTCGCAGTGCCTGGACGGCCGCCTGCCGTCCGGCCGCCGCACCGTGGTCATGGAGCACGCGGAGAACTGCGCGGAGTGCGGTCGGTTCTGGGCCGAACTGCAGGCCGCACAGCAACTGACGCTGCAACTGCGCCGGCCGCGCGTCGGAGCCGACTTCCGCGACAGCCTGATGCAGCGCATCCGGGCCGGCGAAGGCACGCCCGAGGCCGTGTTCCGCGAGCCGGTGCCGCTGCTGGCCAAGGTCCGCTACGCGCTCACCGGTGCGGCCGCCGCGGCGGCGGTGCTGTTGGCCGCGAAGTGGTTCACCCGCGGCGACGAGGCGCCGGCGCGCAACGACCAACTGGTCGCGCGCGACCACGCCAATGTCGATGCCCCGACCCAGGCGATCATCGCCGGCGGCGGCAACCGCCCGGTCTACCACCAGGCGGCGCCGTTGCCCGACGACGCGCCGTTCCTCGCCGCCACGAAGCCGCTGACGTTCGACCTCGTCGTCACCGAAACCGCGAAGCAACTCGACCTGCGCCACGCCGCCTTGACCTCGAACCTGCGTCGCCTGGCCGACGCCGGCAGCCAGAACCAGGGCATGGTGCAGCAGGTGTTCGAGAACGCCGACGAGTTCCAGGCGTTCGGCGAGCTGCTGCTCGACCTGCGCAACCGCAAGCTGCTCGGCTTCCGCGACGCCGACGTCGGCGCCGACCTGCGCGTCGCGGTCGACATGCTGGCGCAGATCCCCGAAGGCGAGCGCGACCTGCAGTCGGTGCGCACGTTCGTGGTGCCGGCACTGCGCAGCGACCGGCTCGCCAGCGTGGCGCGCGCGATCCTGGTGGCGCCGACGTTCGACCGGCACGAGGACCTGGAGGCCCTGCGCAGCGTCACGATGCTGCGGCCCGACGTGTTCCCGAAGCTGTTCTTCGTGCTGCCGCACGACACCGAGTTCGAATCGGGGCTGGGCCTGCCCTTCGGCGCCACCCGCTTCCCGTTCGACGATTGCGGCCCGAGCTACGTGGCCCCGCGCAGCGAAGTCGACGTGCGCGACGGGCGGCTGCGCATCTTCCGCAGCACCGCTGCGAACGGCAGCTCGATGCAGCTGCAGATCGAGATCGGCGGCAAGTGACCCGGGCGGGAACGAGGTTGTGCGCAACCTCGACCCGCCGACTGGCTAGCATGCTCGACCCGGTGGACGCTCGCCCCGCGCCCCCGGCCCCACCGCCGCATGCTCTCCCTGCTGTTGGCAACCGCTTTGTCCGGCCCGGTCGCTGCCGTCGGGCCCCTGCCGACGCCGACTTCGATGGTCGTCGCCGGTGACGAGAAACCGCTGCGCGCCCTCGATGCGTGGGTGAAGCACTGGCGCACCGGCAAGATGGACGTGCGGTCCAAGGCGAACATCGCCAAGGACTCGATCGCGGCCAAGTTCGGCCTGTCGCCTGGCGGGCTCGGCAACCCGACCTGGGCGGGCGACCTCGAGGTGATCTGCAGCGCCGTTGCCAAGCTCGACACGGAAGACGCCGCCAAGGCCCTGGTCGAAGTGGCTGCACTCGGCCTCGTGCCGGGTGACTACTCGTACGCGATGGCCCCGTACGAAGTCCGCGCCGTCGCCGAAGCCGCGGCCGCGAAGCTGACGGCGCCTGCTGCCCGCGAAGCGCTCGCCAAGTTCGGCCGCGGTGTGTCGCTGTCCGACAAGGCGCAGGCGATGGCACTGCAGACCGCGGCGCTGCGCTGCATCGGGCTCGGCAAGGACAAGTCCCAGCGCAGCGTGCTCGAGAACGGGCTCGGTGACGGCGACGAACTGGTGCGCGCGACCGCCGCCGAAATGCTCGGACTCGCCGACGACGTGGACGCCGCGCTGCCGCTCGTCGCGCTGCTCGAACGCGAGACCTCGGACTCGGTCCTGATCGCGGGCACCGCCGCGCTGCAGGCGATCTACCGCAAGCACGTGCCGAAGACGGGCGTGTTCCAATCGGCTCCGGGCCCCGACGGCAAGCCGGCCGAGGCCGCGCCGGCCCCGGCCACGCCCGCGGCGCCGATCCCCGAGAGTGTCCGGCTGGCGGTGCGCGCGGCGGGGCAGGCGCTCGGGCGCACGACCTGGCGCGCCGACATGGCGCTCGTCCGGCTGATGGACGAGTACCGTTCGCTCGAATGCGTTCCGGCCCTGATCGGCGTGCTGGAGCGTTACGCGGCGCACCCTGAGGAAGTGAAGTCCGGCAAGCTGTCCGGACTGCTGCTCTACCAGGCCCACGAACTGCTGGTCGCGATGACCGGTGCGATCCACCCGGCCACCCAGCCCGACACGTGGCGCGCGTTCTGGGACGCCGAGCGCGACAAGATCGTCGTCGCCGAACGCAAGGAACCCAAACCCGGAGCGGCCGACGGCGGCGCGGGCAAGGTCGATGCGACCGTCGCCGGCGGCTTCTGCGGCATCCCGGTGCAAGGCACGCGCGTCGTGTTCGTGCTCGACCTCTCCGGCAGCATGAAGTGGAAGATGGAAGAGTCCGCGGCCGACGGCAAGAAAGTGCTGTCCGAGCGGCTCGACTTCGCCAAACGCGAACTGGTGCGAGCGATGGACGTGATCGCGCCGAACGCGCAGTTCAACCTGGTGACGTTCAACGGCGACGACAAGGCCGAGTCGTGGAGCAAGGACCTCGTGCCGGCGACCGAGAAGAACCGCGAGCGCTTCAAGAAGTACGTCGACGGGCTCGAGGCGCGCGGCGGCACCAACCTGTGGAGCGGCCTCGAGAGTGCGTTGCGCATCAGGTCGCTGGTCTATGGCGCGCGTTACCAGTCCAACGTCGACGAAGTGTTCGTGCTGTCCGACGGTGCACCCACCGTCGGCGACGTGCAGGACCCGATCGAGATCCTGCGGCTCGTCACCGAGACCAACAAGTTCGCGAAGGTGCGCATCAACACGGTGTTCATCAGTTCGGCGACGCCGGCCGAGGC
Organism: Planctomycetota bacterium; assembly: GCA_016794485.1. Taxonomy (GTDB): domain Bacteria; phylum Planctomycetota; class UBA1135; order UBA1135; family UBA2386; genus UBA2386. Next base: position 4,330 of record JAEUHV010000206.1, read on the forward strand.
GCGCCAGGCCGAACCGCGCATGGCGATCACGCCGCAGGAACTGATGCGGCGCATGGCGGAGAACAACGGCGGCAAGTTCCGCGAGCTGTGACCCCGGTCACGGACGGCGCGCCCCGCCGGCGCCGCCAGCGCCCGCACCGCGACGCAGCAGCGGCGACGTGATCGTCAGCAAACCGCCGACGATCACCAGCACCCACGCGGCGCGGTCCGACTCCTTCAGCGCGTCGTCCGGCACCTCGCCCATCGCCAACGCCATGCGGGTCTCGCCCCCCTGGAACGCGAACGTCGCGTCGCCGATCGCGCGCCACAGGAAGAAGGTGCTGTCGACCTCCTTCTTCACGTAGCGGGCGAAGGCGACCTGGCCGTGCAGCATCAGGCCCGCACCGCCGAGCAAGCCGCCGAGAACCGCGAAGAACCACCGCGCGATCGCGAGCATGGCGGCATCGTCGCGCGCGGCAGGGGCCGTGTCACTCGCGGTGACCGGGTCGGCGTGCGTTCGTCAGCGCAGCAGGAGCCCGACCGGCTCGGTGACGAACGTCGACACCAGCGACAGGTCGAACAGCACCGCGGCGTGGTGCAACGCGATGCCGGTCAGTCCGGTCGCGCCAGCCGGCAACGTGAACGACGCCGGACCGACGCCCACTCCCGCCGCGTCGGTGAAGCCGAACGTGCCGGACCACACCGAAGTGTTCGCGAACGACACCGACAGGTTGGTCCAGGTCGGGTCGAACACCAGAGGCACGATCTGCGGCCCCAGCGGCGACGGGAAGCCGGGGCGCGTGCCCTGGCTCGTCGCGAGCACGAAGTAGAAGCGATTGGCGTTGGCCGGTCCGCACTCGAGCTTGAACTGCTGCGGCACGCCACCGGTGGCCGGCACCGTGGCCGGCGTCGCGAACATCGCTCCGACGTGGCCGCGCACGTAGGTGCAGCCGATCGTCGTGCTTTCGGCTCCCGTGCTCGTCGCGAGGAAGCCGACGTCGCCGTGGTTGTTCATCAGCGTCATGCAGTTGTCGCTCGAGAACTGCAGGGTCCCCGCCAGGGTCGCCGGCAACGTCGTGGAGCCCGCCGGAGTCGCGATCGGATCCACCGGGTCGAAGAACAAGGCCAGGCCATGTTCCGGCGTGTACTCCATCGCCACCGTGCGCGACGTGCCGTTGGTGACCGTGGCCAACAGCAGCAAGTGGCCACGTTCGTCGATCGCGAACGACGGGAAGGCGAAGCTGCCGAACTGATGGCCCGGCAGGCCAGGCACGGCGCCGCCTTCCCTGGCGACCATCGCGAACGACCCTGGCGCCCCGAGGAACACCGCCGTGTCGTCCGCAGCAGTCACCGCGCCACCCAACGCGGCCGCGAACGCGATCTGGCCGGCGTCGTTGAGCTGCAGGGAGTTCTGCACGAAACCGAAGGTCACGCCGGGCCCCACCGGTGCGGGCTCGCCTTCACGCAGCACGATGTGCAGCGTCGTGCCGTCGTGCAGGAACATGGCCTGGTCGTCGTCCGCCGTGACGCCACCCGGGCCGATCGGGAACGTCGTGGTGAACACGATCGCTCCGGCCTTGTTGCTCGGGGCGTTCGGCATCACGGCGAAGATGTTGGTGCCATTGTCCGCGAAGAGAGCTCCGGAGGGCATGCCCGGCGCCTGGTCGCCTTCCCGGACCACGATCGAGTCGATGCCACCGTTCCAGACCGCGAAGGCGCTGTCGTTGGCGGTCGAAGTGGCGCTGCCCGACGGCACGGCAAAACGCAGGTCGTGCACGATCCGGCCGTCGTCCAACTGGCGCAGGTTGCGCGCCGGAAAGTCGGTGCCCACGGGCACAGCGACGATCTCGCCGGTCGCACCGACGCCGCTCCATGGACTGCCTTCGCGCAGCATCGTCACCAGGTTGCCGACGGTCCCGACCAGCACGATGCCGTCGTTCGCCGTCGTCACGCCGCCGATCCCGGCTTGCATCCGGTTGCGCACCACGGCGCGCCCCTGGCTGTTCACGTTCATGCCGATCGACTCGATCTCGCCGTAGCGCGCCCCGCCACCGACGGCAGGAACCACATCGCCTTCGCGCAGCAACAGCTGCAGCGCCCCTGGAGTGCCCAGGAGGTGCGCCGAGTCGGCGGTGGCCGGCGTGTTGGTCGGCACCACGGCATCGGCAAGGCCGACGGAAACCAGCAGGTGGCCGCCGAACGGACTCGATTGGTACGTGCGGATCGGCAAGGCGCCGTTGATGCGCGTGGTGGTCGGCAGGCCGGCGACCGGATCGTCCTGGCGCACGACGAGGCGCAGGTCGCCGCCATCGCGCCCACGCAGCAAGGCCATCGCATTGGTGGTGGTGATCCCGAGTCCGGTGTCGAGGGCGGCTCGAACGGCGAACAGCATCGTGCCGTCGCCGTCGATGACCGGCTGCACGCCCGCCGTTCCGAGCACTCCGGCCCGCATCACGGCCCCGGCGGGGAAGTCGTTCGGCGAGGCGCCGAGCGACGACGGCATCGGCATGCCGGCACCGAACACCACCTGCCCGTGCCGCGCGAATGTGCTCTGGCCGAGCAGGCCCGCGGACAGGACCAGGGCAGGGAACGCGAACGCTGGAAGGTGGCTCGGGCGCATGTCGTCGTTGCGCCACGAGCACCGATCCGTGCCTGCCTTACGTCCCGGACGTCACTTTCCGCCGTTCGCCGGCTCGTCCGCCTTCGGCTCGACCTTCACCGCGGGCTTGACGTGCACGACGCGCGTCCCGTCGCGGAACACGATGCGGTCGCCGAGCGCCAGCACCGGTCGCAACTGCGGGTTCGCGCGCAGCAACTCGAAGTACTCCTTCGAGAAGGCGTCGACCACCACGGCTTGCTTGGCCCAGTCGGTGGGCAACCCCTGTTCGACGAGGTCGTCGCCGACCGGCAGGAACGTGCGGCCGGCCGCCTGACGCACCAGCCCGAGCTTGGCCTTCTCGGCCTTGTCCGCCGTGCGCCGCGAAGCACCCAGGTAGTAATCGTCGCTGCCGGTGGCCAGGCTCTCTTCGACGGCCTCGGCGCCACTGCGTGCCTTGCCGAGGTCCTGCAGCGACTTCGCTTCCGGCGCGGCAGCCACCGCCCCCGGTGTACTGGGACCGGCCGGACCACCATCGCCGCGCAGCGCGCGGCCACCGATCGGCCCACTCGGCCCGCCGGTCGTCGGACCACGTGCCCCTTGCGCCGGCATCGAGCCGCCCCTGGCCACTGGCGCACCGAGGCGCATGCCCTCCTCGACGATCAGCTGCGAGGTGTACGGCGTCACGATGCCGTAGCGCGTCGCCAGGCGCCGCACCTCGTCGACCAGTTCCTGCTTCGCTCCGCCGCGCCGGATCGCGTCGAGCAGGGTCCCGACGTGTTGCCGCGCCCAGAGCGTCTGCACGAACGCGTTCTGCTCGCTCGCCGCGGGGAACTCGACCGGGAACGTGAACTCGCGGGCGACGCCGTTCTGCGTGCCGCGCACGACCACCGTGTGCTTGCCACCCTTCCGGTAGCGGCCCACCACCTGCAGCATCTCGCCGCAGAACAGGTCGCGAGTGCGGGTGGGATGCACGTCGAACGAATCGAGGCCGTCGCAGCGCACCTCGACGTCGGCCAGCGCCGGTTGCGCCAGCTTCTGGCACAACGCGTCGACCTTGACCTCGATCTTCTCCTGGTTGCGCACGAAGTCGCGCGCTCCACGGTGCTGCTGCACGAGGTCGTCGATCAGCCGCACGTCGATGTCGTCCCCGACACCGAACGCGAACACGCGTGTCGCCGCGGTGTCGAGCTGCCTGGTCAGTTCGAGGATCTGCTGCGGTGCCGTCAGCCCCACCGTGGGCTGGCCGTCGGTGACGAACACGACCTGCGGCAGCAGCACGCCGCCGTCGTCGGCCGGGAGCTTCGTTTCCAACGCCTGCTGCAGGGCCCCGGCGATGTTGGTGCCGCCCATCGCCGCGATCCGTTCGATGCGTTCGAGGGCCGCGGCGACGTTGGCCGCGTCGGCGCGCACCGGCCGTTCGAAGAACGTCTGCACCGACGACGCGAAGGTCACCACCTGGAACACGTCGTGCGGCCGCAGGCTCTTCACGAACGCGCGAGTCGCCGCCTTCGCCTGCTCGATCTTGGCGCCGGCCATCGAGCCCGACGTGTCGACCACGAACTGCACGAACCGCCGCGGCGCCTTCTGCTCGTCGGCGAGCGCGCGCGGCGGCGACAGCAGCATCGCGAAGTAGCCGTCGTCGGCCAGCGGCCGATGCGCCAGCAGGTGCAAGCCGAACTCCTGCTCGGTGAGCCCGTACAGCACCTTCAGATCCTCGAGCTCGCCGGCCTTCGCCTCGAACGACACCAAGGCCTCGTGGTCGCCGACGCGCCGCAGTTCGGCCGTGGCGTGCGGCGTCACCACCGTGCTGATCGGCGTCTGCGACTTGATCCGCACGTCGAGCCCGATGGGACCCGCCGCCGCGTCGCCGAGCCGCGCCACGCGCAGCGGCCAGTTCCATTCGAACAGGCCGCCGGTCGGCTGCAGCACCTGGCGCAGGCGCACCGTGACCCCGACCTCGCCGTTCGCCGGGATCGGGAAGATGCGCGCCCGCAGCAGGCCTTCACCGGCGTACTCGAGCAGGCCCGGGTCGCGCCGTTGCGCGACGATCGACTCGTACACCGAACGGGCCTGGCCGGCGTCGAGCACTTCGCCCTTCACCTCCTTGCCACCGACGGTCATCGTGAAGCCGTCGGCGACGGCTCCCATCGGCAGCGGGAGGATCCACGTGCCCTCGGCGTCACGGCCGCCGTCGTTGCGGAACACCTGATCGATCGTCGTGGTCGCCACCCCGTCGACGATCTCGGCATGCACGGCCGTGCGCACGATCTGCACGGCACCCGGCCGGCGCGGGACCGACGTGTTCGCGATCGGCTGCGGCCCGGGACTGGGACCAGGACCGATCAGGAGGCCTTGCGCCGCGAGCGGCGCCAGGAACAGCAACGGCAGGTACGAACTGGGTCGGAGCAGGCTTGTCATCGGGAACCTCGGGAACGGACGCCGCCCTCTTCACACGGCGTGCCAGGGGTGCGCCCGACGCGACGCCCCGGGTCCAGGTTCCCGATCCGTTGCGATTCGGGAACGACAGCACGACCGCCGTGCCACTCCAGCCGAGCCGTTCCGACGGGCGAATCAGCGGACCAGGCCGCCGGCGATCGTCGAAGCACGCAACGGCAACGAACTGCCGGCGACGGCCTGGCACCAGACGGCCGCATGCAGCAACGCAGCCTGGTTCGGCACAGCCACCGACTGGGTACCTGCGCCGAAAGGATCGAGCAGACCGGCAAACAAGGCGGTCGCACCTACGGCATGTATCGGTTCGAATGCGACCGGAGTCGGTACGCTGGTCCGGGCTGGCGTGAGGAACACGGCGAACACCACGTTTGGGGCACCGTGCAGGTCGAGCGACGAGGTCAACCCACGCGTCCAGACGGGTTGTAGTTGGAGCCGCAGCAACGGAGTCGTCGTAGCAACCGGCCCCGAACTGGTGCCGCCCCCGGGCGCGCCGGCGACCATTTGATTGTTCCACGACTCCGCAGTGACGGTGGATGCGTGGACGAACGCAGTGCCACCCGAGCCAGCCACGCTGTTGCCGCCGACGACCGACCCGTCGGCCAACCACACTTCGCAGTTCGTCGTGATCAGGCCGTTCGCGCCATTGCCGGGAAATCCACTGGTCGAGTGGCTGCCGCCCATGAAGCTGCTTCGCTCGGCGTGCAGCGAGCAGTTGGTGAACTCCGCCGCGTTGCGGGCCGGGAACGTCCACGAGCAACCTGCAATCGGGTGGCAGCCGGCATTCGATCCGGTCACCACGCAGTCGCGCAACGTGACCCTGCTGCCGAATCCCAGCAGCGCCGTCCCCGAACTCGTGGTCCCGCTGCAGGTGATGGTGCTCGACACGATCACAACGTCGGCATTGCTCAAAGTCAGGGGCGTCGATCCATTGGTCGTGAGGAAGGCACAGCGATCGATCCGCACCGCGCCGGCCAGGTCGACTGGGCAGCCGACCGTTCCGAACGGGCTGTAGCCGTACGTGAAGTTGATCTGGTCCAAGTGCGCGAGCTGACCGGAAGGGACCGTCACGGTGACGCTTCCACCCGAGCTCGCCGGACCACTGCCGATCGTCGCACCGTTGCCACGGATGGTCAGGCCGCGATCGAGGATGAACGGTTCGTAGATCGTGTTCCCGACCAGCAAGATCACGTCGCCCGGACTCGCGGCCTGGATGGTCGCCTGGATGCCGTTGGGTGACGCCACGTTCCAGATGGTCTGCGCCTGGGCGGCCGCAGAGAGTCCCCAGAGAGTGATCAGGGGGAAGAGCAACTGTGCGGCGGAGCCCATCGTGCTGAACTTACCCGAATCGCGGGCAAGCAGACCGACGGCGCGTTCCCCCCTTCCTGACGGCATCCACTGCGAACCGCCCCCCTGCGAATCCGGAACGACAGCGATGCTCCCGTGCTACTGCAGCGGCAGCTTGCAGCCCTTGCCGTCGAACACGACCTCGAAGCGCGGCGCCAGCCGTCGGACCAGGTCCTGCGGCGTCTTGATCTGGTCGGCGGTGATGCGTGCGGTCACTTCGCGCGGGCCGGTCTTCTCCAGGTTCGCGGTGTGCAGGTAGACGTCGCCCGGCAGCTGGAACCGCACGGTCAGGTCGAGCCCCGCGATCTCCGTCTGCTTCTTGCGGAAGAACGCCTCCGCCACCACATCCATCTCCTTGGCCATCGATTCGGCCTTGGCCCGTGCGTCGGTCCAGGCCTGCTTGCCCTGCGGATACAGCGTCAGTTTCACGGTGTCCGCCTGCGGCCCCGCCGTCAGCTCCCACTGCGCGGAACTGCCGACCAGCGGGCTCTTCTGCAAGGCCGCGAAGTTGGGGAACGTCGCCACCAGGTCGACGGAACGCATGGCGCCTTTGCGTTCGGCCTGGTGCGACTCGAGGCCGAGGCCGGCCGCGGCGAGTTCCTTGCCGACCAGTTCCTTGTCGAACACCGCAGACGCGAAGCCGGCCCCGGCCGAGGCCGCCTGGCTCTTGCGTTCGAGGTCCTGCAGGGTCGTCTCGCGCACCTTCATGCGCACGGTCTGTTTGCCGCTGCCGTCCGGACCGAGCACGATCGTCTGTTCCACCTCGAGGCATGCCGGGAGAATCGACAGGGCCAGCACCAGGCAGGTTGGGAGGATGCGCATGGTGGCCTGATCGGCCGTTGCCATGGCCCGGCTGGAATCGCGCTATCATCCGTCGCCATGCTCGCCGCCGCCCTCGCGTTCGCGCTCGCATTCCAGGACCCGACGCCCGCCGACAAGGCCGCGCCCCAGGCGCAGAAGGAACCGCAAGCCCCGCCCGCCGCCGTCACCGCCTGGGACGACAAGACCGCCAAGCCCAAGCTCGACGAGTTCACCAAGCTGCAGAAGGCGGCGACCAACCTCGTCGACAAGAACCGTGCGCTCGAAGTGCTCGCCGGCGGTTCGCACAAGTCCCTGGTGAAGCCGCTGGTCGCGATCGTCGAGGCCGACAAGCTGGTGGTGATCCGCAAGCGCGCGGCCGAACTGCTGGCCAACCAGCCGGTCGCCGACGCGAACGCCGCGGTCCGCAAGCTGCTCAAGAGCGGCAAGGTCGGCGCCTACCCGACGGTGCAGGCGGAGCTGGTGAAGGGCCTGGCCAGGTGCGGCTACGACAAGACGAACTGGGCCGACATCGCCGAACTGTTCGAGCGCGAGTACACGGCGGAACGGGTGCCGCTGCAGGAAGCGATCCTCGACCTCGTCGCCCAGCACAAGGAGAAGCAGGCGATCGACGTGCTGCTGCGCAACCTCGACGAGCCCGGTCCGACCGGCGACATCCACGCCGGCAACAACCCACCGGCCGAGTATTGGGAGGCGCGCTGGAAGGCGTGGAAGGCGTTCCGGCCGAAGGTGCAGGAAACCCTGTTCGCGCTGACCGGCCAACGCTTCACTGAGGCGAAAGAGGCCCACGCCTGGCTGCAGAAGAACCCGCTGAAGTGACCGGAACGCCCGCATTCGATGCGGCTGCCCTGCTGCGTTCGCACGCGCCGTGGTTGTGCGCCGCCGAACTCCTGACGTGCCTCGTCGGATCGCAGGCCCTGGCCGTCGCGTGCCGAACGCACGGCGTCGCCGGGCCGAACCCGGTCGACGTCGATCTGGCCTGGGCCCTCGCTCCCGAACAAGGCACGGCGCTCTTGCAGCAGCACGGCGTGTTCGTCCCGACCACCGTCGGCAACCAGGAACGCGGCACGCTGGCGGCCAAGATCGGCGGGCGCCGCATCGAGATCACTACGTTCCGCGGCCCCGACCGCGACGCGCCCTTGGTCGCCCGGCTGCACGCCGACCTCGCCGAACGCGACATGACGATCGGCGCGCTCGCGGTCGAACTCGCCACGGGCACCGTGCACGACCCGCAGCACGGCCTCGACCATTGGCGGCAGCGCCGCATCGTGGCGGTCGGCGACGCCACGGCCCGCGTGCGCGAGCACGCGATCCGCTGGCTGCGGTACTACCGCAAGGCGCACGAACTCGGCTGCACCCTGGATCGTTCCCTGCGTTGGCTGTCGACGAAGCTGTCGCCGGAGCTGCTCACGACGCTGCCCAAGGAAGCCGTGGCGCTCGAACTGCGCGCGATGCTGGGCAAGTGTCGTTCGCCCGGCCGTTGCCTGCTCGAACTGTACGAAGACGGCGTGCTCGCGGCGATCGCGCCGGAACTCGCCCTGCAATTCGACGGCCGTCCCGCGGGCCCGCAGCGCTGGCATCCGGAGGTGTCCCAGGCGCTGCACATGGTGCTGGCCCTGGAATGGGCCGCCGCCAACACGCACGACCTCGACGAACGCGAACGGCTGGCGGTCCTGCTGGCGGTCCTGTGCCACGACCTCGGCAAGGGCCTCACGCCGGCGGCGGAGTGGCCGCAGCACAAGGGCCACGAACACGCCGGCATCGCACCGACCGAGCGGTTCCTCGACCGCTGGCCCGGCCTCGCCGACCAGAAGGCGCGCACGCTGGCGGTGCACGTCTGCGCGCTGCACCTGGAAGTGCGTCGGTTCCACGAACTGCGCCCCGGCACGCTGGCCGAACTCTACGACCGCTGGTTCCGCGGCAAGGACTATCCGGTGGACCTGTTCGCGCGGGCGGTCGCGGCCGACACCGCGGGACGGCTCGGCTGCGAGCACCTGGGCATGGGCGAGCGCGAGCGCGTGGTGCGCGACCTCGAATGGCTGCGGGCACGCTGTGCGTCCGTCGATGCGAACGCGCTGCGCGAGCGCTTTCCCGACCTGGAGAAGTTCAAGGCGGCCCTGCACGAAGCGCGGGCGCGCGCCTTGCACCGCGGCTGATCACTTCGCCGGAACCTGCACGTCGAGCGTGGTCGTCTCGCCGCCCTTCACCTCGGCCTCGACCGGCTCCGACCACGGGCCCGGCGTCATGCCGATCTGCTGCGTGCGCACGCGGACCTTGCCGGGCGCCAGCCCCGTGACCCGGTAGTTGCCGCCCTGCGCGAACGCCGGCTCACCCCAGTTCTCGGTCCCGGCGGGACACGTCTGCACCATCGCCATGCGCACGACCTTGCCGTTCGCGTCGAGCACTCGACCGCGCAGCTGGCCGGCCGCGGTCAATTCGATCTTGCCGCATTCGGTCTGCGCGCGCTCGGCGACGACCTTGCCGGTCAGCTCCTTCGGCGCGTGCTTCTTGTGCGTGAGGCGCACCGTCCACTCGCCGACCGGAACGTCCTCCACGACGGCGAAGCCGTCCTCGTCGGTGAACGTGCGCTGGCTGCCCATCGTCATCGTCGTCGACTCGGGGGCTTCGCCGCTGCCTTCGTCGTTGGTGGTGACGAGCGACATCACCATCACCCGCTGCTGACGGCGCGGCGGCTGGCCCGCGCTCGGCGCCTGCGAGGCGCGGATCAGTTCGACCTCGGCCTTCTCGATCGGCTCGTTGCCGCCGATCGCCACCGCCTGCACCCGCAGCGAACCGACGCGCAGTTGCAGGTCGTGACGCAACTCGGCGAGGTTCGCCGCCACCTCGATCTCCTCGGTGGCCTTCACCAGCTGGTTGCGCTTGCCGTAGCGCATCTCGTAGCGGCCGGCCTCGACGTCCTCGAACGCGAACGTGCCGTCCGCTCCCGCCATCGTCGACGGACTGCCGAAGCCTGGCGGCGCGAACATGCCGCTGTCGTCGCGCGCGGCGAGTTCGACCACGCAACCGGCCGCGGGCCCGTCGCTGCCGGTCACGACGCCGTGCAACCTCGTCAGCACCGGGCGTCGCAGTTCGACCTTGGTGTCCTCGCCGGCGACGACCGTGAACGACACCTGCGAACCGGCGAGGTGCTTCTTCTCGCTGCCGGAGAACACCATCGCGTTGCCGATCGACGTTCGTGCCGGCGGACGCACCAGTGCCGCGAGGTACTCGCCCGGGGCCAATTGCGCCACCGTGGCCTTGCCGCCGTCCCCGGACACCACGCTGGTCGAGAACGGCTTGCCGTCGCCGCCCACGCTGCGCACCTCGACCTCGACGCCTGCCGCCGGCGCACCATCGGTGCCGAGCACCACGAGCGCAGCCGTTCCTGGGGCACGCAGCTGCAGCGCCGCGTCGACCGTGCCGACCTTCGGCGTCGTCACCCGCAGCGCCTTGGTCGGGGCGAACTTCTCGTGCGCAGCGCTGACGACCAGATCCCCGGCCGGCAGGCCACCGATGCGCACCTTGCCGTCGGCGTCGGTCGTGCCCTTGCCGACGCGATCGTCGCCACCGACCACGACTTCGCCGTCGGTGTTCTCGACCGCGTGGGCGCGGATCCGGAAATTGCCTTGGCCGGCGTCGGGAGCGGGCGCCCGCTCGACCTTCACCTCCGCGCCCGCGACCGGCTTGCCGGTGTCGTCGGCGACCGTGACCGCGAGCGCTGCGCCGGTGTCGGCGACGATGCGCACACCCTGCACCGTCTGGGCCGGCACCACCGCGACCCCTTGCAGTTGCGCGGGCCGGTGCGAGTCGCCCTTGGCCGACACCGTGACCTTGCCGGGCTTCACCGAACGCAGCGTGAACGTACCGTCCGCCGCGGTCTTGGTCGATTCGTTGCCCGCGAGCAACGGGTCGAACTCGTCGGCCATCGACGCATCCGCCCCTTCTGACGTGACGCGAATCCGGCTGTTGGCGATCGGCGCGCCGTCGGCGGCGACCAGCACACCCTCGATGGCGCCAACGCGCGCCACCTGCAGCACGAGGTTGCCGGTGCCGACGGCGACGTCGGCGGCCACCGCGGCCGAGTGGCCAGGGCCGAACGCACGCACGGTGACGGTCTTGTCGGCGAGTCCGGACAGCGTGAAGAACCCGTTGGCGTCCGTGGTCGTGGCGTCGTCACCGGAAAACCGTTCGATCTCGACGTCGCCGGACTTCTCGCGCCGATTGCTGCCGACCTTCATGCCGGCGACGCCGACGCCCCGGTCGTCGACGACCTGGCCCGCGACCGCATTGCCGGGCTTCACCACCAGCACGACTCCGGTCTTCTGCTCCTCGTCGGCGAGCGTCACCTCCTGCGTCGTCGGCAGGAACTTGCCCGACGACGTGCGCAGCGTCCACGTGCCGCCGGTGACCTTGCCGAGCCGGAACGCACCGTCGGCGCCGGACACACCGGAGCTGGAACCGCCGAACCCCAACGCCCCGATCGTCAGCGACACCTTGACGCCCGCGACGCCGCGCCCCTGCGCGTCCTGCACCACGCCGGCGACCGCGCCGCTCTGCAGCGCCACCACGTCGCCGAGGTCGTGGTCGCCCTTCTTGCTCTCGACGGTCTTCGTGCCGCGCGCCATCACCAACTCGGCGGGTTCGACGTCCAGTTCACCGTTCTTGCGTTTCGGCAGCTTGAACTCGAAGCGGCCATCCGCGCGGGTCGTCCACTTGATCCGGGTCGTGCGATCGTCGTCGCGGTTCGGCGGCCCCAGGAGTTCGATGTCGTCGATCGACGGCCAGGCGTGCACCGACATGCCGATTCCGGGGCGCGGAGCACCGGCGCGATCGACCAGCCGCCCGGTGACCAGGACCTCGGCCGAGGTCGCCCCCGCGGTCGGATCGATCGGGGTGACCGCCTGGCGATCCGCAGCCGACGCCGCAACCGCCGCAGCCGCTTGCCCGCCCGTCTCGACCGTGCCGGCCTGGGCCGAAGCCGTCGACGACGTGCCGGTGGCCGTCGCGTTCGGTGGAGTCGTCGTCTGCGGCACCGGCTCCTCGCCCTGGCGCAGGGCCAACCAACCGCCCACGGCGGCGACAGCGAGCAGGAACGGGACGACGAGGGCTTTGGCGTTCATGGGGCAAACGGGAGGCGACGCGCCACGACGCGATGCGCCGCACGTGAACTCCCAAGCGGGCAAGCTACCCCATCGACCAGGCCGCTCCACGGATGCGTCGGCCATGGGGCCTGCCTACGCTGTCCGTCCGCCATGCCGACCCACGTCCACTGCAAGGCTCGCCGCGCCGAGTTCCTGGCCG
>JAEUHV010000216.1 GCA_016794485.1 Planctomycetota bacterium
AGATCGAACTCTGGAACGGCACGAACTGGCAGCTGATCGGCGTTCCGCAGGCCACGGTCGTCGGCCAGGAGGTGCGCGCGATGGCGGCGCACGGCGGCCGCCTCTTCGTCGGCGGGACGTTCAGCGGCATCGGCACGACCACGGCGAACGGACTCGCCAGCTACGACGGCAGCGCGTGGTCGATGGTCGGTCCGGGCTTGTTCGGCGACGTCCACGCGCTCGCGGGTTTCGACGGCAAGTTGTTCGTCGGCGGCTGGCTGTCGGTGGCGGGGATCGCCGGCAACCACCTGGTCGCATGGGACGGAACGGCCTGGTCGTCGACGCCCGGCACGAACGGCACCGTGACCGCGATGTCGGTCCAGCCGAGCTTCTTCAGTTCCGGCATCCTGTACGTCGGCGGCGAGTTCACGACGTTCGGCTCGTTCGCGGCGGCGCGCGTCGCGCGGTTCAACGCCGCCGTCGGCACGTGGAGCGCCGTGGGGGCGGGCCTGCCCGGCTGGCGGTGCGCGGCGATGCAGACCAACACCAGCCTGCTCAACGGCACCGACCTCGTCGTCGCGGTCCAGGATCCGACCAACGGCCATTCGACGTGGCGCTGGAACGGCACGGCGTGGAGCTCGCTGCCGTTGACCGACCCGTCGACCACCGCGATGCCCACGTGCGTCGGCTGGTTCGGCGGCCCGATCCTCGGCCTGGCGTGGGCCGACCGGGCGCTGCGCCAGTACACCAACTCGGTGTGGCGCCCGCTGCGCCAGTCCGGCGTGCCCGACGACGTGCTCGCCGTCGACGCCAACGGCGGCGACGTCGTGATCGGTGGTGCGTTCGCGACCGCGAGCGGGGTCACCGTGAACGGCATCGCCCGCGGCACGCACGGCGCCTGGCAAGCTCTCGGCACCGGACTGAACGCCGGCGCGATCGTCTACGCGGTGAAGCGCGCGGCCGACGGCACGGTCTACGCGGGTGGCATCTTCAACACCGCCGGTGGTGCGGGCGCGAGCAACATCGCGCGCTGGAACGGGGCGGCGTGGGCGCCGCTCGGTTCGGGCACCAACGGGGCGGTGCTCGCGATCCACGTGCTCGCCGACGGCACCGTCGTCGCGGGCGGAACCTTCACGACGGCCGGTGGCGTCGCCTGCAACCGCATCGCGCGTTGGAACGGGGCGAGCTGGAGTCCGGTCGGCAGCGGCCTCGGCGGCACCTGCCTGGCGCTTGCCGAACTGCCCGGCGGCGTGCTGGTCGCCGGCGGCACGTTCCTCACCGCGGGTGGAGTCGCAGCGAATCGCATCGCGCGGTGGAATGGCGTCCAGTGGCAACCGCTCGGTGCCGGCGTCGACGATGCGGTCTACTCGCTCGCGGTGCGCGCCGATGGATCGCTGGCGGTCGGTGGTTCATTCCTGAACGCCGGCGGCGCGTCGGCTCCGTACGTCGCGCAATGGAACGGCAGCACGTGGGCGTCCCTGTGGGTGGTGCTGGCGCATCCGCTCGGCACGGTGACCGCGCTCACCGCGATGCCGGACGGCAGCCTCGTCGCCGGCGGCGGGTTGTGGTCGCACAATCCGGGGTGGCCGCTGCCGAGCTACCACACCAATGTGATGCGTCTCGTCGGCACGACCTGGAACCCGATCGACGTGGTCGGGAGCTGGGTCAATGCCGCGGCCGTCGCTCCCGATGGCGACCTGCTCGTCGTCGGCGACTTCGCCGAGACCGATGGTTCGTACCACGCCAACGTCGCGCGGCTCGAGTCGACGTGTCCGGCGAGTGCCGTCGCCTACGGCGCGGGCTGTGTGGGCAGCGGCGGACTGAACGTGCTTGCCGCGACGGCCTTGCCGTGGCTCAACGGCACCTACCGCGGCCGCGCGACCGGCATGCCGAACACCGGCTTCGTCGCGGTCGTGACCGGGTTCCAGGGACTGGCGCTGCCGATCGCCGCGGTGTTGCCGCAGGGCCTGCCGGGGTGTTCGGTGCTGGTGACTCCGGACCTGATCGACGTGGCGTTCGCGGTCGGCGGCCAGGTCACCACCGCCGTGCCGATCCCCGGAAGTCCGAACCTCGTGGGAGTGCAGCTGCGCCAGCAGGTGGCGCCGTTCGAGACCAACGGGGCGGGCACATTGACGGCGATCTCGTCGAGCAACGCGTTGCTGCTTACGATCGGCTCGTTGTGAGATGTAGCCGACCCTCGCTGGCGTGGATTGCCTTGGCGTTCGCTGCCTGCGGTGGTTCGTCTGGGCCGACGACTCCGGAGGATCCCTGGGCCGAGATGCTGGCCACCTCGCAACGCGAGCGACGCGACCTCGTGCTGCGTTTGGAGCTCGAGTACACGCTCCACGTCGGCGACGATTTCAAGTCGCCGCGGGGGATCGACACCCTGCTTGCGAACGGGGCCGCGTTCGGGGTCGTGGCGTTCAACCTCTTCTTCGTCGATCGGCACGCTTCGCTACGAGAGCCTCCCGTCGCGCGGCTCCCTGATCCGGTTCGCGGGGTGGTGCTCCCTTTCCCGTCGATCGGTTCGTTGGATGACGAGGCGCCGTCGATGTATTTCTACGTGGATTTGCCCGTGACCATGTGCATCGACGGCGTCGGCCGGCCGTTCGCGACGATCGACTGTGAGAAGGCGATCGACGACGTCGATCTGCGCAAACGCATCGACGGAGCACGTGCTGTTCGCAGCGCGCGCGACGAAGCACTTGCAGTTGCGACGGCGGCCAAAGGCGACGTGCGGATCGTGGCCCTGCAGCGGGCCCTCGAGACCATGGATCGTTGGCTCGTCTTGCGCTGCTACGCCGCGGAACTGGCGGAACTCGACGCCAGCAGCGTCCCGGCGGCAGTCGAGTACGCCCGGCCGCTGCTCCGGGAGCATCGGGTCCTGCGAGCCTGCGGCGATCTGCGCGAGGCGAGCGTGGAGATGAAATCCATCGCCCCCCGGCGCCTGCGGAAACAGCTCGACGCGGTCGTGCGCACGTTTTCCGACTTGCCGGAGGTAGCCGTGCTGGCGCACTGCGTGCAGGGATCCGCCGAACTGCGGCTCGCGCTCCACGAAGCCGATCGCGATCGCGTCGTCGAACGGGTGCGTTCGGCGACGGCGGCCAGCGAGCCCGGGCTGGTGTGGGTGCAGCAGTTGGCGAAGCTGTGGGTGTGGACGGCGTCGCGGTGGCAACCGCGCTAACGCGGCTCGCGGCGCAGCTGCAGCCTCTCGTCGGTGGTCTTGCCGCCGTTCGCGATCGTCACCACGAACTCGGCGCGGTCGCTGCCCATCGGCCGCAGTACGAGGCCGGGGAACTGCAGCGCGCCGTCGACGACCACGCCCGGTTCGAACGAATGCCAGCCGTCCTTCTCTTCCCAACCGCGGAAGTCGGGATGGAAGTGCTTCACGCGCAGCCGCAGCCCGGCCTCGACGCGGTCGAGCAGCATGATCTCGTAGAAGCGCGGCTTGCCGCCGGCGACGAGCCGGAAGTGGCCGACCATCTGGCCGCCCGCGGCCGGCGCCCACGTCTCTTCGCATTCGCCGCCGAAACCCGCGCCGATCCAGCGGCCTGCCAGCCATGCGGCTGCGGCGAGTGGTTCGTTCGCGGGATCGAGCGGTGGCGGAGCCGGTGGAGTACCGCACGCGGTGGTGGTGAGGAGCACGGCCGAGAGCATCGACGAGGTCGCGTTCATGGTGCGTGCTCGACGATCGTGCCCGCGCGGCTTCGACAGTCGACCAGGAATCTCGCGCCGTCGCTTGGTATGGGAGGCGCATGTCCGACGCCGTTCGCATCGTCGCCAAAGGCCTCAACCCGCGCACCGTGCGCACCGAGCGCGGCCAGGAGAAGGTGCCCGACGACTGGGACCTGCTGCCGCCCGGAGATCCGGCCCTGACACGGCGCGTGAAGGCCGAGGGCGCCTGCTGGGTGATGCAAGAGAAGAAGGGCCGCAAGGTGTTCGGCTATGGCGTGTGGGCGCCGAGGGAGCGCATCGCGCGGCTGGGCGCCGAGCTCGAGCAGGAGCGCGCCGATCCGGCCTACGCCAAGAAGCTCGAGGCGGGGCGGGCGCGGCGCGAACGGGAACAGGTCGCCTACGTCGAAGACTTCCGCGGTGCGGTGCTGCAATTCCTCGCGTTCGCGCCGCGCCACGCCGAACTGGCGGAACGGTTGGCGACCGCGGTGACCGCGCACGCGACGCCGGTCGGCAGCGGCACCGTCGCGCGCACCAAACGCATTCCGGTCGAGGAACGCGCTGCGGCGGCGGTGGTCGCGTGGTTGCGGCACCAGACGACGGCCTACGACTCGATGCTCATCGCGCGGGTGGCGGGGCGGCGGCGCGAGGTGCGGCGCGAACTCGCCGAGCAGTCGCGGCGGTTGCTGGCGCGCTACCGCCAGGGCGAGGTCGTCGATCCGGCCCATTGTCCGCTGGCGCGCGCCCTGTTGCGGACCGGGGCGGCGGCGGGGACGTAGCTGGGGCGGGGCGTTCCGGCGCTCGCCCTCATGGCTAACGTTCTGGACGTTCGATATACTAACGTCATGAACGTTAGGCTTTTGAACGAACGCCTGCTGCGGCCGAACGAGGCGCCGATCGAGTGGTTTCCCCACCTCTATCAGATGTCCCGGCAGAGTGTTGCGTTCGAGGTCGACTTCGGCCTCGCGACCTTGCCGACCGCTCCTGGGGTGTTGTCGATTCGCGGGCCGCGCCAGTACGGCAAGAGCACCTGGCTCGAGCAGCAACTGCGGGCGAGTGCCCTTGCGGGTGGGCCGGGCAGCACGTTCTACCTGAACGGCGACCACATCGCCGATGCCGAGTCACTCGTCGTCGAACTCGAGTCGCTGTCGGCGATGTTCCGACCGACCGCCGCGCATCGCAGGTTGTTCATCGACGAAATCACCGCGGTCGACCGGTGGGAGCACGCGCTGAAACGCGTGCTCGACGGTGGCGGCCTGCGCGACGTGCTCGTCGTGACGACGGGGTCGCGGGCGCGCGACCTGCGGCGCGGCGTCGAACGGCTGCCGGGTCGCAAGGGCAAGCTGGAGCGCACCAGCTACCTGTTCACGCCGTTGTCGTTCCGCGCGTTTTCGGCGAAGGCGGGGGATCGCTTTGGGGGAGACCTCGTCGTCGCCTACCTGCTCAGCGGCGGTTGTCCTGCCGCAGCCGCTGAACTCGTGCAGCATGGGCGCTTGCCGGAGTACGTCGTCGAGATGGTGCGCGACTGGATCTTCGGTGAATGCGCGGCGGGTGGGCGCGATCGCGGCAGCCTGATGGCGGTGTGGGAAGCGTTGCTGCGGCGCGGCGGCACGCCGATCGGGCAGGCCAACCTGGCGCGCGACGCCGGGCTCGCGAACAACACCGTCGCCGCCGGCTACCTCGAGCTGCTGGCCGATCTGCTGTGCGTCGGCAGTGCGTTCGCCTGGGACGAGGGCCGTGGGATCGCCGTGCGGCGTCGGCCGGCGAAGTTTCCGCCGACCAACCTGTTGGCGGCGATCGCGTTCGACGGCGCGCGCCTGCGCAGCGTCGCCGACTTCCACGCCTTGCCGGAAGAACAGCAAGGTCGCTGGTTCGAGTGGTTGCTCGCGCAGGAGATCTGGCGGCGCAAGGCGATCCGCGGCGAAGCCACGCCGGAGCAACTGGCCTACTGGAAGAGCGACCAGCACGAACTCGACTACGTGGTGCGGCCCGACCTGGTGATCGAGTGCAAACGCGGCGCGTCGAGCGCGTTCGAGTTCGGCTGGTTCCCGCGCGTGTTCCCGAAGGCCGACTTGTGGATCGTCGGGCGCGAGGCGTTCACCGGAGGAAGGATCCATGGCCGCACGTTCGCCGACGTGCTCCTCGACGACGGTTGGTGAGGCGCGGGGCCAGCGCGGCGCGATCAACCGACGCGTTCGAGTTGCGGCAAGTGGGCGAAGTGCGAATCGCTGCTGACGAGGGCCAGGCCGTGTTCGACGACCAACGCGGCGATCCACAGATCGTTGGTCGGGATCGGCGTGCCTTGGTTGCGCAGTTGCGTGTAGAGGCTCGCGTAGTGATGCGTCGTCGTCTCACTTGCGAACAGGATGTCGACGTTCGGCTTGGCCAGGAACCGCTGCAGCGTGCGTTCGTTGGCGCGGGCCCTGGTGCCA
>JAEUHV010000250.1 GCA_016794485.1 Planctomycetota bacterium
GTCTTCGCGTTCCAGTTCGCTGCTGAAGCTGACGAGGCTGCCACCCTGGTAGAGCGTTTCGCCGTCGACGACGTCGAGGATCGTGCTCTGCGCGGGCAACACCGCCGCCGCCGCAGGGAACACCACCAGGAACCGCGGGCGCACCATGCCGCGACGGTAGCCACCCACCACCACCGGAACCACGCCCCGCCTATTCGATGATCGCGATGGCCGAACGCGGCACGTAGCCCGACCGGTCGCCGGCGCGAACGCGCGCGAACGTGCCTTCGCCGCCGCCGAGCAACTCCACCGCGACGCCGGGCCGCACCGTGGCCACCGCCGCAAGGCCGGTGCGAGGCTCGGCGACCAGTGCCAGCTTCTCGAGGGCGATCGCCGTCGGTGGCGGCAGCCCCGCGGTGGTGACCAACACGAACGCGAGCCATCCGCCTGGCAACGCGGCCAGGCCACCGACCCAGCGCAAGCCGACGCGCCGCCACCAGAAGCCGAGGCATGCGGCCGCGAGCAGCATGCAGATGGCGGCCACCACCGCCTGCTCGGACGGCGACAACCGTGCCCGCAGCGCGTCGACCTCGGCGAGCAACCCGGCGGTCGTGGTGGGCAACTCCAACCGGGCCCGCACCACGTCGAGGTTGGCCGCGAGTTCGGGGTCGCGCGGCAAGCCGAGCCGCGCCGACTCGTAGGCCCACACGGCACGGGGCAGGTCCCCGAGCCGGAACAGGCAGTTGCCGCGCGCCCGCAGCAGCCGCCGATCGCCCGTCGACTGGAACTCCCGCGCGAACGCGGCCTCGGCCTTGCCGTAGTCCGCTGCCCGGTATGCGGCGACGGCCTCGGCGAGCCCGCCTTGCGCCGGCAGCGGTGCGGTCAGGTGGGATGCCAGCAACAGTGGCAACAACAACGGCAGCAACGCCCCCACGCCGAACCGTTGCCCTTCCAGTTGCGCCACCAACGCCTGTGCGTCGGCCGCGGAGAGCGCGCCACCACCGCCGTATCGGGCCGCGGTGCCGCGATCGATCGCCGCGGCGACCGCGGCGGCGAGTTCCGCGGGCACGTGCGCCGCCTGCAACCGCTGCGCCAGGTCTGGACTGAACACCGCCGCCGTCGGCACGCCGATCCGATCGCCGACGTACGCCGCCAGCGCGTCGAGCGGGTCGCCGCCGCTGCGCACGGCCGCGACGAACGCCCGACCGGCCGCACGCGCGCGCTGGCCGACGACGTCCGCGGCCCGCGCCCGCCGACGCCGCAGCCAGAAGGCGACCGCGAACACCAGCACCCACGGCGCCGTCGCGACCGCGAAGCCGAGCCAGCCGGGTACGCGCCGGACGACCGCCGTGGGCCCATCGAACGCCGGCAGGTCGAAGATGTCGTCGACGCCGGGAGTCACCGCTTTCGCCACGTTCTCCGGCAGCGGCGCCAGGGTCTCGGCGTTGGCGATCTCCTGGACCTGCAGCGGCACCGGCTTCGTCGCCACCTGCACGAACGCCTCGACACCCGGCGTGGTGTCGAAGAAGTTCCAACCGATCGCCGGCACTTCCTTGACGTCGATCGACAGCGGCGACAGGTCGAACGTGACCACGACCTTGTCGGCGTCGCGCTGCGCCTCGGCCTGGCCGAGCTTGTGGAAACCCTGCAGGTCGTCGAGCGTCGGCAACCGCAGGAACTCGCAGTTGCCCTGGCCGCGCACCGTCAACGTGAGCTTCACGGAACCACCGCGGCGCACGCGGTCGCGGTCCACGGTCGCGTCGATCGTGAAGCGGCCCACCGCGCCGTAGTACGGCGTCGGCCGCCCGGCCTCGGGGATCGGCAGGACTTCGATCGTGACCGGCTGGCCGTAGACGTACATCGGCTCGGCCACGTTGCGCGGCTGGCCGAACAGGTCACGGCCGCGTTGCCGCACCACGTTGAAGCGGAACCGCGGGGCCGCCAACTCGATCTTGCCCGGCCGCGTCGGCAGGAACGCGCGCTCGAACCGGAAGCGTCGCCACCGTTCGCCGTCGCGTTCGTACCCGTCCTCGCCGACCACGGGCACCGCCATGTTGCCCTGCACCATCCAGGTGTTGTTGCGCGCCGGAGCCGCCACCTCGATCGGCTCACCACCAGGAAACGCCGTCAACCAGTCGGCCTGCACCTCGCAGTCGAAGTAGACGACGCCGTTGTTGGCCCGACCCTGGTCGATGCGGACGTGCTGCAACACGCCGGCGTCGAGGTGCACCCGGATCGGCTCGTGCACGTAGACCCGCACCGGCTCGACCACGACGTCGAGCCAGGCCTTGGGCGCGCCCGCAGTGTCCTTGCGCACTT
>JAEUHV010000357.1 GCA_016794485.1 Planctomycetota bacterium
TCAGCACGAGCCCGGACAGGTCGAACGGCTGGCCGTTGCGGAACGTCTGGTAGAACGCCGAGGCCGCGCCGTTGCAGGCCGCTCCGTAGCTTTCATTGGTGGCAGGAATGGCCGGCGTCGGCGGAACGCCACTGTCGATGTTGAACGCGACGACCGGCGGGAACGCCGAGTACGTCCCGGTCACCGCGGCGGCGGACGCGGCCGTGAGGCCCGAGCCGCGCACGAACGCTGCAGCGCCCGACGTGTCCTGCATTGGCATCACACCGCCGCTCGTCGGCGGCAACACCGCAGCCGTCGGCAGCGTGACGTCGACCAGCAGGTTGCCGCCGGTGGCGTCGTACCAGAAGCCGCCGAGCGTCGCGAAGACGTCGAGGACGATGTTGTAGTTGTTGGGGAACGAGCCCACGGAGCGCGCCACGGTCACCGTCGGGAACGTCACGACCGGCGACAGCGTGTCGCACGCCGCGAGGTTGGCGGCGAAGTTCGTGCCGAGGGTTGCCGGTGTCAGGCTCGTGCGGCCGAGCCGCAAGGTGACGTTCGCCCACTGCTGGCCGCCGGCGTTCGGTTCGCCGTCCTCGCCGCGGAACAGCACACGATCGAGCCATCCGGTGTAGACGCCTGCATTGGTGAAGTGGCTGGCCTCGTACAGGACCTGGAAGTGGCCGCCGTTGGATTGCCACCACGCGGAGCTGCCGGTCGGGACCATGGCGGCGTTCTCGGTGAGGTGGTGGTTGTCCGGCAGCACGATCTGCTTGCCGGGGTTCTTGCAGCCGGTCAGGGCGATCGAGTAGGCACCCGCAACCGCGGATCCCGACCAGCCGTCCAGGGCTTCGCCTCGTCGCGGACCGTCGGGACGACGCTCCACGTTGTAGGGCGTGTCGTTCCACATCTGGGCGCCACTCGCGATCGGATCGCGGTCGTAGCCGGTGATCGCCAGCAGATAGCGCCCCGGATGAGGCAGCATCGCCGCGGTCAGGGCCGACTGGGCCGACGCCGCGCTGTCGTCGTTGGCCGCGACGCCGCGGCCGTCCGTGTGGAACAACCACAGTTGCGTGTCGAACGTGGCCCCGCCCACGGTCGAGGCCGAGAAGCTGGACGCATCGGCGATCTCGATCAGGAACATGTCGACGTCGGTGGCGCCGACGAGGTTGCCGACGATCGCCGTGAGCGGGGACACCGTGCCGACGGGCGCCTGGGCGTTGCCGGGGAGGTCACCGGCATCCGGGAACTCGGACCAGGTCTGTCCGGGCAAGGCCAGCGGCAACAGCAGCAGGCAGCTCGAGCAAGCAAGGATTCGCATGGGGACTCCAAGAGATCAGGGGAACGGGCGAGCGTTGGCTCGCACTGCATGTCCTGTAGCTCTCGTCCGCTTGCGCCAGGATGGTCTCGTGTGCGACTGCGGCTGCGAAGGGGGGGGTAGTTCTCCGCCGCAGGTTGCCCGCCCTGGGGCCGGTTGCGCTCAGCGGCCCGGTTCGAGGCGCGGATCCTCGTCGCGCAGCTCGAGCCGGCAATCGCCGGCGTCGTCGAGGCGGACCTGCGCCCGCGCGGTCCAGGTGTGGCCCAGGTGTTGGGTCGTGGCGAACAACACGACGCCGCCGCGTTCCGGCAAGCCCGTGAAGGTGAACGAACCATCGGCCTCGGCGAGCACCGCGCGGGCCACGGGGCGCAGCGTGCCGGTCGGGTCGCGCAGCGTCACCACGACCCCGGCGGCGGGCTTGCCGTCCGGCCACCTCGCCGTGCCACGCAGCGCGACCCCCGCGCGCACCACGAGCGGCAACGGTTCGGCCGGGATCGTGTCGAGGGCGACGTCCTGGTTGGCGAACCGGTCGTCGCTGATGCGCAAGATGCCGGGACCGACCGCGAGACCGAGCCGGGCCTGGCCAATGGCATCGGTGTGGCCGCGCACGGCCGCGGGGTCCATCGCGTGCGGCACGTACTCGACGGCGAGGTCGACGACGAACTCGCCACTCTCGTCGCGTGCGGTGACCGCGAGCGGCACGCCGACCGGCCGCCGCAGTTCGGGCTGCACGCTGTGCGACCACGCGATCGCGAACGGCGGCAGGTCGGGCCCGACGGCGAGCAGCCAGGTGTCGCCCGGTGGCGGGGCTGGCAGTTCGCAGGCGTCGTTGGCGACGCGCACCGCCGCGAGCGGCAACCAGTCGCCTCCGGCCGATCGTTGCAGGCTGTACACCCGCGTGCCGGTTTCGAGGCCATGGCTCGCGAGGCGCACGCGCGGGGGGGGCTCGGCCACCGGCGGCCACGGCAACACGTCCGGCCGGCTCGGTCCGGGCAGGGCGCCGATCGGCAGGCAACGTTCGCCAGCCCAGGTCACGTAGGTCGACGCCAGCGCCGACGCCAGCAGCTGCACGGTGCGGCCGTTGCGCGTGAGGTCGAGGTCGGGCCGTCGGAACGGGAACAGCGTCGCGTCGGCGTGCAGTTGCAGCACCTGGCCCGGACCGTCGGCGACGAGTTGCGTCACCTGTCCCGAGCGCACTTCGATGCGCTGCCACGACCAGCCGGCCCGGCGCGCGATCCAGACTTCGTAGACGCCGGCGGGCAACCGCACGCCGTGTGGCGGTTGCGCGGCGAGGGGGGGCAACGCCACCAGGCCGCCGCCGGGCAGCAGGGCCCGCGCGAACACCGTGAACGGTTCGTCGGCGTCGGCTGTGGCATCGAGGGCCACCGCCCCGAGTGGCTGCAGCGTCAGGCGCGGCACGCGGCCGGGACGCAACCGTTCGAGCAACGCGCCGGATCCGGCGTGGGTTCGCACCAGGCCCGAACCGGCCAGCATCGGGGTCGCGTCGGCGGCGACGAAGCGCAGCCGCCCGTCGGCGCCGCTGGTCGCCTGCAGCACGCGACGTTCCTGGCGGGTGAACTCCGCCAGCGCGGGCAAGGACATCGGCGGCTCGCAAGCGAGCAGGCCTTCGGCGTCCGCGACGCGCGCGCCCGAGGCATCGCGCAATTCGACCAGGCACGGCGCCGGCGCCTGTGCCGGCGCCGAGGTGGCGCAGGCGAGCGCGAACAGGAACCACGGCCGCAGCATGGCTGCCATCAACGGCCCTCGGCCGGCCCGGTTCAAGCCCCGGTGCGAACTTGGCCAGCCGCGGCAGGTGCGGCGACCGGACGGGTCACTCGGGCAGTTCGTCGCGCTTCTTCAGCACCTTGCAGACGAGCCCGTATTCGAGGGCCTGGCCGGCGTCGAGCCAGAAGTCGCGGCGCGCGGCCTCGGTGACGTCCTCGGGCTTCTTGTTGCAGGCATCGGCGATGATCCGGTTGTAGCGGTCGCGCAGCTTCAGGATCTCCTTGGCCGTGATGTCGAGGTCGCTGGCGGTGCCGCGGCCCATCGTCGACGGCTGGTGGATCATGAACCGGCTCTCGTGCAGGCAGAAGCGGCGCTTCTTGTCGGCGGCGAGGTGGATCAGGATGCCGGCCGACGCGCACAGGCCGTTCACGACCGTGTTGACCGGCGGCTTGATGAAGCGCAGCAGGTCGTAGATCGCAAAGCCCGCGTCGGCACTGCCGCCCGGGGAGTTGATGAACACCGTGATCGGCTTCTTCTGGTCCTTCTGCTCCATCGCCAGCACGCGCACGGTCGCGTCGCGCAGCATCTTGTCGTCGACCGGGCCGCTGATGAGCAGCGTGCGCGACTCGAACAGGGCCTTCTCGTACGGGTTGGGCCCACCGGCTTCACCCTTCTCGCCCTTGTGGTTCGGGCAGTCGTGGTCGTCGTCCTCGTCGTCGTCGAGGCGAATGGGGCGGGGATCGAACTCGCTCTTGTGTGCCATCGTGCGTTCGCTCGCGGGGTGGCGGGCACTGGCCCGCCGCCTTGGGTATTTCGGCGATCGCCGGCTGGAAGTTGAGTCCGAACCGCCGATCGCAATGGGGCGTGGATAGCGCCGCCGGACCACGATCGCAACCGCGGGATCGGTTCGTTCGGTGCGAGAATCCGGAGCGCTGCCTTGCACCGCGGGTAGGCCCTAGGTAGGGTTCCGCCCCGTTGCCGGTCCAAGCTGGATGGACAGCCGGGCCCGCAGCACTCGCCGCCGATTGGTGGTTCCTGGTGAGGAAGCGCCAATCCGAGCCCGCGCCATCGGTCAGGTTGCCGACGTGCGATGGCTCCTGGTTGTAGTCCTGCTCGCAGGATCGCACGGGAGTTCGGGTCGAGGCGAGCCGATGGCGATGGGACTGGCGCGGTAGGACCGGCCGATGTGGCCCGACCCCCGTGCCCCGAACTTCGCCTTCGCTTCCGGAGGTCCCGGGGGCGAAGGTCCGCGCGCGAACCTCGAGCCAGGAGTCCTGGCTCGGCCTGCGGACGATGGACGTGGCGAAACGCAGCTTCCCGGACGCGCAGAACGGCGTTCGGGTCGGCTGGCTGTCGCCGAAGCATGGCGTGGGCACTTGCCTGCGCCGAACGAATGGCCTCCGCCTGACGGTCGAGGCAATTGCACGGCATGAGTATTTCGGAAAGCGACTTCTCCGGCGGCATGGATTCAGGCCCTGACCAGGGCGGCGGCGGCGGCGGCCCCGAACGGCGCCGTTGGCGCGGTGGGCGTCGTCGTCGTCGTCGGCGTGGGGGTGGTGGCGGTGGCGGCGGCGGTGGTGGCGGCGGCTAGGGCACCGGTGGCGGCGGCTTCCACGGGGGCGGTGGCGGCGGGGACGGTGGGGGCTACTCCGGCGGCTACGGCCCCGGCGGCGGCCCCGGCCCGAACGGTGGCGGCTTCCAAGGCGGTGGTGGCGGCTTCCAAGGCGGCGGAGGCGGAGGCGGTGGTGGCGGCCAGCAGTTCGCCCCGATCGTCGAAGGCCCGACCGAGCAGACCACGGGTGTGCTCGAGTACACCAAGGAAGGCCATGGCTGGCTGCGCAAGCCGCAGAACAGCTACATGCCGGACTCGATCCCGAACGGCGATGCCTTCGTGCCGAGTTCGCTGATCCGGCAGCATCGCCTGCAGGAAGGCAGCGAGATCGTGGGCCAGGCCGGGTTGCCCAACCGCGGTCCCCAGCGCTTCACGGTGACGTCGATCGAGAGCGTCGACGGGATGGCTCCCGAAGAGCGGCGCGAACTCAAGCCGTTCAAGGAGATGACGGTCATCGATCCGGAGCCGCAGTTCGTGCTGGCGCCCGGCAGCGACGAGAACATCAGCCTGCGCGTCGTCGACCTGCTCGCGCCGGTCGGCTACGGCCAGCGCGGCCTCGTCGTCGCCCCGCCGCGCTCCGGCAAGACGGTGCTGATGCAGCAGCTCTGCCACGCGATCAGCGAGCACTATCCGGACGTGCACATGATCGTGCTGCTGATCGACGAGCGGCCCGAGGAGGCGACCAGCTGGAAGCGCAGCGTGCACGGCAAGAACCGCGAGGTCCTGGTCTCCACGCTCGACGAAGGCGTCAAGCACCACGTCGCGGTCAGCGAGATGGCGTTGAAGCGGGCGCAGCGGCTGGTCGAGACCGGCCGTGACGTCGTGATCCTGCTCGACTCGATCACGCGCCTGACCCGCGCCTACAACAGCGTGCTCGGTGGCCGTGGCGGCGGCACGATGTCCGGCGGCCTGTCGGCGAAGGTGTTCGAGATGCCGAAGAAGTTCTTCGGCGCGGCCCGCAACTGCGAAGAAGGCGGTTCGCTGACCATCCTCGGCACGACGCTCGTCGACACCGGTTCGAAGGCCGACCAGGTGATCTTCGAAGAGTTCAAGGGCACCGGCAACAGCGAGCTCGTGCTCAACCGCCAGCTCGCCGAACGCCGCATCTTCCCGGCGATCGACATCGAGATGTCGGGCACGCGCAAGGAAGAGCTGCTGCTCGGCGCCGACATCACCAAGCGCATCTACACGCTGCGCCGGGTGCTGGCACGCATGAACGCGCTCGACGCGATGCCGCTGCTGATCGACCGTCTGATGAAGACCGACAGCAACAAGCAGTTCCTCGACAGCTTCCGCCTGGAAGACTGATGGAGTCGCGCACCGTCGCCGGAGCAAACGGCGCGGTTCGTGCGTCGTCGCGTGTTGCGCGCGACGGCCCCCCGGCTAGGAAGGGCCGCGCCGCGGCCCGCCCGGCCGCCTTCTCCCGCCCCCTGCACTCGCCGCTGCCACCGGCGGCTCCGTTCCCATGATCGAAGTCGAACGCCTCGAGAAGTCGTATGGCTTCGCCCGCGCCTTGAAGGGCATCTCCTTCGCGGTCGCGAAGGGCGAAGTGATCGGTTTCCTCGGTCCCAACGGGGCCGGGAAGTCGACCACGATGAAGATCCTGACCGGCTACCTGCTGCCGAGCGGCGGCCGTGCTTCGGTCGCGGGCCACGACGTGGTCCAGGAGTCGCTCGCGGTGCGCCGCTGCATCGGCTACCTGCCGGAGAGCACGCCGCTCTACGCCGAGATGCGCGTCGACGAGTACCTGCGGTTCGTCGCCGACATCCGCGGGGTTGCGTCCGCCAAGGCCCCGTCGGCGATCGCGCGCGCGGTCGAGCTGTGCGGCCTTTCGCGCGTGACCGGCAAGAACATCGTCGAGCTGTCCAAGGGCTACAAGCAGCGCGTCGGTCTCGCCCAGGCGATCGTGCACGAACCGCCGGTGCTGATCCTCGACGAGCCGACCTCGGGCCTCGACCCGAACCAGATCGTCGAGGTGCGCAAGCTGATCGAGCGCCTCGGCCAGGAGCACACGGTGGTGCTGAGCACGCACTACCTGCAGGAGGTCGAGAAGTCGTGCACGCGGGTGATCGTCGTGCACCAGGGCCAGATCGTCGCCGACGGCACGCACCAGCAACTGTGCGCGCAGCGGCCGGCGAAAGGGCTGCGCGTCGTGGTGCGCGGCGCCGAGCCAGCGGTGCTGGCGACCTTGCGCGCGGCGCTGCCGGGCCAGGCGATCGACGTCGCCGAACGCGCGGCCGACCGCACCACGTTCCGGATCGCGTCGGGCGCCGAGGCCCCGGCCGAACAGCAGGTCGCTCGCGCCGTGGTGAACGGCGGCTTCGACCTCGTCGAACTGGTGCGCGAGCACGCGACCCTCGAGGACGTGTTCCGCGCCCTGACGCTGCCCGCCGGGCAGGAGGTGGCCCATGCGTGAGACCCTCGTCGTGTTCCGGCGTGAGCTGAAGAGCTTCTTCCTGTCGCCGATCGCCTACGTCTTCGGGATCCTCCTGGTCTCCGTGTTGCTGTGGTACTCGACCGAGCCGGCGCTGCAGAACGGTCTGCCGGCCAGCGCGATCGCGTTGTTCGGGACCCTGCCGTTCATGCTGATCCTGTTCCTGCCGGGGTTGACCATGCGGACGTGGGCGGAGGAACGCAAACTCGGCACGCTCGAGTTGCTGATGACCTTCCCGGTCACGATCAAGCAGCTGGTCCTCGGCAAGTTCTTCGCCGCCCTGGCCTACCTCGCCTGTGTGCTGGTGCTGACGCTCGGCCTGCCGCTCACGCTCGGCGCCTACGGCAAGCTCGACTGGCCACCGGTGTTCGGCAGCTACGTCGCGTCGCTGCTGTTCTCCGGTGCGTTCCTGGCGGTGGGCATGTTCTGGTCGAGCCTGACGCGCGACCAGATCGTCGCGATGCTGCTGTCGTTGGTGTCGCTGTTCGCCCTCTACCAGATCGGCAATCCGGCCAACGTCGAATACACGGTCTACTGGCTGCCCTCGTGGGCGATCGACCTCATTTCCGCGGTCAGCCCGCACCGCTATTTCCTCAGCATCGCGCGCGGCGTGCTCGACACGCGCGACATCGTCTACTTCGCCTGCTTCTGCGGGTTCTTCCTCTACATGAACGCGCTCGTGCTGCACGCCCGGCGCATGAAGGGGTGATGCGATGACCACCTCGACCCTGCGTTCCTCGTCGCGACGGGCCCAGAGCGGCACGGTGCTGGCGACCACGGTGCACGTGCTGCTGCTGCTGCTCGTGCTCGGCCAGATCGTCTATTTGGCGTCGCGCCATCGCTTGCGCGTCGACCTCACCTCGGACCGGCTGTGGTCCTCGACCGAATCGACGCGCAAACTGCTCGACAAGCTCGAGAAGCGGCTCGTCATCGAGGCGTACTTCAGCCCGAAGGAGAATCTACCGGTCAGCGAGCGCGCCGCGCGTTCGTGGGCGGAGAGTTTCCTCGACGAACTGGTGCAGTTGG
>JAEUHV010000362.1 GCA_016794485.1 Planctomycetota bacterium
TCGAATGGTGCAGACGCGTCGGGCCGTCACCCTCGGTGGCCGCCCACCAGAACAGCAGGTCGGGGCGAATGCGGACGAACGAGGTCCCCGCCGCATCGACGACCCGCACGAACAGCGTGTGGCCGGAGAGGCGCTCGCGACGGGCACTCCAGGCCTCTGCAATCGGCGGCGGTCCGGAGGCATCCGTGGGGTGGAAACGCGGCGAACCGTCCTCGGCCGCGAACACGAAGGCCTCGGCCCGCACCGCCCCCTGCGGCGCGGCGACGAACGCCGCAAGGTCGAGCGTGCGCAACGCGTCGACGCAGAGCGCGAGGTCTGGCGGCAGGTGGGCAGTCACCGCCGGCGCGAACGCGTTGTCGGCCATCGGGGCCATGGCTGCCCGCGCCGCCTCGGAGATCATCGCCGTCTCGACCGCAACGACCATCGCGGCAGGCTCGATCCTCAGGGCAAGCTCGACATCGGCATCGTCGGCGACGATCCGGCCGTCGACGATGCGCCTGGCTTGGTGCACTTCGATCCGCTGGACCTCCAGACCGCCTTGCCCGGCCACCAATGCCAGGGCCAACCCGGTCCGGTCGATGGGCCGCAGCACCTGGTGGACCGACCCGCTCCCGGAAGCCGGATCGCGCAGCAACAACCCCACGGGTTCCATTTCGGCCACAGCCACTTCCGCCGCGATCTCGCGGCTCCGTTCCTCCACGACCACGAGTCGACGGTCGTCTTCGTCGACACCCCACAAGGCACTGGTGAAGGGCGTGCAGCTCGCGGCACCGAGGGTCACGGCGAGGACGAACGTAGACGCGGCGCGGCGAAGGGCGGTCATGGGCGAATCGGCCGCAGCGCCGATGCCATTGCCGGCGTGGCAAACTCCACTCGCGCTGGCCCGGATGCCGATGCTCGGCTACGTCTATGCCCGAAACCATGGTCGAGTCCACCACTCCCGCCGCCCAGCTCGAGCACAAGATCCGCACCAAGACCGCGACCGTCGGCGTCGTCGGCCTCGGCTACGTCGGCTTGCCCCTGCTTCGCGCGTTCTTCCAGGCCGGCTACCCCGTGGTCGGCTTCGACATCGACCAGCAGAAGATCGACATGTTGAAGCGCGGGGACAGCTACCTGAAGCACCTCGGCACCGACTTCGTGCAGGAGATGGCCAGGTCGCCGAAGTTCGCGGCGACCGCCAACCCGGGCGACCTGGCCAAGGCCGACGCGATCATCCTGTGCGTGCCCACCCCGCTCGGCAGGCACGGCGAGCCGGACATGAGCTACATCGAGAAGTCCACCGAGATGGTGGCGAAGGTCCTGCGCAAGGGGCAGCTGATCTCGCTCGAGTCGACCACGTACCCGGGCACGACGCGCGGCGACTGCATGCCGATCCTCGACAAGACCGGGCTGAAGGCCGGCGTCGACTACTTCCTGGCGTTCAGCCCGGAACGCGAAGATCCGGGCCGCAAGGACCACAACACGCAGACGATCCCGAAGCTGGTCGGCGGCACCGACGAGACCAGCGGGCGCCTCGCGACGATGCTCTACGCCGCGGCGATCAAGAAGGTGATCCCGGTCGACAACGCCGAGATCGCCGAGGCCGCGAAGCTGCTCGAGAACATCTACCGCTGCGTGAACATCGCGCTCGTCAACGAGCTGAAGCCAGTGCTGGCGGCGATGGACATCGACATCTGGAAGGTCATCGATGCGGCGGCGACGAAGCCCTTCGGCTTCCAGGCCTTCTATCCGGGCCCCGGACTCGGCGGGCACTGCATCCCGATCGACCCGTTCTACCTGACCTGGAAGGCGCGCGAGTTCGGCCACCACACGCGCTTCATCGAGCTCGCCGGCGAGATCAACAACTCGATGCCGCACTACGTCGTGCACAAGACCATCGAGGGCTTGAACTCGGTGGGCAAGGCACTGCGCGGTTCGAAGGTCCTGGTCGTCGGCCTCGCCTACAAGCCGGACGTCGACGACGTGCGCGAGACGCCCGCCGCCGAGATCATCAAGCTGCTGTTCGAGCACGGCGCCGACGTGAGCTACCACGACCCGCACGTGCCGCTGTTCGCCGGCATGCGCAAGTACATGGAGTACCGCATGCACTCCGTGCCGTTGACGAAGGACAACGTCAAGGAAGCGGATTGCGTGCTGATCGTCACCAACCACGCCGTGGTCGACTGGAAGGCGATCGCCGACCACGCCCGCCTGGTCGTCGATTCGCGCAACGCACTGGGCAAGATGCTGCCGATCGCCGGCAAGTACGTGCAGGCCTGAGCCGCCGACTCAGCGGGGATGCAGGAACGCGGTGATCGCGGCCTGCACGCGCCCGCCCGCCGCCCACAAGTCGACGTGTCCGGCCTTCGGCACGTCGCAACGCGCCTTGCGCGACGCACTGCACGCGGTGAACAGCCGATCCTTCGCGTTGGGCCCGACCTTCGTGTCGAGGTCGCCCTGCACGAACAGGGTCGGAGCGGTGAGCCTGGTGATCGCCCGTTCGGCGTCGAGTTCGTCCACGTCGACATCGAGCAGCCACTCGGCACTGGCGACCATCGGCCAGAGCAGGCCAGACGGCAGCCACGGCAACCGCGCCGCCAACGCCTCGCGCACGTTGGTGTAGCAGGCCTCGAGCACGACGAACTCCCATTCGGGCGCCCCGCGCACCGCGGTGAACACCGCTGCAGCGGCGCCGAGCGACTGGCCGTGCACGCCGATGCTGGCCACGCCGCGATCGCGCAGGAAGGCGTGCCACGCACACAGGTCGAGGGCTTCGTGCCAGCCCATCGCGATGCGCGCCGGGTCGCTGGCGCCGGTGCCGCGCAGGTCGACGAGCAGCACCGAACTGCCGCGCGCCAACCAGAACGAGGCCCGGCCTTGCATGCGTGTCCGGTTGCCGCGCACGCCGGCAGCCAACACGACGCAAGTCGCCGGTTCGCGCCCGCGGACGAACCAACCGCGCACGGTGACCCCGTCGACCGTCCGGGTGTCTACTTCCTCGACAGCCCCGAGGGCCGCATCCGGTGCGGGAATCGCCGCCGGCACCGCAGCGGTGGCGAAATGCGCCGCGACGGCGCCGGTCGCGAGCCAGGCTCCGACCGCGACTCCGCCGAGTACGCACCAACGGCGACGGCGACGGCTCGAGGGAAGCTGGTTGGGCACGAGCGACAACGTAGCGGGCCTCCGGCAAACGTTCCGCCACCGTAGCGATCGCCACCGTTGCGTCGCATGCAGGCCGCGCGAAGGCGCATGGCATTGCGGTTGCGAAGGGGACGGCAACGCGCTGTCGCCGCGCCCAACGAAGAGGTCCCATGAAATCGCGCATCTGCCTGTCCCTTCTCACCGCCGCGACCCTGGCGACGTTCGCCGCGCCGGCCCCGGCCCACGGCGGCCAGTACACCGGGCCGCAGGACGTGGTGCCGCCGTCTCCCGGTTCTGGCGGCGGCCGCGGCCCCGCTGGCCCGAAAGGGCCGACGACCGGCCAGCCGAACGGCCCGATCGCGCCCGGCCCGAGCGGCCCCTTCCCTCCCGGCGGCCCCGTGACCGGCGGGCCGCGTCCCATCGCCGGCCCTGGCGCTCGCGGTGGACGCAGCACCGGCGGGTTCGGGCCCGACGAAGTCGATCTCACCACGTGGGACCTGTGGTGGGAGCTCAACCGGCATCCGTACCTGTCGCTGAAGGACGCCGTGCACGACGGCGGCACCACGACCGGCCTCGACGACCTCTACCTCGGCGGCACCCGGCGCCGCACCATCGAGGGACTCAAGCCCACCCGTGAACAGATCCAGCAGGTGGTGTTGCCGACCCTGCGCCGCGCGATCGACGCGACCGACAACCGCGACATCACCTCGTCCTGCCTCGTCGCGATGGCGAAGATCGGCGAAGACCACCCCGAGTTCGCGCTCGTCGACGTGTTCAAGCCGCGCTTGCGCCGCCCCGACCAGGAGATCCGCGAAACCGCGGCCCTGGCGCTCGGCATCGCCGCCCGCATCGGCCACGCCGAACTCGATCTGCTCGCCGGGCTCGCCCTCGACGACGGCGTCGGGCGCGCGGCCTACGGCGGTGAAGTCGACGTGCGCACCCGTTCGTTCGCACTGCACGGACTCGGCCTCGTGGGCGCCGAACACCGCGACCCGGCCGTCAAGGAACGGGTGTTCGCGGTGGCGAGCCGGATCGTCGACGACCGCACCTCGAGCGAACGCAACCTCAAGGTCGCGGCCATCCACGCACTCGGACTGCTCGAGGTCGGCGCCAGCGAACCCGCCGAACGCCGGCTGCGCGACGCGGCCCTGAAGACGCTCGGCGGCTACCTGGCGCAGGATCTAGGCGCCGGCGAAGCACTGATGCAGGCCCACTGCCCCACTGCGATCGCCAAGCTGGTGCACCGCGACGCCGCCGCGGCCGCGCCATGGAAGGACAAGTTCGCGGCGATCCTGCGCGGCGACGGCGGCAAGAGCGGGACCGACCTCGCGCGTTCGTGCGCGCTCGCTCTCGGCCGGCTGTGCGGACCGTACGACGACAAGACCAGCCCGGACGCCGCATCGAGCCAGCTGCTGGTGCGCACGTTCGCCGACCACCGCGACGCGCAGACCCGCTACTTCGCGGTGCTCGCCCTCGGCCAGATCGGCGGCAGGGAGAACCGTGCGTTCCTGCTCGAGAAACTGCGCACTGCCAACCGGGTGCTCGAACGACCGTGGTGCGCGCTGGCACTCGGGGTAATGGCAAGGGATGCCGCCCGCGAGGATCGAGCCGCAGGCCGCGACGTCGTGGCCGACACGGAGATCGGTGAAGCGTTGATGCTGCAGCTCGAAGAGGCCAAGGAACCCGGCTACGTGTCGGCGCTCGGGATCGCCCTGGGCCTCGTGCAGCATCGTGCTGCGGAGAGCCTGCTGCTGCAGAAGGCGCTCGCCGATGCACAGAAGGAGAAGCAGGCCGGGTACCTGGTGCTGGCAGTCGGCATGCTCGGTGACCGCGCCGCCGTGCCGGAGCTGCGCAAGTTGCTCGACGCGTCGGCCCGTCGCCCCGAACTGCTGCGCCAGACCGCGACAGCGCTCGGACTGCTCGGCGACAAGGGCGTCGCCGACCAGTTGCTGGTCAAGCTGACCGAGGAACGCACCAACGTCGCGACGTTCGCGGCCTTGTCCGCGGCCCTGGGCCAGATCGGCGACTGCCGCAGCATCGCGCCACTGCAGAAGCTGCTGCTCGACGAATCGCGGGCACCGCTGACCCGGGCCTTCGCCGCGGTTGCGCTCGGCGGCATCGCCGACCGCGCCAAGCTGCCGTGGCACGTTCGCATCGCCAGCGACCTGAACTACCGGGCTTCGGTCGAGACGCTCATCAACAGCCAGAGCGGCATCCTCGACATCCTGTGAAGCGGCGCGGCCACGGGTGCGCTTTGGGCCGCTTTCGCGCCCCGGTTACCATCCCTACGCATGCGCTCCCGTCGCCCGCTCCTGTTCCTCCCCGTCCTCGCCACCACGCTGCTCGCTCCGCTCGCCGCCCAGGAACGTGAAGAACCTCGCTTCCGCATCGGGTTCGCCCTGTCCGGCGGCGAGTTCGACTTCGACTCCGACGGCAGCAACCTCGACGACAACCAGTCGGCGGCCATGTTCCGGCTGCAGTTCGAGGGCACCAGCCGGCACGGCTTCGGCGGCGGCGTGCGCCTCGAAAGCCTGGCCACGGACGACGACTTCTTCGTCGGCAACGGTTTCGCCGCGACCGAGGTCGGCAACGGCTCGCTGTTCGGCCACTTCACCTACCGGCTGGAGACGCACCGCTTCGCGATGCCGATCCGCGCCGGCCTGCTGCTGAACGGCCTCGTGCTCGACGAGGTCGGGAGCAACGACGAAGTCACCTACGGTTCGTTCGGCCCCTACTTCGAGATCGCGCCGGAAGTGGTGCTCGCCAAGCGCGGCAAGACCGCGTGGTCGCTCTACGGCGAACTGGGTTTCGGCGGCGGCTACACCGCGATCGACGTCGAAGGCGACCCGAACGAATACGAATCGTCGACCGGCTTCTTCGGCCTCGAACTCGGCACGCGGCTCCTGCTGAACAAGATCGAACTCGGCCTCGCCT
Organism: Planctomycetota bacterium; assembly: GCA_016794485.1. GTDB lineage: Bacteria > Planctomycetota > UBA1135 > UBA1135 > UBA2386 > UBA2386. Next base: position 6,055 of record JAEUHV010000362.1, read on the forward strand.
ACGTCGGCCGCTGGCAGGCCATGGACGAGAGCGATCCGGAAGGCTCCCAGGTCGTGCTCGGCTACGACGCCGACTACAACGGCCTGCTGTTCTCGTTCGCGGTCGTGTTCTGACCGCACGCGTCAGCGCGCGAACTGGTACTTCACGATCGCCCACAACGCGGCGACGCCGTCGCGCCAGCCGATCTTCTTCCCTTCGGCGAACTTCCGCCCGCGGTAGCGGATCGGCACCTCGTGGATGCGCACCGGCAGGCGCGCGATCTTGGCGGTGAACTCCGGCTCGACCGTGAAGCGCCTGCTCTCGATCGTGATGCCGGTGAGCACCTCGCGACGGAAACACTTGTAGCAGGTCTCCATGTCGGTCAGGTTGAGACCCGTGAACAGGTTGCTGAAGAACGTCAGGACGCGGTTGCCGAAGTAGTGGTGGAAGGTGTCGCGACCCCGCTCCGGATCGGCGGGATCGACGAGATAACGCGAGCCGTAGACCACGTCCGCTTCGCCCCGCAGGATCGGCTCCAGCAACACCGGATACTCCGCGGGGTCGTATTCGAGGTCGGCATCCTGCACGACGACCACGTCGCCTCGCGCGGCGGCGAACCCGGTGCGCAACGCCGCACCCTTGCCACGGTTCTCGTCGTGCAGGATCAGGCGAACGTCGGGATGTTGCGCCAGTTCGGCGAGGATCGCGCGACTGCCGTCGACGCTGCCGTCGTCGACCAGGACCAGCTCCTTTCGGATCGGTACCGCCCGCACCGCGTCGACGATCGCACGCAAGGTCGCCTGCTCGTTGTAGACGGGCATCACGACACTCAGCAGGAAGTCGGCGGGCAGAGGCGGCACGCACGCAGCGTGCCCGCGCGACGGCACGGGCGCAACGCCTACGCCTGGGGCCCGAACTCGAAGCCGGCGTCGTCGCGCGCGCTGCGGCCACCATCGCCGGTGGCGTGCCGGGCAACCAGCACCGCCGCCAGTTGCTCCCCGTGGCACAGGGGCTCGACGTCGGCTGGCGCCGTCTGCCATTGCTCGATCATGCCGATGACCGCGGACGACAACACGAACGCGGCCGAGGCGGGATCGTCGACCGCGAGCGAACCGTCGCCTTGGCCGAGCACGAGCAGTTCCCGCACGTTGGCCCGCAGCCAGCGATGTTCCTGGCGGTCGTCCTCGCGCAGGCGCGACGTGAACCGGCCGCGCAACTCCGTCGCCAGGACGCGCAGCAGGTGGGTCGCCGCCGGTTCGCGGAAGTGGAACACCAGGTAGTCGGCCAGGAACTGGCGCAGCGCGGTTGCCGCCCCGCCCGCCGGTGGCACCCGCACCTGCAGCGTCCGCCGTCGCCGGTCGCGCCAGTGGTCCAACACGGCGAAGAACAGCTCCTCCTTGCCGGCGAAGTGGAAGTAGACGGCGCCCTTGGTGACGTGCGCACGAGCCGCGATCCCGTCGAGCGTGGCTCCAGCGAAGCCGGACTCGCCGAACTCCACCGTCGCCGCGGCGATCAGGCGCGCCCGCAGGTTCGGATCGGCGACCTTCGGCATCGGCCTCGCGGTCAGCGCGGCTGGTAGAACTGCTCGCGCACGTGCGCTGGCAGGTAGCAATCGACCAGGAACGGGTTCCAGGCCCGGTCCTCCTGCGCGAACTGGTCCATCTCCGAGTACTGCAGCGACCGGTCGACGTACTCCTCCTGCATGTCCACCGGCTGCAGCCGCAGGCCGACCCGCTCCTCGAACGGCACCAGCGGCACGATCAGGCCGTCGGCGCCGTCGTCGTAACGCAGCACGACCGAGCGCGCGCGCCGCAGCACGTAGACCCGCCGCTCGTCGTTGCGTTTCAGCATGGCGGCGACGTGGATCGAGAACACCTCCGACTTCGTGGTCAGGGCCGCCTGGAACGCCGCCTTCACCTCCGGATCGGGCAGCTTGGCGAACTCCTCGACCTGCTCGAGGTCGGCGATGTCGACGAAGACCTTGCGCTTCTGCTCGGCGCCGAGCCGCAGGTCGCCGAAGTCCTGGGCCTCCGCGCTCTGCTCCTTCGCCGCGGCTTCGGTCGCTTCCTCGTCGATCTTGTTGCGATACTCGATGATCGCGTCGAGCACGCGGTCCGGGATCTTCTCGGGCGGGAACAGGGACCGCAGCACCTGGCGCGATGCGGTGTTGACGTTCACCAGGATGCCGAGTCCGTCCGGTTGCGGCGGCGGTTCTTCGCCCGCCGCATTCCCGCGCCCAGCCGCACCACCCGCAGCGCTCGCGCCGCCGCTGGAACCACCACTGGAACCGCCGGTGCGCGCATCCGGCGCACCGGCCCCGGTCGGGTTCTGGCCGGCGCCGGCGGCGGGTTCCGTCACCTTCTCGCCACGGGCTTCCGCGGCCGCGCGCAGGCGGGCCTGCTTCTCGGGATCGCCGGGGTCGACCCGCAACGACGTCCAGATCGTCAGCACCGACTCGAGGCCGAGGTACACCTTGCCGTCGAGCACCTTGTCGTAGAACAGGTCCTCGGTCACCGACGGCAGCAGCATCAGTTCGTCGAGATGCACGGGCGGCACCAGTTCGCGGCGCTGCGGGTTCTCGGACTTGAGACGCGGCCGCGGCATCTGCTCGGTGCCCGACCGGCGCCCCCATTCGAGGATGTCGTTGACGATGCGCTGCGCGTCGCTGGACGACAGGTCGAAGTCCGTGTCCTCGCGCAACACGTCGAGCAGGCGCACCAGCCGATCGCGCGAGAACTCGGCGAACTTCTCGTCCGGGCTCCACAGTGCCAGCAGGTTGAGCTTGCGGTTCTCGTCTTCGACCCAGACGTAGGTCGTCAGGTCGTTGTCGGCGTGGCCGACCGGCTCGAACCAGGAGTCGCGGCTGCCGTCGCACTTGGTCGACGGATCCTCGGGCGCTTCCTCCCCGCCCTCCCCACCGGCGGCACCGGATGCACCGCCCGCCGCAGCTCCGGCCATCGCTCCTGCGAGCGCGCCAGCCCCCTCGCTGCCCGACCCCTCCTCGGCCGCGGCCCCGGCGAGGTCCTGCAGCAGTTGGTCCTCGGTCTCGTCGAGGTGGAACAGCATCTGCGTGCGCATGCGCGCAAGCATCGCGTCGTTCTCGCCGGTCGCGCGCACCATGCGGCCGGACACGACCAGTTCGGCGACGAGGATGTACAGCAGGATCGAGAAGATCAGGGCCAGCACCAGCGCGACGCCACGTTCGGCGGACGAAGTCGGGTCGGGTGGGGTGCGCATGTCGGTTTGGGACGCCGATGCTAGCGGCTTCTTCCGACCGCGTCGCGATCCGCCCGTCCACCGTCACTCGAGCCGGGCGAGGCAATCGACGATGGCACGGGCGCTGCGCCCGTCCCCATACGGGTTGCGCACCACGGCCATGGCCGAATACGCCGCCGGATCGTCGAGCAGGCGCTCGGCCGCGGCGACGATGCGGTCGCGGTCCATGCCGACGAGGATGGCCGCCCCCAGCGCCACGCCTTCGGGCCGTTCGGTGACGTCGCGCAACACCAGCACCGGCTTGCCGAGGGCCGGCGCCTCCTCCTGCACACCTCCCGAATCGGTCAGCACCAGGGTGCTCGCCTGCATCGCCGCGACCATCTCCGGGTAGTCGAACGGATCGCACAGCCGCAGCCTGGCCCGCTCCCCGAGCAGCCGCTCGACCGTTTCGCGGACCCGCGGATTCGGGTGTACGGGGAACACCACTTCGACGTCGGGCCGCCGCGCCAGGATCGCCAGCGCTTCGCACAGCTGGGCCAGCGGCTTGCCGAAGCTCTCGCGGCGGTGCGCGGTGACGAGCAGCAGGCGGCGACCGGGCGGCACCGCGAACGGCCGATCGGCCAGCACCCGTGCCGTCCACTGCACGGCGTCGACGACGGTGTTGCCGACTACGTGGATGGCCGCGGCGGCAATGCCTTCGCGCAGCAGGTTGTCGCGAGCCTGCGTCGTCGGCGCGAAGTGCACGCGCGCCAGGGGTGCCACGAGCCGGCGGTTGCCCTCCTCGGGGAACGGCCGCGCCAGGTCGCCGGTGCGCAAGCCGGCTTCGACGTGACCGAACGGAACGCGGCGATGGAATGCCGCCAACGCCGCCGCCAACACGGTCGTGGTGTCGCCCTGCAACAGCACGAAGTCCGGCGCTTCGTCGGCCAGCACCGGCTCGATCGCCGCGATCGCCCGCGCCAGCAGGTCGGCCGGGCCTTGCCCGGGCCGCATCAGGTCGAGGTCGCGGTCGGGCACGATGCCGAAGAAGGCGAGGGTCCGATCCAGCAGTTCGCGATGTTGCGCTGTCGCCAGGACACGGCACTCGATCCCCGCCGTCGCTCGCAACTCTTGCACGACCGGCGCGAGCTTGATCGCTTCTGGGCGCGTGCCGACGACGACGAGGATGCGGCGCATGGCGCCATCATCGCGACGCGGCCCCCGCCGCACCACGGCCTACCGGGTGGCCGGGGTGCCGCGGTCGCGCACGATGCGCGGAGTGATGTAGAACTCGACCGTGGTGTCGTTGCGCGTCTGCGACGTCGAACGGAACAGGAACCCGAGCACCGGGATGTCGCCGAGGATCGGCACCTTGGTCTCGCTCTCGAACCTGGTCTTCGACGTCAACCCGCCGATGACCAGCGTGTAGCCGTCCTTCAGGTAGACCGTCGTGACCGCCGAGCGATTGCTGGTGATCGGCGTACTGACCGGCTCCGTCGGCGCGAACGCGGTGATCGCGGAGACGTCGGCGTAGACCTGCAGGATGATCGAGTCGGTGCCGGCGATGACCGGCACGATGTTCATCTTCACGCCGACCGGCTTGAACTCGATCTCGGTCGCGACCTCGTTGCCGAACTGGATGATCTTCGCCTTCGGGAACGGGAACTGCGTCAGCGTCGAGATCGCGGCGATGCCGCCGTTGCGCACGACGAGCTTCGGTGAGCTCTGGATGTCGGCGAGATTGTTGGCCTCGAGCGCCTCCAGCACCATGTTCAGCTCCCAGCTGTCGTGGATGCCACCGAGTGCGAAGCGTCCGATGTCGGTGACCGGCGAACTGCCGACGATCGGCTGCCGCAGCGGAAACGCCGACGTGTAGGAACGGACCAGCTGGCTCGAAGTGAGGTTGCCGAGGATCGGCGTGTTGTTGTCGATGCTGCTGACGCCGAACGCCAGGGCATCGGCGGTCTGGTACTCGACCACCAGCACCGAGATCTCGATCTGCGGGATGCTGGTGTAGAACAGGTCCAGCGCCGCTTCGAACGCCGCCAGCGCCGACGGCCGCGCGGTGACCAGCGCGAGCGCGACCGCGGGAGCCTGTTTGTAGTTCGTGGCCGGCGACTCCCCGGTGACCTTTCCGGGGGCGGCGGGGCCGGGCGGATCGACGAGCGGCACCCCGCTCAGGATCTCGAAGTCGGGCACGAACGTCACCTCGACTTCGTGCTCGCGCAGCATGCGGCCGAGCACGCTCCTGCTCGCTGCGCCACCGACCTTGGTGCCGGGCGGCGGCACCTTCGGCGGCTGCCGATCCGCGCCGAGGGTCACCTGGTTCTCCGGGGTCAGCTCGGTGATCAACTTGAGGAACGTCAACGCGAGGTCGCCCGCGAGGAAGTACTGCTTGGTGACGCTACCGTCGGCGCCGATCAGCACCGTGCTGCCGAACTGGACGCGCAGGCGCGCGTCGCGTTGCTCGGGCGTCTCCTTCGGATCCTGGGCCAACGCTGCAGTCCCGGTCCCGGGCGTCGCCAATGGCCAGGCAATTGGTCCAACGGCGGCGCCACTGTCGCCAGGACGGGCCACGACGCTGCCATCGACCCGCATCGGCTCGATGCGCCGCGGCGGACCCGAGTTCACGCAGCACACGAGGCTGAGGGTGACGCACGGCAGCAGGGACCGCGGCACGGTCAGCCGACGACTAGGACGAAGCACGGGTTCAGCGTAGAGCGGAGCCAGCCGGGGAGCCTCTCGGAATCGAACCGGACCTCATTCGCCGACCTTCGTCACCACCTTGTCCGTCAGGTCGACGACCGTGCGGCCCTGGGCATCGGTTATGTCGTCCTTGCGGGCCACCATGTCCCGCCCCTCTGCTTCGGCCACGGACTTCACGGCTTCGCGAATTCGGTTGTTCATCTGCACGAGCAACTGCTTGCCGTGCGCCGACTCGGTGTCGATGCCTTCCGACTGGATCCGCTTCCACTCGGGGGTCGCTTCCTTCACCTTGCTCTCCTGGACCGTCGCCGGCGCGCTCGTGTTGCTGGCGCTGCCGTGGTAGACGACCGCCCCCTTCTTGACCCCGACTTGCGCCAACACGGAAGCCGCGGCGACCAGCAGGACGAGGAGGGAACGCGAAAAGTTGCGCATGGGAGAGGCTCCGAAAGCGTGGCCGATTACACGGGGTCAGGAGCAACGTGTGGACCAGACGCGCGATCGAGAATTGGCCAAGAAACCCAAGCGCATGAGAATTATCAGCTTATGAGCTACGATAAATCTTATTGGCCAGACTCGTTGCCGAATCGGCCAATTGGCTTCCCGCCGTGACCAGCCTCAGCCACCCGCCAATGGCCGATAAAACGCTCCACGCCGCGCCCCCACCCGTTCGACAACACCCGCGGTGACCAATGCCTGCAGGTCACGCAATGCCGTTCGGTGCGACAGGTTGCCGACAGCCATGTGCTCCTGGGTGGTGTAGCGCCCCGCGAGCACGATGCGGCGCCGCAATTCCTCCAGCCGGGGCGGCAACGGCTCGCCCGCGACCCGTGGTAACAACACGATCGGCTCCTCCGCCGCGTCGTCCGCCGCACCGGGTCCATCGTCCAGGACCAAGGGATCCACCTGCTGGGCCAGGCCGTCGCCACCATGCGGCGCGGGCCCCGGCTCGACGACCGCCGGCGCACTGGGTGGAGATGAGGGGCTGACGCTGGCTGCAGGGGGAACGGAAGCAGGCAAACTGGTCGCCACCATCCCCGAGCCCGCCCCTGCCCCTGCACCGCCCGCCGCCAGGACGGACTGCAGGTCGCGCAGCTGGACGACCTCGCCCCGCGCCAACACCATCGCGCGGAACACCGTGTGACGCAGTTGCCGGATGTTGCCGGGCCACTCCTGCCGGAACATCTCGTCCATCGCGTCGGTGGACCATGTGCGGGCGATGGTGTGCCCGTCGGCGACGATCTCGTCGCGGAAGTGGTCGATCAGGCTCGCCAGCTCCTGCTTGCGTTCGCGCAGCGGCGGCACCTTCACGACCATGCCTTGCAGCCGGTAGTAGAGGTCTTCGCGGAACCGGCCGTCGCCCACCATGCGGGCAATGTCGCGGTTGGTCGCCGCGACGACGCGCACGTCGACCTTCACCGGGTCGCTGCCGCCGACCCGGTCGACCTCGCCTTCCTGCAGCACCCGCAGCAGCTTCACCTGGACGTCGAGCGGAATCTCGCCGACCTCGTCGAGGAACAACGTACCGCCATCGGCTTGCTCGAAGCGGCCGATCTTGCGGCGATCGGCCCCGGTGAAGGCGCCCTTCTCGTGGCCGAACAGTTCGCTGGCGAGCAGGGTCTCCGACAGCGACGCACAGTGCACCTTCACCAGCGGACCACCGGCCCGACGACTCCAGCGATGCACGAGGTTGGTCAACACCTCCTTGCCGACACCGGTCTCGCCTTCGAACAGGATCGGTAGATCGGTCGGAGCCACCCGCCGCAACGTGCCGTACACCGCGCGCATCGCCGGACTCACCGCGGTGACGCCGGCCCGCTGCAGGCTCTCGTCGCTCTCCATCGCCGACGCGCCCGGCTCGCGCAGCGCCGCGATACGCGCTGCCAGTGCTTCGAACAGGAACTCCGTCGATGCGGCCTCGTCCGGGAACTGCACGACCACGCCGGCCGGCCGAACGGCCTCGAGCTCGTTTTCGGGAGACTGCCGAACCATGTCGTCCCACGCGTCGGCGAGCCGCAGCAGCCGCGCTTCCGCGTGGGCGCGCTGCGTGCCCGGCAACGCCGCCAGGAACTGGCCGCTGCCGGTGTGGCACGACACCGCGCTCGCGCCGAGGTGCTCGCCGAGCAACGCCGCGAAACGGCGCAGACCGCGCGGCCGCCGTTCGCCATCGCCGAGCGCCACCGCCAGCAGCACGAGGGGCCGGCCACGCTGCTGCGCCAACGACACTTCATCGGCGATCCGCCGCCGGAAGTAGTCCGGCGTGAACATCCCGGTCACCGGATCCTGAACCGCCAGCTTCTGCAACTGGCAACGTTCGAACGCAACCGCGGCCTGCGCCACGACCGTGCTGAGCAGGTCGAGATCGACCGACGTCGGCCGCGCGTGCGCGAACCCGAGCACGACCAGGCCGCGCGTCTGGCCGCCGAACACGATGGGCACCGCCAACAAGGACCGGCTGTCCGGCGCGAGCTCGCCCCAGGGTTCGGGCAACACACCGGTGCGCGCATGACAGACGAACGGCCCCACCATCGTCGCCAGTGGCAGCTGCGGCGCCGCCATCGGCCGCGGCGCACGGTCGGTGCCGGAGTGCAGCACGAGCCGTTGCCCCGTCGGATCGGCCAGGACGACGTGCACCGAGTCGGCCGGCGTCTGTGCCTGGCAGAACCGCCGCAACACGTCGACCGACGTGGCCTCGTCGTGTTCGCCGGACAACTCGCGCATCGTCCGGTTGATCGCCTGCAGGTCCTGTAGGCGACCCTGCAGGTCGGCCGCCATCTGGTTGAAGGCCCGCGTCAACGCGCCGATCTGGCCACCGTCGTCGACTTGAACCCGGGTCTCGAGCTGCCCGCGCGACAGCGCCTGCGCGCCACGTTCGAGCCGCTCGATGGGCCGGCTGATGCGGCCACTCACCACGAACGACAGGAACACCGAGAGCACGACCAGCGATCCCGCGACCAGCAGGAAGAAGCCGCGCACCGGAATGCGGCCGACGGCCAGGTCGAGCATCGCCCGTTCGTCGGGCCGGGCCAGCACCAACAGCGCGCGCGGCGTGTCCTGCAGGTCGAGCAACACCTCGCTGCCGTGGACCTGCGAACCGTTGGCCGTGGCGTGGCGCTCGACCACGGGTTCGTGCGCCTCCAAGGCGCGACCGAGGGCCCGTTCGCGGGCCATCATCACCACGGGATCGAGAGCCTGCTGCTGGAGCGACTCGGCCGACGACCGTCCGGTCGCCACGGCCAGCGGGTAGCCGCGAACGTCGGTCAGCAACACGTCCTGGCCGGGCGCGATGGCCGCCAGCAGGTTGCCCTCGACCGGACGCCCGGCGGTCAACACGTAGGTGCCTCCCGCACCGACCTGTTCGGCCCGCACGCCGATGCGCAGTTCGCCGCGGTCCATGAACAACCCGGGCTCGAGCCGCGCCGGGGACCCCGCGTCCGAGGCCCGCGCATTGCCCGCGACGAAGGTGCGCGGCGGCGAGCGTTTCTGGCCCAGTGCCGGCTGCCACTCGAGCCGCAGGAACCCGCCGTGCCATTCGGGCGGTAGCTGGCCCTGCAGGCGCTGCTCGAGCTCGGTGCCGACCGACCCCAAGGCGCCGTCGAAGTCCGCCTCGGCGACTCCCGCCAACCTCTGGCCGGCGACCTTGACCAGCGCCTGCAGCCATTGTTGGGCCGAGGCCTGCACCTTCTGCTTCTGCACGCCGAGCTGCTCGCGCGCGCTGGCGACCGCGTCGCGCATTCCGGCTTCGACGTCCGCGGCGTGGCCACTCTCCAGGACCTGCACCAGCACGAGCGACAGCAGCGCCAACGGCGCCAAGGACGCCAACGACGTGACCGTCATGAGCCGCGCACGCAGGCTGGTGGCCGCCGCCAGCCACTCGCTGAGCAGCACCAGGAGGAACGGAGCGCTCAGCAGGCACAGCGCGAAGCCCCAGCGGTTGGCCGACAGGCCCGCTGCAGCATGGTCGGGATCGGTGTCGGCGACGCCGATGGTCGCGCCGTCCCAGCCGTCGCCGCGCAACGGCATGAACAACGCCAACCGGCGCCCGCCACCGGGCAAAGGCGTCTCCGCCGACACGGTGTCGTTGGCGACCGCGCGCGGCATGTACATCGCTTCCGCGCGCGCTTCGTCGGCAAACATCGACTCGCTCAGGCGACCATCGCGATAGATCGTCACCGCCGCGCCGCCGAGGATCTCTTCGCGCCGTTGCGGCGGCAGCGTCATGCCGTTCGCCGTGCGCACCAACGGCGAGTCGGGCGGATCCTGCGGTGCCGCCTGCCGCTCGTGCACGAACACCACCGAACGGAAGTGCATCCGGTAGTCGGCGACGTTGCGGAACTCGATCGCCTCGAGCGGCGCATCGCTCGGCAGGTCGTTGACCGGGTAGCCGAGGTTGACGTGGCGCTCCTTCGCCTCGTCGAGCCAGTCCAGAGCGAGCGACGCAGGGCTGTCGTCGGGCGGAGCATCGCGCGTGTTGCGGAAGGCCAGCTCGTAGAACACGCTGACCTGGTGCTCGAGCGGGATCGTGCGCTTCTCTTTGCCGCCGAAGTGCAGCACGATTTCGGCCACCTTCTCGCCGAGGATCGCGGTCGGCACGCCTGGGTAGATGGCGCGGTAGAAGAACCAAAGCCGCTGCGGCGTCTCTTCGGTGCGCGGGATCGCGACCTTGGCCGTGGCTCCGGGTGCCAGCTCGATGCCGGCGTCGACCGGCCACGGTCCGCGCAAGTCGGTCAGCACACCGCCGCGCGTCGGCGTGCCGAGCATCACCGGCTCGATGCGGCCGGGCTCGCTGCCTTCGAGCGAGATGCCGACCAGGCGGAAATCGACGCCGCGCACGACGTTCGCGGTGAGCCCGCGCAGGTCGCGCTCCAGGCCCACAGGAACGACGCACACTTCCCAGTGGTCGCGCCCGAGTGACTGGCCGTCGACGAACGGGCGATCGAGGTCGACTTCCAGCCGACGGCTGTCGGCACCGACGAAATCGAGCGCGAGTTCGAGCCGGGGCACACCGACCGGCCGCGGCGCAAACGAGAACGCCGGCGTGAACGGCCGCGCAACGACGAGGTGCAAGCGCTGGCCGCGCAGCGGCGGATCGAACTGGAAGCTCTCGGGCTGGTCCTCGACCAACGGCAACCAGTACGGGCGAACCGGGAGGTCGTCGAAATGCCGGAACGCCGGGCCGAACTGCTCCGGCGCGATCTGCGCGAGCGAGCGGTAGCTGGTGTACCGCTGGCGGGCGATCGCCTCGCCCTGCAGCAACTGCACGAACGCGCGATCGCGGCTCTGGCCGCGGTAGCTCTTCAGCGTGCCGTTCTCGACCTGCAACAGCAGGCTGCTGAGACGCTGCATCGTCGCGTCGAGGCGGCCCCGCTGTGTGTCGGCCCGCCAATCCTGCATCCAGCCCGGCAGGAACAAGCCGAGCGTGCAGAGCACCACGCCCACCACCATGAGGGTCGGCCGCAACCACGGCGCGCGGGCCCGCACCTTCGGCCAAACCCGCAGCATCAACACCAGCAGCACGATCGTCGACAGCGGCACCAGCAGGTACGGCATGTCGGCGAGCCACTCGCTGTCGAGCAGCGGCAGCCGCACGTCGTCGCCCTGCAGCGGGCCAGGGGCCTGGAAATGCAACAGCCCGAGCCCCTTCTGGGTCCCGGGGTCGCGCCCACACCAGGCCAGAACCGTCGGGGTCGGACCATCGGCAGGATCGTGGTCGCGCAGGGACAACGAGAACCCCACCGACGGGGCACCGGGTTGCAGGGCCGGATAGTGATGGAACGGAATTGCCGCTTCGAACGAGTAGCGGGTGGGCGACAGGCGGCGGCTGAGGACCCGGATGCCGCCCAGTTGGGCGGTGGATGGGCGCGCGGCCAGACGGTGGTCGACCCATTCGTACGGCCGCCGCGGATCGAGCGGCATGAGACGCAGCACCGCATCTTCGGGTTGCCGGGTCGCGGCATCGCCGTCGATCGCGAAGCCCAGGTGCAGTTCGATGCAGTCGCCGAGGGCCGGGTCGGTCAGGGTTCCCGGTGGCAGGATCTGGTCGTCCTCGATTTGGCCAGCCAGGTACAGGTGGGTCGCATCGAAGGCCACCTGGAGGTCCGCACGCGAATCGGCCACGCCGCTCCAAGAACCCTTGCTGCCAACGACATGCGTCGCTTCACCAAGGACGACCGACGGCTGGCCGGCCCACTCCTCGAGATTGCCGTCCAAGACCGGCCGCAACTGCCGGATGGCCAATTCCTGGGGATCCTGGGCGAGCGAACACGCCATGGCCAGAACCATGGCGACCAGGAATCGCAGGCGGCTCTGCATGGCTGGGCTGGCGGATGCTAGCCCAGGCCCTGCAACCCGAGCAACCTCCCTGGGCAGACACCCGGGGTGCTGGCGAGCTGGCGCTGCCTAGGCAGCGCCAGGGATCGCGGCCTACTCGCGACGGCGGCGACGGTCGCCACCGCGCGGACGCCCCGCGCCCGGACGGTCTTCGCCGAGCACGCTGTCGAGCGACTCGAGCTGGCCGACGTCTTCGCGCGGCGTCGGGCGGTCGCGCGGCTCGTCGTCGAACTCGGCCATCGGCATGCCACCAGGCCGCGGACCACGCTCCGGACGGTCGCTCCGATCGCGAACCGGACGGTCCTCGCGGACCGGACGGTCGGCACGTTCCGGACGATCCTCGCGAACCGGACGGTCCTCGCGGACCGGACGGTCCGCACGTTCCGGACGGGCGGCCGGTCGGACGCCACGCTCCCCGCCTTCGAACGGCGGCGCCGCCGCATCGCGCATCGGCCGTCGTTCGCCGCGGTCGCCACCGCGCGGCTCGTCGCGCCGGTTGCGCCAGCCGTCACCACGGTCGCCCGAGTCGGCCGGAGCAGGAGCATCGCCACGCCCGAACGGCGCCGGCGGACGCTCGCTGCGAGCCGGACGATCGGTGCGGGCCGGACGGTCCTCACGCATCGGGCGATCGTCGCGGGCCGGGCGATCGTCGCGCATCGGCCGGTCGTCACGAACCGGCCGCTCTTCGCGCGGGGCCCGGTCGTCGCGCATCGGACGGTCTTCGCGCGGGGCGCGGTCGAACCGTTCCGGACGTTCACTGCGCACCGGCCGGTCCTCACGCGGAGCGCGATCGCCGTGCGGACGCCGCTCCTCGCGCACCGGGCGGTCACCCTCGTCGGCGAAGGGCGGGCGCGGACCACGCTCACTGCGGTCGTCGAAACGATCGCCGCGCGGGCCACGATCACCGCGGTCACCCTGCGGCTCGCCCACGGGACCACGTTCCGGGCGCGCCGGACGATCGTCGCGCTCGCCGCGGAACGGCCGCTCCTCGCGCTCGCCGCGGAACGGTCGCTCTTCGCGCATGGGCCGATCCTCGCGGGCCGGACGGTCGCCGCGTTCGGGACGCGGTCCACGTTCCGGACGATCGCCGCGCTCCTGCCACTCGGGACGCGGGCCACGCTCCGGACGGTCACCGCGATCACCGCGTTCGCCACCGCGCTCG
>JAEUHV010000599.1 GCA_016794485.1 Planctomycetota bacterium
CGCCGTGCGCTGCACGCTGTCCCCCGAGGCTTCGCCCCCGATCGAACCCGCCGATACGAACATGACTCCGAACGACCTGCGCGCGCGACTGCGCGATCTCGCTGCTCCCGCCATCCTCACGGTGCTCGCGCTGAACGGCACCGTCGACGTGACCACTGCCCAGGGCAAGCAGCCGCTCGCCGCCGGCAGCAGCCGCACGATCGACGTCGGCGCGGCGCGCGCCGCGAGCGCGCGCGCGCGGCAGCTGTACCAGCAGGTGCGCAAGGACCTGCCGCCGCCGGCGGACGAGGCGTCGATGATCGCCCGGAAGGAACTCGACGAGCGGTTCCAGGAGCTGATCGCGCTCGTGCTGCAGCAGCCGGCCGCGGCGGCCGGGCTGCGCGGCGCGGTGGTGCAGGACCTCGCCGACGCGAGCCTCGGCGCGGAGCCGCGCGCGCGCGTCGCGCAACTGGCGCTGCTCGACGGCGATGCCGCGACGTTCGCCGCGGTGACGCGCGCCTGGCCGCTGGACCCGGGCGCGTTCGGCTTCGAGTCGCAGATCGCGCTCGCGGAGCGCGGCTTCGCGCCGGCGAAGGCCATGCTGCGCGAGCAGCTCGCCGAGCCGCACGGCCCGCAGACGGCGCGCGTCGCCGCCGCCCTGGCGGTGGGCGGCGACGACTCGGTGCGCGCGACGCTGCGGCCGTTCCTCGACGCGGACGTCGCCGCGGCTGGCCGCGACTTCCAGGCGTTCGACGCGCGCTGCCATGCCGCGGTGGCGATGCAGGCGCTCGGCGACCCGGAGCCGGTGCGACAGCTGCGCGCGGCGCTGGTCGCGCAGGTCGAGGCGTGGATCGCGTCCGCCGACGCGCAGCAGCTCGCGCTCGCCGACTGGTGCCTGCAGCGCGGCGAGTACTGGCTCGGCGCGCAGCGCCCGCGCCTGTCGTGGCCCGACCTGCGACTGCGCGCGGCGACGCCGCAGCGCGCGCAGCCCGACGCCGCGGCGCTGCGAGCCCGCGCCGCCGCACTCGCACCGAAGTGACCGGCGCGCCCGGGCGGCGTGCGACCGGCCGCGCCGAGGGCACGCCGGGCCGAGATGTCGTGGCAGGTCGCGTGCGTGAAGGTACCGCGAAGCCGTCGACCTGCTCAGCGGGAAACAGCAAGGCGCCCAGGAGCGCGAGGCGAGGCGAGGCGGCGGCTGCATGGGCCACGGAGCCCAATCGAAGCTGGGCGTGGGTGGGTTCGTGGGCTTCGCCAAGCGGTGTCGGTGGAGCGGCGTGGTCGGTGGGGCAAGCCGGGCGGATGGCGGCTCGCACAGCGGGCGATGGCATCGGCCGTTCGCGCTCGGCGGGAACCACGCGCGCAGTTGGTTGGCCAGGTCCGGCACCCCAGCCGAAGCCCGGGTGCCGTGCCGGTTCAGTCGCGCGTCAAGGCGAAGATCCCAGGACCGGTCGAGCTGCCATTGCGCAATGCAGCGGCGCCCAGGTCCTTGTCGAACCACCGCGACTGGTTCAGCGCTCCGAAGCCGAGCTTCTGCCAGTCACCAGGCTCGAGATCGCGGAAGTCCACGCCGGTGGCGCCGGGCAGAGTCACGCGCGGCCACGTCGCGGTCAGGTTGCCGGGGTTGCGCAGCACGAATGCGCCCGTGGTGAACGGCGACATCGGACGACGCAGTGAGCCCTGGCCGACGACGATGTCGGGCCGACCGTCGAGATCGAAGTCGGCGACTTCGGCGTCCGTGCCGGTGCCGTCGTTCGCCGGCAGTCGTGCCGAAAGGTCCACGAACGACGGGCCGACCTTGCGCAGAAGCTTGTCCTGGCGCGGGCTGCCGTAGGTGATGATGCCGGAGATCGTGACCGAGGTGTTGAGCCAGTTCGCGAAGTAGAGGTCGAGGTTGCCGTCGCCGTCGAAATCGACCACGACCACGTCGGCGGATTCGTCGTTGGTTGGCGGGATCGGGTTGCTGCCCGGCGCACCGTTCAGGCCAGGTGCGTCGAACACACCGTTGCCCCGGTTCACCAGCACGTAGTCCTGGCCAGTACCGTAGGTCGTTGCACTGGCTGCCGGACCGTCGATGGCTGCGACGACGACGTCCTGGTCACCATCGTTGTCGAAGTCGAAGAACTCGGCGTCCTCGGTGTCGTCGAGCAGAACCGGCAGGTTCGTCGTCGTGACGTCGCTGAACACCGTGAACGCCGGCACGCCGTTCCCCGGCCGAGGCATGTCGTTGCGGAACAGCCGATTCTGCTGGCCCTGCGCCGGATTGAACGAAGCACACGCGAGGTAGATGTCGAGATCGCCGTCGCCGTCGACGTCCGCCGTCTCGAGGTCGGTCGGGTCGGTGCCCGTAGGACCGATTCCCTTGCTGATCCGGGCGTGATCGATCGGTACGAATCCGAGCCACGTGTTGCCCGCGCCGAGTCCGGCATTGAGCCAGATCTGCAGGTAGGCCGGTGAGCCGGCGAAGCACACTGCGAGGTCGAGGAACCCGTCCCGATTGAGGTCGGCGAGTTCGGCCGAAGTCGCCCCACCTGGCGAACTCGAGCCGATGCTCGGCAGCTGGGTGACGATCGTCGGACCCGTGAACGTGGTGCCGGACGCGATCCACATCTGCACGTCGTCGATGCCGACGGTTTGCCGCACGCCGATGACGTCGAGGTCGCCGTCGCCGTCGACGTCTCCCTGTTCGACGTCGTCCCAGTCCAAGTTCTCACTCGGCGGCAACGCCGCGGTTGCCGTGAACGTCGGCGTCGGGTTGGTCGTGGCTTGCGCCGCGCGGACCTGCGAATTGGTCAGGACGACTGGGGCGTTGTTGGGCAGGAACACGAGCGCCTGCAGTTCGATGGCCAGCAGCGCTGCTGCGGCTCCCGTCGGCACGGCGAGGCCTGGTGCCAGCACCAGATCCTGGAAGCCCGACGCCGGGATTGTGCCGACCGGGGCTCCGAGCGGGTCCAGGAAGCCGTTGAACAGCGTCGCCCCTTGCACACCGGCGACACCGACGGCACCAGGCATGAGTTGCTGCGCGTCGATCAGGCTCGGCAGAAAGCCGGTCGGAAACGCTGCGCCCCACTGCGCCATGACCAAGTAGGTGGAGCCGGGCGGCGCGGTGACACGTGCGACGGGTACGCCGCCCGACGCGGTCAAGGCGCCCTCGACGAGTTCGCGGAGGACAAGACCCACTTCACGCGAGTTGCGGTTGACGGGTTGGCCTTGGGCGGCGACCGCGGCGGTGAGCGCGAGCAGGCTGATGGTGGTGTGGATACGATTGCGGCATCGAACGGACATGTGTGGACCTCAATGCAAGAGAGAGAGTCCGCGCCGATTCGGCGGAACTCGCGGATTCGCTCCGCGCCCATGTGGCGCGTGACCCGCGCGCGAAGTCCCCGATGAAGGCCCGGATGGTTTCACCGCGATTCCGAATCCGCCAGCCATGAGCACAATGACGCCGTGCGCGGTCGAGTCGAGGTTCGGCGAGTGCGGGCGATTCCGTTCGCGGCGGCCACGGTTCGTGCCGAACCCGCAATCCGAGCCTGTATCGTCACGCCGCATGCCGAGCCTCCCGTTCGCGCGTTGTGTGCGCAGTGCAATCGTCGTCGCCATGGCCGCTGTCGCCCTGGCACAGGAAGTCCAACCGCCGGCCAAGGCACCCGCATCGAGGCGGCGGCCCGAATGGAAGCCGACCCTGTCGCTGCCGGCCGACCTGTGGCACGACGTGACCGCGACGACGATCGGTGCCACCGACGACTGGAGCAACAAGGTCGAACTCGCCGACCTCGACGGCGACGGCCGGGTCGACGTGTTGTTCGCGAACGGCGGCGACTACGAGGCGCCTGGGGCTCACGTGCCGAGCCGCGTGTTCCGCAACGTCGCCAGCGGGCCGTGGCCCGAGATCACGCAGCAGGTGTTCGGCGACGCGACGTTCTTCGCCCGCGTCGTCAAGGTGCGTGACGTCGACGGCGACGGTCGCGCCGACGTGTTCGTTGGTTGCACGTTCGGCACGCAGAGCCGGTTGTTCCTCGGCGCCGCGGACGGGCGTTGGACCGACGCGACGGCGCGCCTGCCGCAGCAGCCGCTGTCGATCGGCGACGCCGAGTTCGGTGACGTGGACGGCGACGGCGATCTCGACCTGCTGCTCGCCGACTGGGGGCCAGGCTCGCCGATGCAGAACGCGGGCGCGCGGCCGCGGCTGTGGCGCAACGACGGGAAGGGGGGCTTCGTCGACGTGGCCGACGCGCTGCCGGACTGGGCGGTGCGGTTCTGCTGGGAACTCGAACTGCTCGACGTCGACGGCGACTTCGATCTCGACCTGCTGGCCAGCAGCAAGCGTTCGCCGGGCTCGTTCCTGGCCCACAACGACGGCAGCGGCAAGTTCACCGACGCCAGCGCGCGCTTGCCGCAGTTCACCAACAACTACGAGTTCGAGCCGATGGACGTCGACGGCGACGGCGTGCTCGACGTGGTGACGATCAACGACGGCGTCGCACCGCGGCGCTTCTGCGAGCACCTGTTCCTCGGCGACGGCAAGGGCGGCTTCCGCGACGCGACCGAGGCGAACTGGCCCGCGGCCGACAATCCGCAGTTCGACGACAACATGGTCGCGTTCCTCGATTTCGACAGCGACGGCGACGCCGACTTCCTGATCGGTTCGCTGGACGGCCCGGACCGCTTGCTGGTCAACGACGGCAAGGGCCGCTTCCAGGCCGGGGCGCCGGTGTTCGCCGGCGATCCGACCAACGGCACGCTCGGCATCGCCCTCGCCGATCTCGATCGCGACCAACGGCTCGACGTGGTGCACGCGCAAGGCGAAGTGAAGGGAGCCCTCGCCGACAAGGTGTTCTTCGGCAAGGCGATCGCCCGCGACACCGCCCCGCCGTTCGTCGGAGTTCTGCACGTGCAAAGTGGCGCGGCGGGTGGGCCCGCCGTCGTCTCGGTGCGCGTCCACGACCGCAAGAGTCCGTGCATGCCCTTCGACTGGCAGAAGGTCGTGCTGCGCGTCACGCGCGACGGCAGCGCGAGCGAGGTGCCGCTGCAGTGGTACGGCGAGTTCCTGTGGCGCGCGCCGGTCTCTGCGGTGGCGGGCGTCACCGTGCAGGTCGTCGCCACCGATGCCGCGGGCAACACGACCACGACGGTGCCGCAGACGCTCGCCGCCCGCTGACGCGATCACCGCAGCGAGCCAAGACGTTCCAGGACCGGCCGGGCCAGCGCCTCGGCGAGGTCGACGACCAGGTGCAGCGACGCGAGGCCGACGGTGGTGACGACGCCGAGGATGGCGACGAACATGCCGAGTTCGGCCAGGAGGGAGAGGCTGCGCAGGGAGGAACGGTGCATGGGGGGCTCGCCCCGGAGAAGCGTGCCCCGTTCCAGCGTCGGATCAGGATTCCCGCAGGATCGCCGCGGTTGCTACGGGCGACTCGGGCCGGCGGGCGACGGCCGCAGGCGCAGGGTCGTCGGTTGGGGCACCGCGCCCAGGCGTCGCTGCAAAGGGGGCAACGCAGCCAAGGCTGCGGCACAGACGCCGCGCAGGTCGTCGACGGCCTGGCCTTGGCCGAACAGCGCCAGCGGCCGCTGGTCCTGGACCGACAGTCCGACGAGCGGGTCGTCACCGATCCAGCCGCACAGGGTCGTGTTCGCGTCGAGGAACTTCTTCGTCACCGCGCCGAGCCGCGCCGCGGTGCGCATCGCTTCGTCGCGGCTGGTCGTGCGGTTCACGACGAGTTGGGGCAGCGGTCGGGAACGGCGATGCAGCACCTTCGCGAAAGCGTAGGCATCGGTGAGCGCCGCCGCGTCCGGGGTGGTGACCGATAGCACCAGGTCGGCCCGTTCGGCGACGGCCAGCGTCGCGAGGCCGACGCCGGCGCCGGTGTCGACCACCACGACGTCGAAGTCGCGCGCCGCATCGGTGATCGCGCGCAGGGCGCGTTGCCGCGGCGTGGCGTCGTCGCCGGCGAGGGTCGTCGGTCCGGAGCGACCGAGCAGGACGCGGATGCCGCCCGGACCGTCGACCAACGCGTCGCGCACCGGCGCAGCGCCGGCGACGACGTCGTCGAGGTCGTGCTTCGCCGTCAGGCGCAGGTGCACCGCGACATTGCCGCAGCCGGGATCGAAGTCGACCAGCAGCGTGCGGTGGCCGGCGCGGGCCAGCAACAAGGCGAGGTTGGTGGCGAGCGTGGTCTTGCCGACGCCGCCCTTGGCGCCGGCGATCGCGAGCCATGGGGTCGCGGGCGGCCGGGGGATCTGCAGGCCTCGGGCCTGGGTCGGGATCACCGGATCGCCGCTCATGCGCGAGCTCCTTGTTCGCAGTCGAACGCGGCGGTGGCGACGGCCATGGCCTCGGCGACGACGATGTCGGCCGGCACTTCCTGGCCGATGCACACGTGCGACAGCGGCAGGCCACGTTCGACGATCGCGGCGACGGCTTCGCCGGGCGCGACGGTCTCGTCCCATTTGGTCAGGCACACGGCATCGATGCCGAGCGGCTCGAACGCGTCGAGCACCACCTGGCAGTCGCGCGTGCGGGTGCCGGCGGCGAGGCACAGCAGCGTCGCCGCCTTGCCGGCGCGCAGGTTGCCTTCGAGCAGCGGCAGGGCGTCGCGGTCGCGCGGGCTCTTGCCGGTCGTGTCGACCAGGATGCGGTCGTAGTCGGCGAACTCCTGCAGCAGCCGCCGCAGGTCGGTCGCGGTGAACGCGACTGCGAACGGCACGGCCAGCAGGTCGGCGAACGCGCGCAATTGCTCGACCGCGGCCATGCGGTAGGTGTCGAGCGTCACGATCGCGACCTTCTCGCCGCGGTCCTTGGCGCGTGCGGCGAGCTTGGCCAGCGTGGTCGTCTTGCCGACGCCGGTCGGACCGACCACGGCGAGCGTGCGGAACGTCGCCACTGCGGTCTCCAGCCCCGGTGCGGTGTGGATCAACGCGGCGAGCACGCGGGCGGCGAGCATCGGCAAGGCCGGGTCACCGGGGCGGGACAGGTCGACTCGGGTGCCGAGCAGGGCCTTCTCGACTGCGCGCAGCACGTTGGTCGACAGGCCGAAATCGGCCGCCTTGTCGGCCAGCGGTTGGAAGCCGCGGGTCCACTTCGATAGGAACGTGCTGCTGCCGGCCTGGTCGCGCGGCGGCACCGCCGCTTCGGCGCGGGCGGCGACGACGAGGTAGCCGTCGCGCAGGGCACGCGTCTCGACGACGAGGGCGTCGTCGCCGCACGCGGCACGAACCGCTGCGAGGGCGTCGTTCAGGGTCTTGGCTTGGAATCGCTTGAGCATCATGGCGGGTCAGGAGGTGCGGGGTCAGCCGGCGACGGCGATGCGT
Organism: Planctomycetota bacterium; assembly: GCA_016794485.1. Lineage (GTDB taxonomy): Bacteria > Planctomycetota > UBA1135 > UBA1135 > UBA2386 > UBA2386. The sequence continues at coordinate 7,285 of JAEUHV010000599.1, forward strand.
TGGGTGGTCTCGACCTTCTTGGCCGATCCGGTTTCCTGGTAACTCAGGACGGAGGCGTTCGGGATCACGCCGGCGATGGCTTCGGCCAGGAACGGCCGCAGGCTCGCGCGCGTGACCAGCACCGGATCACGGCCGCTCTTGGCCATCGACGACAGCGCCTCGGCGGTGCGGTCGACGAAGCGGCCGAGGAAGCCGGGCGGCAGGTTGGTGACGCCGTCGTTGCCGGCGAGGGCCTCGGCGAGGTTGCGTTCCAGGTCGGGATCGAGGAACGCCGCATGCAGCGTGCCGACCGGGTCGAGGTGCGGCTCGACGATCGTGCGCGCGAGCCGGGTGCGCACTTGCTCGGTGAGGTGACGCGGGTCCTTGGTCTCGATGCAGGCGTCGGCGAGGCCTTCGAGGATCGTCTGCAGGTTGCGGATCGGCACGCCTTCCTTGAGCAGGCCCGCGAGGATGCGCTGCACCTGGCCCAGCGTGAGCTGGCCGGGGATCAGTTCCTCGACCACGGCCGGCGAGACCTTCTTGAGGTTCTCGACCAGCGCCTTGACGTCGTCGCGCGACAGCAGTTCGCCCGCGACCTTCTTCAGCACTTCGGTGAGATGCGTGATCAGCACCGATGCGGCGTCGATGACCGTGTAGCCGAGCAGTTCGGCCTTGTCCTTGTCGGACTCGGCGATCCAGCGCGCCGGCAGGCCGAACGCGGGCTCGATCGTCTCGATGCCGGGGATCGGCGCCGCCGTGCCGCTGGGGTCCATCGCCAGGTACTGACCGGCGCGCAGCGAGCCGCGCGCGATCTCCTGGCCGCCGAGCAGGACCCGGTAGGCGTTGGGATCGAGCTGCACGTTGTCGCGCACGCGGATCGGCGGCACGACGAGGCCGAGCGTCTGCGCGAATTGGCGGCGCAGCGAGCGGATGTGGTCCAGCAGGCCGCCGTGTTTGCCCGGCTCGACGAGGCCGATCAAGCGGTAGCCGATCTCGACGCCGAGGCGGTCGACACCGAGCAACTCCTCGACCGGGGCGGCGTTCTCGTCGGGCTTCTTCGCTTCGGACGTGGACGCTTCCAGCTTCGTCGCCGCGAGCTTGGCGCGCGAACGATCGACCGCGCCGGCGTAGCCGAACAGGCCGGCGGCGATCACGCCGAACACCAAGGTCGGCATGCCGGGCAGGAACGCCATCACCAGCACGATGCCGCTGACCAGCCGCAGTGCGCGGCTGCTCGACGTCATCTGGTCGCCCATCTCCTGGCCGAGCGATTGTTCGCTGGCGCCCTTCGTGACCAGGATGCCGGCCGCGGTCGACACCAGCAGCGCCGGGATCTGCGCCACGAGGCCGTCACCGATCGTGAGGATCGT
>JAEUHV010000525.1 GCA_016794485.1 Planctomycetota bacterium
GGTTGGCCGCGCGCGCTGCTACGCGCTGCCCGGCGTGCCGCGCGAGATGCAGGTGCTGCTGCGCGGCGTCGTGCTGCCGCAGGTCGCGGCGCTGCCCGGGCTGACACCCACGGCGCACGCGTGGTTGCGCGTGCTCGGCCCGTCCGAAGCGCTGCTCGGCGAACGCATCGAGCCGTTCATGGTGCCCGGACGCGATCCCGCGGTCGGCATCACCGCGTCGGGCGGCCTGTTGACGATCCGCATCGTCGGCACCGCCGCGACCCGCGACGCCGCCGCGGCCGCGTGCGAGCGCACCGCTGCCGAACTGCGGCCGTTGCTGGGCTCGTGGCTGTTCGCCGAAGGCACGGCCGAACTGCCCGAACTGGTCGTGCGGAAGTTCACGGCTTCCGGACGCACCTTGGGCTTCGCCGAATCGTGCACGGCCGGCCTGTGCTCCGCGCGCCTCGGCGACGTGCCGGGTGCATCGGCGGTGCTGTGCGGCGGGATCGTCGCCTACGACAACGCCGTGAAGACCGGGGTGCTCGACGTGCCGGCATCGCTCCTGGCCGAACACGGCGCCGTCAGCGAGCCGGTGGCGGCGGCGATGGCTGCGGGGGCACGGCTGCGCCTCGGCTGTGACCTCGCGGTCGCTGTCACCGGCATCGCCGGGCCGGACGGCGGCACACCCGACAAGCCGGTCGGCACGGTGTGCTTCGCCATCGCCGATGCCGCCGCGACGCGCGCGTGGACCGCGAAGTTCGCCGACCTCGGCCGCCAGTTCGTGCGCGACCGCGCCGTGTTCGAAGTCTGGCGCGCCTTGCTGCAGCACTGACGCCGTCGACGGCCCACTGGCATCGGCGTTTGCGCCATCGCCTTGCACCGGGATCCGGGCGTATCATGCGAGTTCGCGGTGTTGGTGCCGTGAACCCCTCCGGAACGCGTGAAGATCTGCCTGTCGTGTGAAGGTGTGACGAACGCACAGGCGAGCCGGTGCGGCCACTGCAACGGCTGGCTGCTGTCCACCGACTGCGTGCACTACCCGCTGCGCCGCGGCGAGATCGACGCCGGCAATCCACTGCTCGGCACGGTCGTCGACGGCAAGTACCGGCTGCAGAGCGTGCTCGGGCGCGGCGGACTCGGCACCGTGTTCCGCGCCCAGCACATCGGCTCGCTGGTGACCGTGGCGCTGAAGCTGCTGCACCCGCGCTTCGCCGAACGCCCGGAGTATCGCCGCGCCCTGCTGCCCGAGGCCCGACGCGCGGCGACGGTGACGCACGAACGGTGCGCGCGGCTGCTCGACGCGGGCGAGGCCGACGCCGGTGTCGCCTACCTGGTGATGGAACTGGTCGAAGGCAAGACCCTCGACCTCGTGCTGCGGCAGGGACCGCTGCACCCGTCGCACGCGGTGGCGGTGCTCGAGCAGATCGCCGAAGCGCTGGCGGCCATCCACGCCGTCGGCCTCGTGCACTGCGACCTGTCGCCGCGCAACGTGATGGTGGCGCCGCGGGCCGCCGCGCTGCAGGTCAAGGTGCTCGATTTCGGCATCGCGCGCAGCGTGTCGTTGGCCGGGGCGCAGCAGGGCAAGGGCGCGTTCGCCGGGTTCTTGAGCCCGGCGTTCGCGGCGCCCGAACTGCTGCGCGGCGACGACGTCGACCCGCGCGCCGACCTGTGGTCGTTCGGCGTGCTGGCCTGGCTGCTGTTGACCGGGACGATGCCCCACGAGGACGCGGATCCCGCGCGCGCCGCCGCCGCGATCCTGGCCGGCGAACGCCGACCCTGGCCGGCGCGTGTCGGCGTGCCCAGGCGGCTCGTTCGCATCGTGCGCCACTGCCTGCAGCCCGACCGCGCGCAGCGCCCCGTGTCGGCGGCGATGGTGGCGCGGCAACTGTCCGAGCTGCGCGAGGCGCGCCGTCCGCAGGCCGCCCGGTTGGCCGTGTCGGCCGCGGTGGTCGCCGCACTCGGGCTGTTGTCGTCGCCGACCACGGTGGTGGCACCGCTGCTGCAGCCGGTGTCCGGATCGCCGCTGGCGCTGGTGCAGTCGGCCCTGCGCGCCGACCACGAAGTGCAGCACCGCCAAAGCCGGCAACTCGAGACGTTGGTGTTCCATTGCGCCGGGTTCGAACCGTCGGCGTTGCGCGCCGACCTGGTGCGCGGCGGGCGCGGCTTGTTGCGCACCACGCTGCGGCCGGAGGTGGATCCCACTGCCGGCACCTTGACCGTGTCCACCGCGCAGGTGGCGTGGCAGGAGGTCGTGCAGGGCCTGCTGCGCTGCAGTGAACAGGACGCGATCGATCTGGTGTTCGTGGTGCCGGGCAGTGCGCCGCTCGGCGCGGCGCGGCTGCGACTCGACGACACGCCACCGGTGGTGCAGGCGAGTCTGCATCCCGATGGGGCCGGGCTGAGCGGCGACACGGTGTTGCGCTGCACGTTCGCCGATGCGGTGGGCGTGCACCTGGCGACGGCGACGATCGTGCCCGAGGTCGGCACCCCGTTCGAAATCGTGCTGCCGAAGGGGGGCGGCGAAGTGGCGTTCGGGCAGGAGATCGCGGCGAAGCTCGGTTCCTGCGCTGCCTTCGGCGGCGGCCAGGTGTGCGTGCACGCGCTCGACCAGGCCGGCAACCGGGCCGAACTGGTGCTGCCCTACTTGCGCGCCGACGTCGCCGCCCCGGTGCCGCGCACGGTGACCGGTCCGGCCTTGGAGCCGTTCCTGCCCGCAGTTGGCGGTCGCGTGCGCATGCGTCTCGAACTTTCCGCCGGCGAGCCGGATTGCACATTGGCGATCGGGGTCGACGGCGCCTTCGGCCCGGAACTGCCGCTGCCCGGCGCCCACGCGGTGCACTCGCTGGAATGCGACCTCGGTGACGCCGCCGTGAGCGGGCCGTGGGTGTTCCGGGTCACCGACGCGGTCGGCAACACGAGCCAGCGCGAGTTCGCCGTGCAGGTGCGCGACCGCAGCAGCCGGGTCGAGGTGGTCGGCAATCCGGCGGGAACGGTGTTCGTCGGCGACGAGCTCGTCGTGGTGTCCGGGCCGCGGACGTTGTCCGTGCGCATCTCCAGCAACTGGACGCCGGTGTCGGTGCGCGTCGTGCCGCAGCCAGGGCCCGCCGCTGCCCAGCTGGGCCAGCCGGTCGCCTGGCGCCTCGGCGATGCGGCGCCCATCGCGCTCGATCTGCCGAACCTGCCGTACGGACGGTACGCACTCTGGTTCGATCTGCAGGAAGGCGACGTCGAACGCGGCCTGCACACGACCGCGACCCTGCCGCTCCGGGTGTTGCCCGACGCGATCGAACTGTCGTTGCCGGCGACGAACCCGCGCTTCCTGCCGCAGCTCGTCGCGGCCGGCGTGCTGCAGGCGAGCGGCCAGGGCTACGTCGAGGGACCAGGGGTCCGCATCGACCCCGAACTGCGGCCGTTCGTGCGCGGCACGCTGCGCGTCGGCAGCGGCCCGCCGCTGGTGCTGCCGGTCGATCGCGGGCGCGAGTCCGGTGCGGCGTTGTTGCCCGTGTTGTTGCCGACCCCGGGACGCAACCTGGTCGTGCTCGACCTGGTCGATCCGTTCGACCGCCCGCTCCGGGTGCGGCGCGGCTTCGACGACACCGGGCAACCCGCCACCGGCTTCGTGTTCGTCGACTTCGTGGCGGCGTCCGGCGCTCCCGAACTGGTCGGCGAGGAAGTGCTCGTCGAACACGGCCAGCCGGCGCGGGTGCGACTGCGGTGCCCGGTGCCGTTCGCGGCCGTGGACCTGCCGAACCTGCGCCTGCAACTCGCC
>JAEUHV010000531.1 GCA_016794485.1 Planctomycetota bacterium
AGCCGGACCGCGGGCCGGCGGCGTCGTCGATACCGGATCCTGGGCCGTGACGGCGCCGAGCAGCAACAACAGCGACCACTGCGGGAACGTGCACATCGTGGCCATGCCATCGGCATTCCGGCCCCATTGCGTTGAGCCCCGATGGCCGGGGCGGGATGCTGCCCGGGTGCGCCTTCACGCATTGCTCGTGCCGATCACGTGCGCGGCCTGTGCCGGCACCCCCATGCTCGCGCCGAAGACCCGGCCCGACGTTGCCTTGGTGCAGCGCCTCGACCCGGGCACCCGGTTCACCAGCGCCCTCGGCGACAAGACGCCGGACGAGCCGCGCTGGCGGGCGGCCGCGGTCTGGTGGCGCGAAGCCCTGCGGCAGACGGTCGCGTTCGAACTGGTCGACGGCGACCAGCGCGACCTGCCCGTGGTCGAACTGACCCTGGACCCCGCGACCCGCGCACTGGCCAGCACGTGGCGTACGGGCACCACGTCGCACGTGCTCGCCGGCGACAGCTTCGCCGCCGACGAACTGCCGCAGGCGCTCGACCGGCTGGCCTGGAAGACCCGGCTCGCCCTCGGCGAAGACGCCCCGCCGCCGGTGCCCGTCGCCGACGGCACGACGCGCGATGCACAGGTGCTGCTGGCGGTGGCCGATGCCGAGCTGCTGCTGCGCGACGGCGGTTTCCAGGCGGCGGCGCGCCTGCTGGCCACGTCCCGGGCACGCGACGGCGGCGCCCCGTTCCTGCTCGACCCGATCGCGGCCCTCGCCTTGCTGCGCGGCGAAGCGGCCGCCGCCGAACGCATCGCCAAGGAGGCGCTCGGCTACGACACGCGCCTGCTGCCGACGACGCGGCATCGGCTGGCGCGCACGCTGCTGCAGGCGCGCGCGAGCGTCGATCCCGCGAAGGCCGCGGGCCACGACGCCGAGCTGCTGCAGTTCGGCCGGGTCGCACGGCAGGAACGGCCGCACGATCCGCAGCCGGCGCTGACCGTCGCGATCGCGCACGTCTTCCGCAGCGAGTTCGCCGAAGCGCGGCCGTTGCTCCAGGACCTCGTGCGCCGCCTGCCGGAGCACCCGATCGTCGCCTACCACCTCGGTTGGGCATGCCTAGGCAGCGGTGCACCCGACCTCGCCGTGGAACCACTGGCCGATGCCGCCGCACGGCTGCCCATCGCCTGGACGCTGCTGCCGCAGGCGATCGCGCTGTTCGAAGCCGGCCGCCACGACGACCTCGACCGGCTGCTGGGCGATTTGTTGCGCGACGACAGCGCCGAGGCCCAGGCCCTCGGCTACGACGTGCGGCGCCTGTCGGCGGCGCACGCGCTGCTGCGTGGCGACCTGCAGCAATGCCGCGAACGGCTGCTGGCGACGTTCGACTGGCTGGCGCAGAACCCGGGCACGGCGGCCGACCGGGCCGGAGAACTCGCCGAACAGGGCGCGGTACTGGTCCGGCTCGGCGGTGATGCCCGTCTGCCCGCACTGCTGGCGACGTTCCAGGCGCAACATCCAGGCAGCGCCGTGGCGGAAGCGGCCGCGTTCGTGCACGGCCTGTGGACGGTGCACGGCGGCGGCCCCCTGCCGGCCGGCCTGCGCGAACGACTGGCCCGCGGCGGCGACAGTCCGTTCGCGGCCCTGCTCGACGCGTTCGCCCACGAACGCGCCGGCGAACTCGCCGACCGGCTCGAAGCACTCACGCGCGCTGCGAACCTGTCGTCGTCGCCGATGACCAAGGCGCTGTTCGCGCGCTGCCTCGCACAGAGCGGCCGCACCGAGGAGGGCGCCCGCCTGCTGCAGACCGTGCGCGCCGAGATGCGCACCCTGGCGCTGCGGCAACGCTGCCGCCATCCGCTGCTCGGCCCCGAACTCGCGTTCGCGGCGAGCGACCACGCCCCGTAGGCACCACGTCAGGGCAACAGCAACAGCCGGCAACCGCCGGCCGCCTGCATGCCGGACCTCTCGTAGGCCGCGCGGGCCGGCCGGTTGTGCTTGCCGACGTGCAGACAAACCCCCGCAGGCGCGGCCGCGAGGCAGCTGGCGACCAAGGCCGTCGCGAGGCCCTGGCCGCGCTGCTCGGGAAACGTGAACACACCCTCGATCATGCGTCCGCCCGGCCCATCGCTGCCGAGGTCGAGCTTGCACCAGGGACCACCGAGCGGTCCGAGCACCAGCGTGGTGCCGGCCAGGATGCGTTCGTCGATGGTGTCGCGCAGCCAGCGCCGGTCGACCCGCGCGGGATCGACGTTGAGGTCGGACTGGTTCAACAGCAGGGTCGCTTGCACCAGGCGATCGCGGTCGGCCCGCTGCGCCGGGCGCATGTCGGCGCGCACGTGCGCGCGGGCCACCGTCGCGGCGGAGCCGGCGTAGTAGACCTGGTCGCGGAACGCGAGCGGCGCTGCCTGCAGCCGTTCGCGCAGCGCATCGACGACCGCCGCGGGCCCCATCGCGATGCGCCACGGCCGCCGCCGCAGGAACAGTTCGTCGACGGTGCGCACGACGGCGCGCGGCGCGAGCTCACCGCTGCCGACGAGCACGAGGTTGCCGCGTGGCCCCGTCCAGGCCAGCACCGCATCGCGACCGTCGCCGGACAGGACGAACCCCTCGCCCTCGCCGCGTGCCAGCGCGTTCTGCACGTAGACACCGTGGGCTCCCGCCGCGACGGCGAGTGCTACGGCGGCGCGATCGTCCCCGGCCAATTCGCGGATCGTGATGCGCATCGCCTCAAGATCCCGATGCCAAGGTCCGATCAACCTTCGCGTCGCAGCAACGGAGCATCCCGTGGACACGTACGACTTCTTCGCCGACCCGCGCGCGATCGGCCTCGCCGAACGACGCATCTACTTGCGCAGCATGCAGCGCGAACAACAGTGGTGGCTCGACCGCCTGCAGGCCCTGACCGAACCACCGCGCCCCGAAGCCGACTTCCCGGCATTCCTGCTCGCGACGCCGCCGTTCCACGACCTGGCGAGGAAGCTCGCGCGTGCCGGCCACCGATCGCATCTCGCCCCCGCGGTCGCCGACGAACTCGACTGGTTCGTGCGCGCGTTCCGCGACTACCTGCGCACCTGCGACGGCGAAGACGTGTTCAGCAGCGCCCATCGCGGCTCTCCGGAACGCTGAGGCATTGCTGCAGCTGGGCTTGCCGTTCCGGCGGGAGCGGCGGCCCGTCGAGTCCCGGCACCTGCCCGGGCGCATCGGTCGGCACGAGGTGCACGTGTGCATGGCGCACGACCCAGCCGATCACGCTGACGCAGACCCGCGCGCACGGCAACCGTTCGCGCTGCCGTTGCGCCAGCATCCGCACGCAGGCCCACAACGCCGCGTGCTCGTCGGGCGGCAGGTCCCACACCGCGTCGACGACGCGCCGCGTGGCGACGATCACGTGGCCCTCGCGCGCCGGCCGTTCGGCCAGCCACGCGACGTGGTGCGCGTCGGCGTGCACGACCGCGACCGCATGCCGGCCCTGCACGATGTCGGCGAACGTCGGCGACGTCACAGCAGCCCCCGCAAGGCTTCGGGCGTCGTGACGGGAGCCGCGCAGGCACCGCGGCGGCACACGTAGGCGGCCGGAGCCCCCGCGACGAGGGGCTTGTCGGCGAGCCACGGACACAGCTTCGCGAGGGCCGCGCGGTTGCCGTCGTGCACGTGCACCACCACGTGGTGGTCCGGGAACGCGCGCCATGCCGCCTGCAGCAGCGCTCGGGTGCGGGCATCGTCGGGCGCACCGACGACGACCACCTCGCGCGGCCCGGCCAGGTGGAACTGCACCGCGCGCAGCAATGCCGGAGCCGCGAGCGGCGCGTCGGTGAGCAGGCGATGGTTCGCGCGCAGCACGCCGACGCCGTGGTCGAGAAGGGCATTGTCGCCGAGCATCACGCCACCGCGCAGCAGGGCCTGCGCCACGAGGGCCGTGCCCGAGGGGGTGCTGCCGTCCCACGCGACCTTGGTGCGGGCGAGCAACGCTTCGTGGTCGTCGGCCGTCGACCAGAAGCTGCCGTCCTGGGCGCGAAAGTGCTGCACCGTCTGCTGCAGGATCGCGTGTGCCGCGGTGAGCCAGCGCGGGTCCGGATCGACTTCGAACAACGCGAGCAGCCCCGCCGCCACCGCAGCCTGGTCCTCCAGCACGCCCTGGTGCCTGGCCTTGCCGCCGTGGAAGGCGCGCCAGGTGCGGCCGTCGCGCACGAGGTGTTGCAGCAGGAACGTCGCCAGTTCGCGCGCGGCCAGGCGGTAGCGGTCGTGGCCGAGGGCGCGGTAGCCGTGCGCCAGTGCCGCGAGCTGCAGGCCGTTCCACCCGGCGAGGACCTTGTCGTCGGTGCCTGGCCGCACCCGGGTGCCGCGTGTCGCCAACAGCGCGGCGCAGCCCGCGGCGAGCTTTCGTGCCACGGCGACGACGTCGCCGCCGTGGTCCTTCGCCAGCGACGCCGCGTCGCGCACCACCGACAGCACGTTGGTGTGCTCCCAGTTGCCGGCCGTCGTGACGCCGAAGTGGTCCGCGAGCAACGCCGCGTCGGTGCCCAGCACCCGATCGAACTCGGCCCGCGACCACACGAAGAACTTGCCTTCGACGCCGTCACTCTGCGCGTCGGTGCTCGACCAGAACCCGCCGGCGCCATCGCGCATCTCGCGCAGCGTCCAGTCGAGGGTCCGTTCCGCCACCGCGGCGAAGCTCGCATCCCCGGTGCGGGCGGCCGCCTCCAGGTAACACGGCGCCAGCAGCGCGTTGTCGTAGAGCATCTTCTCGAAGTGCGGCACCAGCCAGGCGCGGTCGGTCGCGTAGCGATGGAACCCACCGGCGAGCTGGTCGTGGATGCCACCGTTCGCCATCGCCCGGAGGGTTGGAACGACCAGCGGCAACGCCGCGTCGCCGGGCACACGCAACAGCACCTGCAGCAACAGGGGGCTCGGAAACTTGGGCGCATGCTGCGGCGCCGGGGCGAAACCACCGTGCTCGGTGTCGAACTGGCCCCGCGCCGCCGGCAGTACTGCCGCGAGCAACGTCGCGGTCGGCTCACCGGGTTCCAGGGCCGGCGCCAACGCGGTGCGCAGATGGGCCGCCAGTTCCTTGGCGCTGCCGGTGATGTCGGGCCGTTGTTCGGCCCACGCCGTGCGCAACCGTTCGAGCACGCGCCGGAACCCGGGCAGGCCATTGCCGTCCTTGGGTGGGAAATAGGTGCCACCGAAGAACGGCGCGCCGTCCGGCGTGAGGAACACCGACATCGGCCAGCCGCCCTGTTGCCCCATCGCCTGCAGCGCGGCCATGTAGATCTCGTCGATGTCCGGGCGCTCCTCGCGGTCGACCTTGATGCACACGAAGTGCGCGTTCATCAGCTTGGCGATCTCCGGGTCGGCGAAGCTCTCCTTGGCCATCACGTGGCACCAATGGCAGGCGGAGTAGCCGACACTGAGGAAGATCGGCTTGTCGTCCTGCCTGGCCTTGGCCAGCGCCGCCTCGCCCCAGGGGTACCAGTCGACCGGATCGTGCTGGTGCTGGCGCAGGTACGGGGACGCTTCGTTCGCCAGGCGGTTCTTCGGGCCTTGCGGCGTCTGCGTGCGGTCGGCCGGTTGCACCGCCGGATCCTGCGCTGCGGCCGGGCCCATCGCAACGGCCGACAGCATGCCCGCGGCCAGCCGCCGC
>JAEUHV010000536.1 GCA_016794485.1 Planctomycetota bacterium
TACCGCCTGCACGACTATGGCCGCGGCCGCGAACTGCACCTGCAGCAAGCGCTCACGGTGTTGCGCGCCGAGCCGCCGCCCGCCGCGCGCCCGGTGACGACTCCGGTGGCCCTGCCCGACGGCGGCGTGGAGCTGGTGCGCACCGGCGACTTCCGCGTGCGCCGCTACTCGCTGCGTCAGCCGTTCGAGCTCGTCACCCGCGGCCGCTTCGTCACCGTCACCGCGGTCGCCGGCAAGGGCGCCCTGCGTTGGCCCGGCGCGCGCGCGCACGGCACACTGCCGCTGGCCGCTGGCGACACCGCGTTGGTGCCGGCGTGCACGCAGCGCTTCAGTTTGATCCCGTCCGAACACCTGAACGTGATCCTCTGCGATCCCGGAGAGCGTTGATGGCCCGTCGTCACGAAGACCGCAAACCTGGCCAGCGCTTCGCGCGTGGCGGCGACAACAAGCCGCGGTTCCAGGCCGACCGCCGCGGGAACGGCGGCAAGCCCGGCCCGCGCCAGCCCCTGCGCAGCAGCAGCCGCCGCACCCAGGGCCTCGTGGTCACCCCGACCGGAGCGCCGGAGGCGGGCAGCAAGGACGGCAAGGTCCGCCTGAACCACTTCCTGGCGATGAGCGGCGTGTGCAGCCGCCGCGCCGCCGACGGTCTCATCCGCGGCGGCCGCGTCGAGGTGAACGGCGAGCTCGTCACCGAACTCGGTGTGCGCGTCGACCCCGAACACGACGACGTGCGCTTCGACGGCAGCCGCGTGCAGCCGGAACGTTCGACCTACGTGCTGTTCAACAAGCCGACCGGCGTCGTCTGCACCAACGCGAAGCACGAGCAGAAGAAACGCGTGATCGACATGTTGCCGACGGTGAAGGGCCGCCTGTTCACCGTGGGTCGCCTCGACCTCGACAGCGAGGGCCTGCTGCTGCTGACCAACGACGGGTCGTTCGCGCTCGAGATGACGCACCCGCGGTTCGGCGTGCCGAAGCTCTACGCGGTGCTCGTGCGCGGCCGCATCGAGCAGAGCGACATCGACAAGGCGCGCGGCGGCGTGTGGTTGGCCGAAGGTCCGACCGCCGGCATGAACATCCGGGTCGAGCGCACCGGCAAGGACCGCACGTTCATGAAGGTCATGCTGCGCGAAGGCAAGAACCGCGAGATCCGCCGCGTGTTCGCCAAGCTCGGCTATCCGGTGCTCGAGTTGAAGCGCATCCGCATCGGCGAACTGACCCTGCACGGCCTCAGTCCGGGCAAGTGGCGGTTCCTGCAGAAGCACGAGGTCGCCGAACTGCGGCGGCTCGCACGCGAGCAGGACGTTCCACCGCCGTCCACCGCTGGCGACGGTGGGCGCGACGGGGCGCGCGGCGGCAGCGTGTGGGGCGGTGGTGGCACCAAGGGAGATCTCGACGAATGAACGCGACGACCAGTCTGTTGCCCGACGTCGAAGTGGTCGAACTCGACAACGGGTTCAAGGCGCTCCTGCTCGAACGCGGCCCGCTGCCGGTGGTCGCTTCGGTGCTGTGGTATCGCGTCGGCTCGCGCGACGAACGCACCGGCGAGACCGGCGTGTCGCACTTCCTCGAACACATGATGTTCAAGGGCACGCAGAAGTACGCGAAGGGCCAGATCGACCTGCAGACCGCCAAGATGGGCGGCAGCAACAACGCGTTCACCGACAGCGACGGCACCGCCTACTACTTCACGCTCGCCGCGGACCGCTGGGAGCAGGCGCTGGAGATCGAGGCCAGCCGCATGCGCGACTGCCTGCTCGACCCGCTCGAGTTCGCCAGCGAGAAGAACGTCGTGCTCGAGGAGCTGGCGATGGGCGAAGACGACCCGTGGCGCCCGCTCTACCAGACCGCCGAGTCGTTGCTGTGGCAGGTGCATCCGTACCACCACCCGGTGATCGGCTACCGCGAGGACCTCGAACGGCTGTCGGCGCAGGGCATGCGCGACTACTACACGCGTCACTACGGCCCGAATCGCGCGTTCCTGGTCGTGGTCGGCGCGATCGACAAGGCGCGCACCGCCGCCCGGATCCGCGAGCTGTTCGGCCCGTTGCCGCGCGTCGCCGAACGCGACGAGCCGCTGCGTGAGCCGCCCGCGGCCGGCGAACGGCGCGCGATCCTGCGCACGCCGCACTCGGTCGTCCGGTTGTGCATCGGCTTCCCGACCTGCCGCATGGGCGAGCGCGACGACTACGCGCTCGACCTCCTGTCGCACGAACTCGGCAACAGCAAGAACAGCCGCCTCTACAAGCGCCTCGTCGTCGACGAGGAGATGGTCACCGAACTGCAGGTGATGAACGAGACCCGCCAGCATCCCGGCGCGATGCTGGTGCTGTGCGAACTGCGCGACGGCGTCACGCCGGCCGCGGTCGAGGCGATCGTGCGCGAGGAGGTGCGCGGCCTGGTCGAGGACGGCATCGGCAAGAAGGACCTCGCGCGCATCCAGGCGCAGATCCGCGCGTCGTTCCTGTTCCAGGACGAGGCGGTGCTCGATTCGGCGTTGAAGCTGGCGCGGTTCGAGGCCGGCACGCCCGAGGGCTACCGCACGTTGGCGACGGTGTTGCCGACCTACGCGTCGGTCGACAACAAGGAGCTGCGCGCGGTGGCGGCGAAGTACTTCGACTTCGACCGCGCGGCGATCGTGCTGGCGCTCCCTGCGGCCAGGCCCGGCAAGGGCAAGGCCGGCGGCGGGAAGGACAAGAGGAACAAGAAGGACAAGAAGGCGAAGCTCGACCGGCCCACGCGAACCAAGGGCAAGGGCAAGGGCAAGGCCAAGGTCGGCGCGAAGCACGGTGCCGCGGCCAAGAAGGCGAAGAAGGGAGGCAAGCGCGCATGACCGTTCCACTCCGCCTGTCGATCGCCGAGCGGGAGCTGCCGTCGGGCCTCACCCTGCTCGCCGTGCACAACCCGGGCGTGCAGACGTTCGCGTGTGCCGTCTCGCTGGACATCCGCGCCGGCGACGAACCGGCCGAACAAGCCGGCCTCGCGCACCTCGTCGGTGAGTGCCTCGACGAAGGGTCGAAGCACTACGACTCGCTCGAACTGGCGGCTGCCGCCGAGAGCATCGGTGCGATGCTCGACGGCAACCAGCGCGGCGGCCTCGTGATGAGTCCGGCGACGTCGCAGAAGCCGGCGCTGGCGTTGTTGCACGAACTCGTGCTCCGGCCGGAGTTCCCCGGGCGCGAGGTGCGCCGCGTGCAGGCCGAGATCCTGACCGAGCTGAAGGCCGACGACGACGACCCGCGCACGGTCGCCGCGCGCCGTTTCCGCAAGGAGGTCTACGGCGACCATCCGCTCGGCCGACCGCCGCACGGCACCGCCAAGATCGTGTCGAAGCTGCGGCCGAAGGACCTGCGCGACTACCACGACACGTGGTTCCGCCCGGCCGGCGGTTACGTCGCCGCGGCCGGTCCCGACGATCCCGAGCAGATGCTCGACCGGCTCGAGAAGGCGTTCCGCGACTTCCGCGGCAAGCCACCCAAGCACACCGCCGCGCCCGACGTCGACCTCGGTCCGGCCGGACGCGACGCGCACCTGCCGATGCCGCGCGAGCAGGTGCACGTGTTCCTCGGCCATCTCGGCATCCGCCGCACGCATCCCGACTTCTACGTGCTGTCGGTGATGGACCACGTGCTCGGCACCGGGCCCGGTTTCACTTCGCGTGTGTCGCGCAAGCTGCGCGACGAACAGGGCCTCTGCTACGCGGTCAGCGCTGGCATGACCGCCAGCGCGGGCGAGGAGCCCGGCACGTTCACCGCCTACATCGGCACGTCGCCGGAGCACCGCCAGAAGGCGATCGACGGCTTCCTCGAAGAGATCCGCCGCATCCGCAGCGAGCCTCCGACCGCGGCCGAACTGCAGGACGTCAAGGACTACCTGACCGGCTCGTTCGTGTTCGGGCTGGAGCGCAACAGCAACCTCGCCGCGTTCGCGATCCGGGCGCGCCGTTTCGGCCTCGGGTTCGATTTCCTGCAGCGGTACCCCGACATCGTGCGGTCGATCACCGCCGAGCAGGTGCGCGAAACTGCCGAACGACACCTCCACCCGGATCGTCTGGTGGTCGTCTCCGCCGGAGCTTCGTGACCATGCCCACGCCGTCGTTCGCCGAAGTCGTCGACATCCTGCACGAGATTGCGCCGCTCGAACTGGCGGCCGAATGGGACAACGTCGGCGTGCTGTTGCAGCCGCGGTCGCGCCCCGGAACCGTGCGCCGCGTGCTGCTGACCATCGACCTGACGGCGGCGGTCGCCAAGGAGGCCAGTGCCGCGCGCGCCGACCTGTTGGTCGCCTACCATCCGCCGATCTTCCAGCCCTTGAAGCGACTGGCCGCGGGCGACGGCAAGCAAGGCCCGTTGCTGGCGCTGGCGGCCGCCGGAATCGCGGTGTACTCGCCGCACACGGCCCTCGACGCGGCCCCGAGCGGACTCGGCGACTGGCTCGCCGAGCAGGTGCTCGCCGGCGACGCTCCGAAGGAACTGCGGCCGTGGGGGGCCGGGGCGGTGGGGCGCCGCGGGGCGGGGGGGCGGGCGCGGGCGGGGGGCCCCCACGGGCCCCGGGGGCCGCGCCGCGGCGGGGGGGGCCGGCGG
>JAEUHV010000548.1 GCA_016794485.1 Planctomycetota bacterium
CATGCACCGCTGGGTGGTGGCGTTGCTGGAACGCATCCCGGTCGTCAAGTCGCTCTACGGGATGCTCGTCGACGTGGTGCGGTTGTTCGCGAGTGCCGACGAGCGGCCGTTCCGCAAGGTCGTGATGGTGCGCCAGCAGGAAGGCGTCGAGCAGATCGGGTTCCTGACGCGCACCGACTTCCGTGACCTGCCCGAGATCGGCGACGGCAAGGTCGCCGTCTACCTGCCGATGAGTTACCAGCTTGGCGGCTTCACGGTGCTGGTGCCGAAGGACCGCGTGCGCGAACTGTCGATGTCGGTCGAGGCGGCGCTGCGGTTCTGCGTCACCGCCGGCGTCGCGCAGAAGCGAAGTTCGTGACCGGCCGGCGCGAACCTGGACGCTTGCACACTGCGTTCCGTCCGTAAGATGCCCGGCCTCATGCGGACCCCGCTCGTCGCCGTCGTTCCGGTTCTGCTCGCCACCGCCGCCGCCCAGGACAAGGGGCCGTACGCGATGGACTACGGGCCGTCGCTGCTGACCACGTTCGAAGGCGGTGGTCTCACCGGCACGACCAACAAGGGGCTCGTGGTGCGGCTCGGCGACGCCGGGGCGTGCGCGTTCGACACCGAATTGCTGCGCCTGTCGGCGGCGTGGACCGACGGGTGGCTGCGCCTGCGTGGCACCGCCTACGACGGCTCGCACGGGCCGATGCCGTCGCTGCGCGGGCACAAGCTGGCCGAGACGCGGCCGGGGCCGGGATGGGCGAACGACGGCGACCTGCGCGATCCGCGGCCGATTCCGTTCGGTCCGCTGCCGCGTGAACACGGCGTCTACCGCGGCATGTGGCTCGACGGCGACCAGGTGATCGTCGGCTACCGCGTCGGCGACATGGACGTGCGGGAAGGCTACGCCACCGTGGCGGTGGCAGCCCAGCGCGTGTTCCTGCGCACGCTCGAACTCGGCCCGTCGAAGGCGGCGCAGACGATGGTGGTGCTCGACGGACCGGATGGCACCGAGCCGGGTTCGGCGCAGCTGGGCGGTGACGTTCGCCTGGCACTGCTGCAGTGGCAGCCCAAGATCGCCGCGCTGGTCGAACTCGCGTCGACGACGCGCGGCTGGGAGACGCTGCCGATGGGTGGGCCGGCCAAGGGCGACTGGCTCGATCCAGCCAGCGGTTCGGGGGCGACGATCACCGCCGTGCCCGGATTCGCCAACGTGCACGGTGCGGGCGATGGGGCCCCGGTCGGCAGGCTCGCCGACGGCGAAGGTGCGGCGAACGCCGACGACTGGACGCGCAGCGTCTGGTTCGACAAGCACAAGGTGGACGGCAAGGAGACCGACGACGGTCGCTTCCTGGTCGACCTCGGCAAGGCCGTGGCCGTGAGCCGCATCAACACCTTCACGTGGCACTCCGGGTACCGCAGCACGCAGCAGTACGAGGTGTTCGGCGCCGCGGGCGACGCTTCGCCCGATGCGGCGGCGAAGGACCCGGAGGCGGCCGGCTGGAAGAAGATCACCGGCGTCGATTCGGACCGGCTCGGCGAAGGCGACAAGCACGGCGTCGGCATCGCCAGGCCCGAAGGGCTCGGCACGTTCCGGCACCTGCTGTTCACGGTGCGCAGCGGCAGCGCGTTCTTCTCCGAGATCGACGTGTTCGCCGACGACAAGCGGGCGGCGGTCGACAGCGTCGGGCGTTCGCGCCAGAACCTGGCCTGTGCCCTGCGCGGGGATGCTGGCGCCGAGCTCGTGGTCGAGGGTTCGCGCGTGTTGCTGCGCGTTCCGGCGCACGACGCCCCATTGCGCTTGCAGCTGGTGCATGCCGCGGGCGACGAAGCGGCGCTGGCGGCGGTGACGCCGGAACTGGCGAAGACCGGGCCGGTCGCGGCGCTGCCGAGCGAACCGGGCAAGGCGCGTTGGGGCGAGCCGATCGTGACGGCGGGCGTGCGCGCCGCCGACGACGGGCCGTTCGCGGTCGACACGATCACGATCCCGTTCGACAACCGCTTCCAGTCGCGCATGCGTACCGGCGCGTTCGACTTCTTCCGCGACGGCCGCGCCGCGGTGACGACGTGGAACGGCGACGTGTGGATCGTCTCGGGCATCGACGACGACCTCGACAAGCTCGAGTGGAAGCGCTTCGCGACCGGACTGTTCGACCCACTCGGCCTGCGCATCGTCGACGACGTGGTCTACGTGCACGGGCGCGACGGCCTGACCCGCCTGCACGACCGCAACGGCGACGGCGAAGCCGACCAGTACGAGTGCTTCAACAACCAGGTCTACATCACGCCCGCGTTCCACGAGTTCGCGTTCGACCTGCAGACCGACGCCGAGGGCAACTTCTACTTCAGCAAGGGCGCGCCGGTGAACCCGGGTGGCCGCGGCTTCATGAAGATCGTGCCGCACCACGGCACGATCCTGCGCGTGTCGCGCGACGGCTCGCGCATCGAGACGATCGCCACCGGCCTGCGCGCGCCGAACGGCATCGGCGTGTCGCCGACCGGCATCGTGACGTCGGGCGACAACGAGGGCACGTTCATGCCGCGCTGCCGGCTGAACTGGATCACCAAGCCGGGCTTCTACGCCGGCGTGAAGGACACCGCGCACCGTTCGCCGGTGCCGGACCAGCCCGACCTGCCGCTGTGCTGGATGCCGATGGAGGTCGACAACTCGAGCGGCGGCCAGGTGTGGGTCACGGGCAAGGCCTGGGCCGATCTCGACGGCCGCCTGCTGCACCAGTCGTACGGCACGTGCTCGACCTACCTCGTGCTCAAGGAAGAAGTCGATGGCGTCGTGCAGGGCGGTGTCGTGCGGCTGCCGGCGAACTTCTCGTCGAGCTGCATGCGCGGCCGGTTCTCGCAGAAGGACGGCCAGCTCTACGTGATCGGCCTGCAGGGCTGGCAGACGAGCGCCGCGCGCGAAGGTGGCTTCCACCGCGTGCGCCGCACGGACAAGCCGCACGGCCTGCCGATCGGCTGGAAGACCAGCGACCAGGGCGTCTACCTGACGTTCGCCGAGCCGCTCGACGCGGAGACCGCCGCCGACCCGGAGAACTGGGGCGTCGAGATCTGGAACTACCGCTATTCGCCGAACTACGGCTCGCCCGAGGTGTCGCTGCTGCAGCCCGAGCGCGCGGTCGAGCAGGGCAAGCCCAACCGCGACGCGCTGAAGGTAACCGGCGCGAAGCTGTCGCCGGACGGCAAGACGGTGTTCGTCGCGGTCGAGGGCATGCGCGTCGTCAACCAGATCAAGCTGACGTGGAACGTGGACGCGAAGGACGGGCGCGAGCTGAAGGGTGAGTTGCACGCCTCGATCCACGTGCTCGCGAAGGACACCGGCTTCCCGGCGGAGCGCTGACCGTGCGCGCCGTGCTGATCGCGGCCGCCGGCGCGGCGATCCTGTTGGCGACCGCGGCGGCACCGCCGCCGGAATCGCCGCAGGCGCCCATGGCCTCCGGCGCGAAGCTCACGATCGAACGGCTCGGCCCCGCGGATGCGAAGCCGCAGAAGCACACGCAGCGCGCGCGCCTGCTGTCGCTCGCGGTCGAACGC
This sequence comes from Planctomycetota bacterium, assembly GCA_016794485.1. Taxonomy (GTDB): domain Bacteria; phylum Planctomycetota; class UBA1135; order UBA1135; family UBA2386; genus UBA2386. The sequence continues at coordinate 3,532 of JAEUHV010000548.1, forward strand.
GGCGAGACGGCGACGCCGTTCGTGCAACCGGGCCAGTTCCGGGCCACGTTCGAGGCGATGGTGGTGCTGCCGGCGCGCGACCGCTGCCGCTTCCGTCTCGACGGGCGCGGCGCGATCAAGTTCACGGTGAACGGCGAGCCGGTGCTCGCCGAGGCACTGCGGCCCGGCAAGCCGATCGAGACCAAGGACGCGATCCGCCTGAAGAAAGGCGAGAACAAGCTGCAGATCGAGTTCGAGAGCACGGCGATGGGCGACGGCCAGTTCCGGCTGTACTGGTCGGGCGGCGACTTCGGCTTCGAGCCGATCCCGCCGGAGCGCTTGCAGTGGGCCGCCGACGATGCCGACGTGCTGCGCGGCGAGCAGCTGCGGCAGGGCCACGGTCTGTTCGCCGAGCGGCGCTGCGCGCGCTGCCACGAATTCGGCGAGCGCAGAGTCGGCGAGTCGGCCTACGGCGAGCTCGACCAGGCCGGCCCCGACCTGCGCCAGGCGGGCGCCCGGCTGCAGGCCGACTGGATCGCGGCGTGGCTGCACGCGCCGCGCTCGTTCCGCGCCGATGCGACGATGCCCAAGCCGACGACGACGCCGCAGGAGAACGCCGACATCGCGGCGTGGCTCGCGAGCCTGTCGCCGCCGGCGGCGGCACTCACGTTCGCGCCGGACGCGGTCGAACAGGGCAAGGCGCGCTTCCGCCAGCTCGGCTGCGTCGCGTGCCACGTGCCGGCCGGCGAGTTGCCGGGCGAAGGTGCCCTCGCCACGCGCATTCCGCTGCAGCACGTGCCGGCGAAGTGGCACCCGCAGGCGCTGGTCGAGTACCTGCAGGAGCCGCGCCGGTTCCATCCGCACGTGCGCATGCCGAACCTGCGGTTGTCGCTCGAGGAGGCGACGCACACCGCCGCGTTCCTGTTGAGCTCGCAAAAGCCCGAGCTGCCGGCGACGAAGGGCGACCCGATCGCCGGCAAGCACACGGCACAGAAGCACGGCTGCGTGGTCTGCCATGCGCTCGATCTGCCGGTACCCGACCGCCCGTACCCGCGGCTCGCCAACCTCGACGCCAGCAAGGGCTGCCTCGCCGAGCAGCCCGAGAAGGCACCCGACCACGGTTTCACCGCCGAGCAGCGCGCGGCGCTCACCGCCTACCTGCCGTTCGCGGACAGCGCCCCGTTCCACCGGTCGCCGCTCGACTACGCGACACGGCACCTCGTCGCCGACCGCTGCACGGCGTGCCACGCGCTCGACGGCAAGCCGTCGACGTGGGCGCAGTGGGCCGCGCGCGAAGGTGCGGGCACGCCGCTGCCCAAAGAACAGGATCCGGTGGCGCAGGGCCTGCCGGCGCTGACGTGGGTCGGCAGCAAGCTGCAGCCGTCGTGGATCGAGCGCTTCGTGCTCGGCCAGGAGAAGTCGCCGCGGCCGTGGCTGACGGCGCGCATGCCGTCGTTCCCGCACGACGGCACGCCGATCGCGCACGGGCTCGTGCGTGAACACGGCTACGGCCAGGCCGACGAACCGGTGGCGCCGCCGAACGCCCAGCTCGGCCTGCACGGCGAGCGGCTGCTCGGGCAGGGCACCGGCTTCGCGTGCACGAACTGCCACGCACTCGGCGACAAGCCGGCGGCGCAGGTGTTCGAGCGCGAGGGCATCGAACTGATCACCGCGCGCGGCCGGCTGCGGCACGAGTACTACACGCGCTGGCTGCGCGACCCGGTGCGGCTCGACCCGGACTCGCGCATGCCGAACTTCGCACCCGGCGGCAAGTCGGCGTTCACCGACGTGCTCGGCGGCGACGGCGCGCAGCAGTTCGAGGCGATCTGGCAGTACCTCGGCGGGCAGCGCGCGGCGCGGCGATGAGTGGGGACGGCGGGGACGTCGCGGCGTCGCTGCGTTCGCTCGGGTGCTCCGTCGACGCGGCGGCCGACGGCGGGCTGGTCGTTTGCTGGCGCGATCCGGCGTGGCTGCACGACGTGCTCGAGTGCCTGGGCCACGGGGTGTGGCGCGAGGGCGACCGGGTGCACGTGGTCGCGCACGCGGACCGGGAGCGGCTCGCGCACGCGGTTCGGGCGGCCCTGGCGCCGCAGGCGTTGTTGCTCGACCTCGACGGCGTGCTCGCCGACATCGAAGGGCGAAAGCCGCTGGCATCGGTGCCGGTCGTACAGGAACTCGCGGCGCGTTGGCCGCTCGGCGTCGTCACCAGCTGCCCGCGCCGCCTCGCCGAGTCGGTGCTGGCGCGCCACGGCTTCCTGCCGTTCGTGCGCACGGTGGTGTGCGAAGAGGACGGACCCGGCAAGCCCGATCCGTTCCCGGTCCGGCTCGCGCTGCAGCGGCTCGGGGTCGCGACCGCGTGGATGGTCGGCGACAACCCGAGCGACGCCACCGCGGCGCGGACCGCCGGGGTCGTGCCGCTGGCGATCGCGCCGCACGGCATCGGCGCCGAGTCGCACGCCGAACGGCTGCGCGCGGCGGGGGCGGTGCGGCTGCTCGCGCTGGCCGACGTGCTCGGCCTCGCTCGCTGAGCGACGAGCCGCTACTTGCCGCGCAGTTGCCGGTAGCGCTCGCGGTATTTCTTCGCCAGCTCCGTGTGCTTGCTGCGCAGATCGACCTGCCGCCCGCGCACGAACGCCAGTTCGATCTTCGTCGCGAGTTCGAACGGGTGCCCGTCGGCGACGAACAGCGTCGCGTCCTTGCCTGCCGCCAGCGAACCCAGCCGGTCGCCGATGCCGAAGATCGTCGCCACGTCGTGGCTGATCGCCGCGTACGCCCGGTCGCGGTCGAGCCCGAACGCCGCCGCGGTCGCCGCGTGGTACGGCAGGTTGCGGTCGTTGCTCGCTTCGCCGCCAGGCGCGATGCAGAACTGAACGCCGAGGTCGCCGAGCAGCTTCGGCAGCGTGAACGGTTCGTCGTAGGCGAGGTCGTCGCGCGCCGGCAGCCGGTGCACGCCGGTGACCACCACCGGCACCGAGCGCTCGCGCAGCAGGTCGGCGCACTTCGCCGCGTCGCGACCGCCGACGACCACCAGCCGCAGGTCGCGGTCGCGCGCCCACAGCACCGCCGACTCGATCTGTTCGAGTTCGTTGGCCAGCGCGAACACCGGCACCTCGCGGCGCCGCGCCGGCACCAGCGCCTGGTGGCGCGGGTCGATCGGCGTGGTCGGGTCGGCGGTGAAGGCCGTGAGCCACGCGCGGGCGGCGGTGAACGCGTCGTCGATGCGTTGCCGGGCCTTCTGGTGCGCGTTGGCGCCGGCGTCTTCGGGCGCCGCCGCACCGCGCGGTCCGCGGCGGCCACGTTCGCCGCCGCCGGCCTGTGCCGGCCACGCGACGATCGGCCCGACGTCGGCGCGCACGGTGAGGTCGGCGTTGGTCCAGCCGTCGAGCTGGATCGCCGAGGCGCGGCCGGGCAGCAGCCCGCCGACCGGGAACGGGATCGCCGCGAGCACGCCGTTGGCGCGCGCCACCGGCAGCAGCGTCGAGTCGGGGTTGACCGCGACCACGGCGAGCGTTTCCGGCGAAGCCTCGCCGACCTCGTCGCTGTCGTTCGACTGCCGCACCATGCCGAGTTCGACGAGCCCCAGTTGCGAGGCCGCGGCGATCATGCCGGGGAACACGTGCTTGCCCTGCAGGTCGAGCACCAGCGGCGTGGCGCCTTCGGGCAGCTTCGGCGGCGCGTCGGCCGGCAACACCGCGGTGATCACGCCGTCGGCGAACACCAGCGTGCCGCCGAGCACGAGACCGCCGGTCACGGTGTGCAGCATCGCGTTCTGCAGCACGACGACCTGGCCTTGCGGCGCGGCCTTCGGCAGCAGGTCCTGGCCCGGCAGGGCGGCGGTGGTGACGGCGAACAGGACGACGAGGGAACGGAACGGGTGCATCAGCGGCCTCCTTCGCAATCGCGGCAGCAGTAGTCCTGCGTCATGTCCTCGGCCGCCCAGTAGGCGTCCTTCTTGTCTCCCTCCTTGGCGGTGCGGCCCTTGCCGGCCGCGAGCGCCTTCTGCACCAGCCGCTGCCGTTCGCGCCGGACGTTCGCGCGCTTCTCGGCGTCGCGCGCGAGCGTGAACAGCGGCCGGCCGTCGACCCAGGTCGCCTCGCAGCGCGCCTCGTATTCGAGCGGGTCGGCCGACCACAGCACGACGTCGGCGTCCTTGCCGGCGGTCAACGAACCGGTGCGGTCGAAGATGCCGAGCTGGATGGCCGGGTTGCGCGTGACGAAGCACAGCGCCTCGTGCGGCGCGACGCCGCCGTACTTCACCGCCTTGCCGGCCTCCGTGTTGAGCCGTCGCGCGTGTTCGTTGCTGTCGCTGTTGAACGACACCACTACGCCGGCCTCGTGCAGGATCGCGCCGTTCTCGGGGATCGCGTCCTGCACTTCGAGCTTGAAGGCCCACCAGTCGCTGAAGGCCGAGGCGCCGACCGCGTTCTGCGCGATCGCGTCGGCGACCTTGTAGCCCTCGAGCACGTGCTGGAACGTGCCGATCTTGAAGCCGTGCTCCTTGGCGAGGCCGCACAGCATGAAGATCTCGTCCTGCCGGTACGAGTGGCAGTGCACGCGCCGCGTGCCGGCGACGATCTCGGCGAGCGCCTCGAGTTCGAGGTCGCGGCGCGGCGGGAGGACCCTGGCGCGCGCCGCCGGCGCAAGCGCTTCGTAGCCGGCCTGCTCGCGGCGGTAGGCGATCGCCGCCGCCAGGCGGTCGCGCAGCAGCGCCTCGACGCCCATGCGCGTGTTCGGGTAGCGCGGGTTCGGCCCACTGCCGTTGGCGCGACGCGGGTTCTCGCCGAGCGCCCATTTCATGCCGGCCGGGGCGCCATCGAGGTGCATCGCATCGGGAACGGCGACGCCGAAGCGGTTCTTGGTGGTGCGGCTCTGGCCGCCGATCGCGTTGGCCGAGCCGTGCAGCTGGTTCACCAGCGTGACGCCGCCGGCGAGCTGGCGGTACCAGTTCACGTCGTCGGGATCGAGCACGTCCTCGATGCGCACCTCGGCGGTGACCGCCTGGCCGCCTTCGTTGACGCCGCGCGAGATGCCGGTGTGCGAATGGCAGTCGATCAGGCCCGGCGTCACGTGCTTGCCGCGCCCGTTGATTTCGAGGGTGCCCTCGCGCAGCGACGGCATCTCGCCGCGTGGCCCGGCGAACACGATCTTGCCGTCGCGAGCGACGAGCGCGCCGTCGCGCAACACGCCGCGGCCGTCGCTGGTCCACAGCGTGCAGCCGACGATCGCGAACGACTGCACCGCCGGCAGCGCCACGTCACCGTAGCCGCCGAGCGGCGTCGGCAGCGGGCCCAGGTCGGGGGCCGGGTTCTTCGGTTCGTCGCTCGCCTTGGCCTGGTCCTTCGGTCCGTCGGCAACCGTGGCGGCGCTGGCGCGGAACGGGCGCGAACTGCCGTCGGTGGCGGTCAGCGTGCCCGCCAGCGCCGCGTCGTTGCGCCACACGCGCAGCCAGAACGGCCCATCGCCGAGTTCCTTGCCCGCGAGCCTGCAGGCCAACGACGTCGCGTCGCGCACGACGCCCGACACCTCGAGCTTGGCGTCACCGACCTGCACGGTGACCTTGTCGCCGGTGATCGCGATCGCCGGGGCGGTCGCGGGGGTCGTGCCCGGGAACCCGGTCAGCCAGCTCCAGGAGCCATCGAGGCCGCGGTCCTTGGCGGCTTGCACCACCTGTCGGACGCCGCCGACCCACACCTCGCGCACTTCACACTTCGGCGTGAACAGTTCACCGTGCGTGACCACGAAGTTGGCCAGCTTGCCGGTCGCGATCGTGCCGCAGTGGTCGGCGATGCCGAGCCATTCCGCGGGCACCGTCGTCAGTGCGGCCAGGGCCTGCGTCGGCGAAACACCGCAGGCGATCGCCTCCCGCACGTTCTTGGCGAAGTCCTTGCGGTCGCGCAGCCGTGCCGTCGTCCATGCGATCGGGATGCCGGCATCGAGCAAGCGCTTGCTCGCGGTCGGCGCCTGCTCCCACGACTGCAGTTGCCGCAGCGAGACTCGTTCGGCAGCGTTCTCGGTGGCGACGTCGGGGGCGTCGGGGAAGTGCAGCGGCAGCACCACGCGCGCCTTCGCCGCCGCGAGCGCGTCGATGCGCCGGAACTCCATGCCGCTGCCGACGACGACGGCGGCGCGTTCGGCCTCGGCCGCGATGCGCAGCGTGCGCAGCGCCTGCAGTTCGTCCTGCACGTCGAACCACAGCGGCAACGACTGCTGGTCGGCCACCGCCTGCAGCGCCGCCGACGGTTGTGGCGCCTTCGCCCGCAACGTCGCATCGGCGGCGAGCGCGCGCTGGCAGCGTTCGTACCAACGGCCGTCGAGCAGCGTCTGCCGGAGCAGGGCGATCGCACCCATCTCGCTGTCGGGGTAGCCGTCACGGCTCGTCTGCAGGCTCGCCGCGGCGTAGGCGGTGTGGCGCACGACACGCGGTTTCCGTTCGGGCGTCGGCTCGTCGAGCAGCACGACCGCGGCCGTGCCCTTCAGCACCCCGCCCGACGGCGCCACCGCGACGGTCGTGAAGCCCAGCGCGCGCAACGCTTCGCGGTCGGCGGTCGCGACGAGGGCTCCGTCGAGCGCGTGCCGCTGCGCCTGGACCATCGTGTTCCAGTGCTGGTCGGTCGTGTTCGGATCGAGCGCTGGAACGTCGCTCGCGTAGAACGGCTCGACGAACCCCGGCCAGACCACGAGGCCGGTGCAGTCGATCGCGGTGGCACCCGCGGGCGGGGCGTCGGTGCCGACCGCGGCGATGCGGCCGTCGCGCACGACGATCGTCACGGCTTCCGGCGCAGCACCCGGCGCCGTGACCACACGCGCGTTCACCAGCGCGAACCAGCCGGCGTCGACCGGCTGCGGACCGTTGTGGGGCGGGCCTTGGGCGGGCAACGAGGCGACGACGGCGACGAACAGCAGCGCGGCTCGGAACGTCATGGCGCGCAGGATAGGCAGCACGCCGCCAGCGGCGCAGCACGAAGTGCCCGCGTCAGCCGACCTGGATCGACCACGACACGCCGTTCACGGTCTGGTTCGGGTCGCTGTTGGCGAGGAACAACTTCGTGCCGGGCGGCACCGTCACCGTGACGCCGAACGTCGTCTGGTTGGCGGGGATCGTCGCGCGCACGGTGCCGTTCTGGTCCTTGATCACCAGCTGGCCGCCGCCCTGCGCGCGGGTGCCGGTGATGGTGTAGTCCTTGTTCGCCTGGGTCGTGTTCTCGACGACCGGCGCCGGCCCCTGGTTGCTCGGCCAGGTCGTCGCCGGCGGGATGCTCACCGGGCCGAACTGGAACGCGAACACCGCCTGGCCGGCACCGGGAGCGCCGCCGACGTTGCTGACCACCAGGTTGCTCGACGCGACGTGGCCGGTCGGCGCCAGCACGATCGCCTGCAGGGCGAGGTCGAGGCCGTTCAGGGTCGGGTCGGGCGGCAGCGGGAGCGGCATGGTGCCGAAGCCCGGGCCCGACAGGGGGAGCGACATCGTGCCGAGCAGGGCCAGCGGGTCGAGGTAGAGCACCAGCGGGTCGCCGAACGGATGCCACGCCGGCCACACGTTGGTGCCGATGCCGGTGATCGCGAACGAGAAACCCGGCGCGGACAGGCTCCACGTCGTCGTGGTGCCGAGGACCGGCGGCAGGCCGCCGTCGAGCCGCACGGTGCCGGTCCCGGGGAACGACCCGGTGGCACCGAACATCGGTTCATGGGTGGCGCGAACGTCCTGGGCGAGCACGGAGCCGAGGGCGGCGCCGCCGAGCAGGGCGAGGCGCAGGAGGGAGCGGACGGTGGAGGAGGCGGTGTTCATGTTGGTTCTCGATGGGGACGGAGGTCGTCTGCATCGGGAACCGCGCGCACCGCCCCCGGCCGGAGGGCTTTCCCGGAAATCGTCGCCGCTGTTCCCTCAGAAGACGACGACGATGCCGCCGTTGCTGAAGGTCAGCGGCACCGTGCCAGGGGCGCCGGGATCCAACTGGGTCCATTGCGTGTAGACCACGGCGCCGCGCAGCAGCGGGTCGTTCGGGATGCCGAGGCCGAACGCCGAAGTGCCGAGGCCACCGCCGGTCGGCGTGGTCGGCAGCGGCACGAACACGTCGGGGGCCACCAGCAGGCTGCAGCCGCCGCCGAGCGGCAGCGGCAGCGGCACGGCCCCGGTCGCGGTGCGGGAGAACCCGAACAGCAGGCCGCCGAGCGTGCCGTCGAGCACCTGGTCGGCGACGAGGACCATGGTGTTGCCGAGCGCGGCGTCGCCGATCGAATCGAGCGTCGGCGTGGCGCCGCCCGGCGCCTGGCAGCCGGTGCCGAACTCGACCATGCCGAAGTCGGCGAACACGAGGCGGAGGGCGATGCCGCCGCCGGTGAAGTTCGTCGCCGGCGCCCCGTTCGTGTAGGCGAAGTTGTAGGCGCGCGACACCGCGCCACCGCTCGAGGTGGTGCCGCAGTAGATCCCCGGCGTGGCGAGGCGCGTGACGACATCGACGACGATGCCCTCGCCGGGCTGCCAGGCGAACGGGAAGTCGAGGTCGAACTCGACCCACTGGTTCACCGGCGCCGCCGGCGTTCCACCACCTTGCAGCGCCACGTTGGCGAGGTCGCGCTGCACGCGCTGGTCCGGCAGGTTCACCGCCCAGTCACTGCCGAGGGTCGCCACCGTGGTCGCACCGGCGCGCAGTTCGAACACGTCGTACGCGGCCTGCCCGGCGAGCGAGAACCCGACCTTGGTGACCAGCCCGGCCGTCAGGTTCTGGCCGGCCAGGAACGAGTCCGGGCACAGGGCCTGGTAGCGCACCGTGGCGCCGGTGCTGCCGGCCCCGGGGGTGTAGAACGGGAACGTCGTCACCGGCGGCGTGGCGAGCGTCGACGACGGGCAGTCGACGGTCTGCGCGGGGACCGCGGCCAGCAGAAGGAGGAAGGGGACGGCGGCGCACACGCGCCGGACAGGAGGTGCTTGGTGCATGGCTTGGATGATATTGAGACTCAGTATCGATATGTCACGACAGGGTCATCGCCGCGGAGATTCCACGCGTCAGCGACCCATCGCCGATTCGGTGACCACGACGGCCGCATCCGGCTCGATCGTGCGCACGACGATGCGGTCGCGGTCCGCGCCGTCGGTGGCCACGAACAACAGGCGGTTGCGCAGCGCGACCATGTGCACATTCCGCGTGGCGAACGGCAACTCGGCCACGATCTGCGTCCAGCCGGTGTCGGCGCGCCACGACCACAGCGCGCGATCCGCGGTGAACCGTTGGCCGGCCATCGTGCCGCCGCAGGCGACGTAGAGCCGGTCGCCGATCGTCGCCACCTGCGGCGAAACCCAGGGCAGGGGCAGCTGCAGTTCCCGCCACGTGCCGGTCGCGAAGTCGAGCACGTCGGCCGGGCCGGCGGCGGCGAAGCCCTCCCCGAGTCCGCCGACCAGGAACACATCGTCGCCGAGCCGCCCGAGGCCGAACGAACGGCGCGGGCGCGGCAGGCGCAACTCGGCGAGGGCGAACGCGGGGGCCGTTGCGCCCGGGTCGCACACGAACACCGCGCGGCCGTCGCCGCGTTGTCGGCCTCCGGCGGCGTCCGGCACGAAGTCGGTGCCGCCGAACACCCACAGACGATCGCGGTGGTGCAGCGCCTGGCACTGGGTGCGCGGTTCGGGCAGCGGTGCGAACGGCGCAAGGCGACGCGCCTGCGCGTCCCATCGCCATGTGCGCCGCAGACTCTGCACCTCGCCGCCGTCGTCGACCGCTTCGGTGCCGAGCCCACCGAACAGGAAGCCATCGCGCCCGGTTGCGGCGACGGCCATCGACTGGCCGTTGGCCGGCATCGTGGCGACGCGTTCGGCGGTCCGGTTCAACAGGTCGATGCGCCAGACGTCGTCACCGATCTGGTCGCCTTCGAAGCGGGCCTCCTTGCCGCCGCGGTTGCCGCCGAACGCCCACAGCTGGTTGCCCCGCAGCAGGAACGACTGGCGCATCGCCGCCATTCCGGGTGCGGTGATCGTCCATTCGTCGTAGGCGAGGCTGCCGTCTGGCTGCACCCGCACGGTCTCGGTGGTGCGGGTGTGGCCGCCGCGGCCGGCTCCGCCGAGGGCCAGCAGGCGACCGGGTGCGGCGGCCGGCAGCAACCGATGGAAGAACCGCGGCGTCGCCAGCTGGGCGCGAACCGACCAGGGGCCCGTGCCGTCCCAGCGCACGAGGCGTCCGTCGGCGACCGTCGCGTAGACGGCCCCGTCGAGTTCGGTGGCTGCGGTGCCGAACCCCGAACCCGGCAGTGCCGGCCCGGCCGACCAGGTCCCGGTCGCAACGTCGAACACTTCCACGGTGTCGAGCATGCCTTGCTCGCCGAGGCCGCCGAGCAGCACCAGGCGCTCACCCAGCGTGGCCAGGGCGGCGGCACGGCGTGGCAATGCGGGCGAAGCCACCGGTTGCCACTGCAGCGGGGCGTGGCGCAGGTCGGCGCGCCAGGCGGTCGCGTGCCAATCGCCGTCGTCGCTGCCGTGCAGGTGCCAGCCACCGACCACGTACAGGTCGTGGCCCAGCACCACGGCGTCGTGCGACGAACGCGGTTCGGGCAGCGGCGTGGCTTCGTTCCAGACGCCGAGCCCAGGGTCGAAGCAGGCCACGGACGCCGTCGAGTGCAGGTCGGCGTCGGCCTCCGGTTCGTTGCGGGCCGACAGGCCGCCGACCCGCCAGATCCGGCCGTCCGGGCCGGCCACCAGCGCGGTGCCCTGCAGCGCCGGTCCCGGCGGCAACAGCCGCACGTCGCTCGGTTCCGTTCCGTCCAGGCGCAGGAAGGTCCCGACTACGTTGGCGCGGCTGTGCACGTGTTCGCGGCCGATGTGGCCGCCGTAGATCCACACGCAGCCATGGCTGCGGCATGCGCCGAAACTCGTGATCGCTTGCGGCAGCGTGGTCGAGGGCAGCGGCTGGAGCGTTCGGGTCGGCTGGGAGGAGTGGCTGGCCTCCGCCTGCGGTGCGGCGTCGAGGGAAGAGGTCAGGGCGAGCAGGCCCGTGAGGACGGCGGTGGGGATGCGCATCGTCTCGTCATAACGCTAACGAGACTCAGTCGCAACAAGGTTGGGCCAACGACCCGTGAATGGCTCGGGCAGAGGCGGTCAGAATCGATGCGAGACCATGACGTAGACGCCGCGCTCCGCTTCTTCGTCGTAGAAGTACTCGGCGTGGTCGGGCGTGGTCAGGTTCTGTCCCACCAGATCGAGCGTCGTGCTGTCGCAGGCCTGCCAGCCGAGGCGCAGGTCCAGCCGCCACCACTTCGGGATGCCGGCGCGGCGCTGCGTGTAGAGCAGGTTGGCGTCGAGTTCGAGACCGGGCAGCGGGTCGAAGCCCACGGTCGCGCCGCCACGCAGCCGCGGCACCTGGCCTTCGATCGTGTCCTGGTCGCCGAACACCGTCGGGTCGAAGTTCTGCGAGTTGGCGATGGTCGTCGCGACGAAGCCGGTCACGCGCACGTCGGGGGCCGGGTTCCAGGCGACGACGGCTTCACCGCCGAATGCGTCCGTGTTGCCCTCGCTGACGTACAGCGTGGCGCCGGAGCCTGGGTCGGTGGTCTCGCCGTTCACCTGGTCGTCGACCTGGTAGACGAACGAATCGAGTTGCAGCAGCAGGCTCTCACCGAACCGCTTGCGCACGCCGAGTTCGAACGCCATCAACTCGCTGGCCTTGCGCCGCACGAGCAGGCCCGAGTCGGGGATCTTGGTGTCGGGTTCGTGGTTGGCCGAGAACGCGGTCCACACGCTGAAGTCGTCGGCGGGCGTCCAGGCCAGGCGAACGTCTGGCTGCGTGTCGATGCCGCTGCCGCGCTCGCCGTCCTGGTAGCCGAGGTTGCCGCCGAGCGTGAGCCGGACGTGTTCGCTCAGGTCCCAGTCCCATGCCGCGAACAGGTCGCCGCGGGTCTCGTTGTACTCGTTGCCGACGTCGGTGAAGACGCGGTAGTTCTCGACGGTGAGACTGCGTGCGGCGAGGCCGATCGTCAGCGTGTGCCCGGCGGCGGCCCGCCACGAATGCTGCACCGTGCCGTCGAACAGCTCTTCACGGTAGCGCAGCGTGAACACGCCGACGTCGTCTTCGTAGTCGCGGATGTCCTGGTCGTAGGCATCCGCGGCGAGGCGCAGTTCGGTCCAGTTGCCGTCGCCGTGGTCCAGGCGCATGCGGCCCTTGAGGTGGCCGCCCTTGATCA